>NC_020126.1:3504531-3823125 GCF_000331735.1 Myxococcus stipitatus DSM 14675 | reverse complement strand
TTCATCAGCGCATCACCGTCGCGGATGCGCGCCGCCGCGAGCGCGGGGTTCGGCGTGCGCTCCGGAGAGGCCTCCGAGGTCGCGCGTGTCGACGGGAAGGGAATGGGCTCCTGCGGACGCTCCACGTCCTGCGGCGCGCCTCCCGCCGCGACAGCGGGCGCGGGGGTGTTCGACTTCTCCGGCGGGGATGCGACGGGCGTGCTCGGAGCAGCGGGCGCGGGCGTCGTCACCGCGGGAGCCGAGGCCGCCGGCGCGGCGATGCGGCGCGAGTCCTCGACCTGCGCGTTCGCGGGAAGCGGCTCCCCACCCAGGGCCTTCAGGTGTCCGCGTGCCTTCTGCACCCAGACCTGCTCGGCCGGGCGCTTCTCGCGGAGGATGTAGCCCTGGTACGCGGCGATCGCCTGCGTCCTGTCGCCGAGCAACCGGTGACTCTCCGCCAGGCCGTAGTAGCCATCCGCGTCCGCGGGCTCCAGCTCCACGTAGCGCGAGTAGGCGCGGGCCGCGGTGGCCCAGTCGCTCGACTTGCGCGCGGCATAGCCCAGGTTGAAGAAGGCCATCTTGTGCTCGGGGTCCGCCTCCGTGGCCTCCTGGAAGCGCGCGATGGCGTCCTTCAATTGGCCTTGCCGGAAGAGCACGCTGCCCAGACCGTTGAGCGCGGCGGCATAGCCAGGAGTGGCGGACAGGGCCTCGCGATACGCGGCGGCGGCCTGCTCCAACCGGCCCGAGGACAACGCGGACTCGCCCTGGACAAAAGAGGCCCGAGCGGACTCGGACGGCTCCGCCGCGCCGAGCAGCAACACCGCGGATAGGGCGATGACGGACTTGCGCACGAAAACCATGACGTCCCCCAGAGGGTGGCTCCCGGTTGCCGTAGCAGAAACCGGGGGCGACGTCACGGCGCTACCGCACCCTCGGTGGGAGTTTCCCCCGAGGGTGCACCCTGCCCGCTTCAGCTCCGGAACGGATTCTGGATCAGCACCGTCTCACCGCGGTCGGCGCCCACGGAGACACACACCACGGGGACGCCGCTGATCTCCTCCACGCGGCGGACGTAGCGCTTGGCGTTCTCCGGCAGCTCCTCGAAGCTGCGCACCCCCGCGAGCTTCTCGTCCCAACCCGGAAGCGTCTCGAAGATGGGCTTGACCCGCGCAAGGTCCTCGTAGTCCCCGGGCAGCTCGGTGACCTTCTGGCCATCCAGCTCGTACGCGTTGCAGAGCTGCACGGACTTGAGCCCGCTCAGCACGTCCAGCTTGGTGAGCGCCAGGCCCCACAGGCCGTTGACGCGCACCGCGTAGCGCAGCACCACGCCATCCAGCCAACCGCAGCGGCGCGGACGCCCCGTGGTCGCGCCGAACTCGTCGCCCACCTTGCGGAGCTGGTCACCCGTCGCGTCGTTGAGCTCCGTGGGGAACGGACCCCCGCCCACGCGCGTCGTGTAGGCCTTGCTGATGCCCATCACCTTGTCGATGGCCGTGGGCCCCAGGCCCGAGCCCACCGCCGCGTTGCCCGCCACGCAGTTGGACGACGTGACGAACGGATAGGTGCCGTGGTCCACGTCGAGCAGCGTGCCCTGCGCGCCCTCGAAGAGGATGCGCGCGCCGCGACGCACCTGCTCCGACAGGAACAGGGAGACGTCGTGGACGTAGGGCTTGAGGCGCTCACCCAGGGCGGAGAACTCCGCCAGCACCTGAGGAACCTCGAGCTGCGGCACGGGCACCCCGGCCTTGGCGCACAGGTCCTTCAGCTCGTCGAGCGCCTGAGGCAGACGCTCCTCGATGCGCTTGCGCAGCCGGTCCGGGTTGAGGAGGTCCCGCACGCGGATGCCGCGACGCGCGACCTTGTCCTCATAGGACGGGCCGATTCCGCGACCCGTGGTGCCGATGGCGGCACCACCGCGCGCCTTCTCGCGGAAGGAGTCCAACAGCTTGTGCCACGGGAAGATGACGTGGGCATTGTCGGAGATGAGGAGCTGCGCGTCCTCCTTGAGGAAGCCGCGCGCCTTGAGCGCGTCGATCTCCCCCACGAGGACCGCGGGGTCCACCACGACTCCGTTGCCAATGACACAGGTCTTGCCCTGGTGAAGGATGCCCGACGGAATCAGGTGAAGCACCGTCTTCTGGCCACCCACCACGAGCGTATGACCCGCGTTGTTGCCGCCCTGGAAGCGGACAACCACCTGGGCATGCTCGGTGAGCAGGTCGACGACCTTGCCCTTTCCCTCATCTCCCCACTGCGCTCCGATGACGACGACGTTCGGCATGGTGCCCGCCGCTTAGCACGCGGAAGGGGCCGGGTGACAGTGTTCCGAAAAGCCACAATGCAGGGCCTGGCAGGTCGGCCTCTCACGTCCCGACCATGCGCCACGGACCTCCCCTCGGGCCAAGGCCCGAGCCGCCCCGGCGAGCCGTGCCGCCGCGTCCTCGAGCCCTTCCTCGTCCCCTCTCCACTCGGGCTCGGGCTTCGCCTCGGCGAGGAACACCACGCCCACACGCACGGGCACGCCCGGGCGCACCAGCCGTCGAGCCGCCAGCTCCAGCGCCGCCAGCTCATGCGTGTACGCGGCGGGCCCCAGCGGGTGTCGGCTACCCGACTTGTAGGCAATCAACACCGCCTCGCCGCGAGGTGACTCCCACAGAACATCCACCTCACCCTCCAGGGAGAGGTCTTCGTCCTCTTCGAGGGCGAGCGAGAACGACAGGCCGCGATGCACTCCTCGCGCGGGAGACTCCGCCAGCGCGAGCGCGAAGTCCGTGCGGAGGAAGCGCTCGACGGTGCCGAGGACCGCCTCCATGCCCTCCTCTTCGGGGAGCATCCCCGCCGTGCGCAGCAGGGACTCCAGATGCGCGCGGCGCTCCGTCACATCCACGTCACGTGCCGCGCACAGCCGCAGGTCCGCGCCGCGCAGCAGCTCGCGCACGAGTGCATCCGGACTCTTCGTGGGCATCCAGCCATCGGGCTCGACGAGGAGCGGCTCGGTCCGGGTGGGCGTCTCCCACGGCCACGCCGCGCCTCGCAGTCCGAGCCGGTGCACGTAGTGGAAGCGACGAGGACACAGGAGGAAGTCCTGCACCGCGCCCACCGGGACGCTGATGCGCCCAGGGGCCTCGCTCATCTCGAGCGAGCCGCCGCGCACGCGCAAGAGCGCGGCCTCCACGCGTGCCCCCGCGCGAGCCAGCACCTCGGGCCCCGGTGGCTCGGGGTCCGCGGGCGGAGGCAGGTCATCGACATCCACGTCCGTGACGAGCTCACGCGTGGCGACGTCCTCCAGCCGCGCGTCGACGAGATGCCACCACGAGTCCTTCCCCGAGCGAGGCTCTTCTCCGCCCGAGAGGATGAGCAAGTCCTTCGCGCGCGTGAGGGCCACGTAGAGCAGGCGGCGATACTCGGCGTCCTCGCGCGACTTGAGCTCCTGCTTCACCGCCTCGAAGCGGTTGGACGTGTAGCTCTCCACCGAGTCGGTCACCCACGGCCGCAGCGCGATGCCGTGTGAGCGCTCGAAGTGCGCACGCGCGGAGGTGCTCCGACGACGGCCGCCCATTCCCGGCACCACGACGACGGGCCACTCCAGGCCCTTGGCGCGGTGGATGGTGAGCAACTGCACCGCGCGAGGGTCTCCCGCGTCGAGCAGGTCCGCCTGGGCCTCGTTCGGAGTGGACTCGGCCAGCATCCGCAGCTCGCGCGCGAAGGCCACACAGCCGCCCGTGCCACGCTCGTCACGACGCGACGCGAGCGACAGCAGCTTCTCCACGTTGGCGCTCGCCTGCTCCGCGTAGGGAGAGCCCGCGAGCGCCTCGCGATATCCCGTCAGGTCCAGCGCGGCGAGCAGCAGCTCACGCACGCCCAGGCGGTCGCGCTCACGGCGCAGCGCGGGCAGCGCCGAGAGGAAGCCCTCCAGCCGCTCGCGGTCCTGCTCCGGAAGCGCCTCCAGCACCGAGGGGTCCGTCAGCCGAGGTGACGTCAACGACAGCGGCTGCTCTCCCGCGAGCTGGAACAGCGACGCGTCCGACAAGCCCACGAGCGGCGAACGCAGCACCGCCGCGAAGGCCAGCGAGTCCTCCGCGTCCGCGAGCAGCGACAACAACGAGGCCAGGTCCAGCACCTCCTGGGCGCCGTAGAAGCCTCGCCCTCGCAGCACGCGGTGTGGCACCCCATGGCGGATGAGCGCCTGCCGGTACACCTCCAGGTGCGTGAAGGTCCGGAACAACATCGCCACGTCGCCACCGCGCGCGGGACGCGCCCCTTCGCCCTCCTCCCGAGCCACCGAGGGCAGCGCGCCCGGAGCCAGGAGGATGCGCAGCCGCCGCGCCATGCAGTCCGCGTCCAGCCAGCGCAGGTCCCCCGCCGTCTCCTGCTCCTCCAGGTGCAGCCGCTCCACCACGGGGGCCTCCGTGAGCGACGCGCGGACCGGGGACAGGTCATCCTCCTCCGGGACGTAGATGACCTCGAACGGACGCGGCGCTTGGGAGTCCGCGGCCACCAGCATGCCCGCGAAGGCGTGGTTGAAGAACGACAACAGCCCCGGCACCGAGCGGCGGTTGTGCTGGAGGAAGCCTCGTGTCCCGCCCTCGTCCTCGACCTTCTTCGCGAGCCGCGAGAACACGGAGACGTCCGCGCCACGGAACTCGTAGATGGACTGCTTCCGGTCTCCCACCGCGCAGAGGAACGCGGGCTCCAAGGGCAGCGCGCTCACCAGGTCCGCGTCCGGCGTCAGCTCGCGGGGCCCTTCCTCTCTTCGCTCCGCGAGCAACAACACCAGCTCGAGCTGCAGCCGGTTGGTGTCCTGGAACTCGTCCACCAGCAGCGCGCCGACGCGCTCCTGCACCTGACGACGGAACTCGGGGTGGTCCCGCAGCAGGTCTCTCGCCTTCACCAGCAAGGACGTGAAGTCGAACACGTTGCGGCGCGAGAACTCCGCGTCGTGGCGGGTCTCCACGCGGCCGAGCAGCTCCCGGAAGGTCGCCTCGAAGGGCGCGGTGTGCCACGCGGCCCAGGCTTCGACCAGCATGCGCACCGTGCCGCCGCTCTTGGCCTTGTAGATGCGCCAGTACAGCTCACGCACGGGCCCCGCGGCGCCCTTGCTCAGTCGCGCGATGTTGCGGGTGTCCGTCGCGAAGCAGGCGCGCAGCCACGGGTAGCGGTCTCCCTTCTGGAAGTTCTCCGCCGTCATCCCGTGGAGCGCCTTCTCCAGCGCGCCCAGCAACGAGCCCCACTCGCTCTTCGCGTCCAGCGCCCGCGCGTCCGCGCACAACCGCAGGCACTCCGTCAGCGCCTCGTCGAACTCCTCGCGCGCCGCCGCCACATCCCCCACGGCGGCGGACGCGGCACGCAGGCCTTCCTCGCGCAGCTTGCCGTAGACCGACACGA
Source organism: Myxococcus stipitatus DSM 14675 (assembly GCF_000331735.1). Taxonomy (GTDB): domain Bacteria; phylum Myxococcota; class Myxococcia; order Myxococcales; family Myxococcaceae; genus Myxococcus; species Myxococcus stipitatus. Next base: position 3,817,761 of record NC_020126.1, on the reverse strand, counting down.
GCGCGGCGACCAGCCCATCGGAGAAGCCCGAGCCCGAGAACCCCAGCTCCTGGCAGAGCTCGCGCACCTGCGCATCACCCGCCTCGAGTGCGTCCAACACCACGCGCTCGCACACGTCCTGCACGAGGCTGGAGGCTTCCAGCTCGTCCAACACCTCGAAGCTCGGGTCGATGCCCACCGCCGGGGGCGCTCGCCGCAGCAACTGACCGCAGAGCGAGTGGAACGTGCCCACCGTGGCCGAGTTCAGCTCCTCGCGGAGCTTCCGCCACACCTCCGGCAACGGGAAGGGCCGCTCCAGTCGCTCCAGCGACGCGCGCAGCTCCACTTCCTGGTCCAGCCGCGCCTCACCTTGCGCCAGTCCATCCAGACGCTGGCGCACCCGCGAGCGCATCTCCGCCGCGGCCTTGTCCGTGAACGTCAGCATGCACAGGCGCGCGGGACGCAGCGCGGCCCCTGCCTCGCGTGCTCCGGCCAGCAGGTGCAGCGTCATCGTCACCAGACTGTACGTCTTGCCGGCGCCCGCGCCCGCCATCAGCGCGAGGTTGCGCTCCAGCGCGAGGAGCGAAGGTTCCGTGCTCATCCGCCCTCCTCCGTCATCCGGCGCTCGGTGATGCGGCACACCGCGCGGAAGCCGCAGGTGCCGCAGTCCTGCGGCCTCGCGGCGAACTGGCCCTCGCGCAACGTGCGCACCAGCGACTCCACCGCGTTGGGGAGATTGCGCCCCCCTTCCTTCGCCGCCACCTTCGCGCGCACCTCCGGGTCCGTGGACAACAGCTCGTCCAGCTCCTGCGCGGGGATGACCTCCGACAGGTGGATGGTGTTGCCCGTGCGCAGCGAGAACCAGGCGGCCTCACGCGCATTCGCGTGCCCGCTCTCTCGCGCCGCGAAGAGGTACAGCGGCAACTGGAAGTCGGACGTGAGCAGCTTCTTCTTCAGCTCGTTCTTGTCCAGGCGCCCGGACTTGTAGTCGATGACGCCCACCTCCGAGCCCGACACGTCGAGCCGGTCGATCTTCCCCTCGAAGACGATGGCGTCCCCCTCGATGGGAAGGACGACGTGGCGCCAGCGGTCGTCCACCGCCGCGGGACCGAACTGGAGCTCGAAGCCCTCCGGCACCATCCGCTCGAAGGGCAGTCCGCGCCGCTCATCCACGAGGATGCGCCGAGCCATGGCCCGCGCGCGCTCATGCGCCAGCTTCCACAGCGCGGGATGCCCCACGTGGTGGAACTTCTCGAAGTGCGCGACCGCCGACTGGAGCGCGGCGTCCAGCACCTCCTCGGGAATCTCCTCCGGCGCCTTGCCCAAGAGCTGGTGCTGCTTGAGCGACTGGAAGACCTCCTCGACGACGCGGTGCCAGAAGGTGCCGCGCCCTCTCGCGTCGAACTCCTCTCCCGGACGGTCCGGCTCCGTCACCTTCAGCCCGTACGACAGGAAGCCCTGGAAGCCACAGTTGCCGAAGCGCGCGAGCGCGGACGCGGACAAGGGCCGCGTGAGGTCGAAACGGAACGCCTCACGCAGGGACTCGCGCAGCGTGTTCCCATCCACCGAGCCGGTGTACTTCCCGGGCTTCCGGTTCGGGTCTCCGAAGAAGACCAGCCGCTCCACCTCGACGAGCGACAGCTCTCGCGCGCCCGAGTACCAAGCCTCCTTGTCGAAGTGACGCTTGAGCAAGGGCGCCGCCGCGTCGGGCTCGGTGACCCGCAGCTTGGGTTGCGCGAGCGCCTCCAACGCCACGCAGCGGCGCAGCTCGGACTCCGTCAGCACCTCGTCCAACGGAGGAATGGGCGGCAGCGAGCGCGGCGTCCACTTCAGCGCGGTGAGCCTCCGCACCTCCTCGAGGAACGAGGACGGCACCTGCTCCTGGCCTCCCGCGCCCTCCATCGCGAAGGACAGACTCAGCGTCTCCTCCGCCGCGGCGAGCGCACTGGCGAAGAGCAGCCGGTCCTCGGTGAGCCGCCACGGCGCGCGGTCCTCGAACTCGCCGCCCGTCAGACGGAACACGTCCCGCCCCAGGTGCTTGTTGAGCGCCGAGCGCTCCGCGTCCCCCAACAGCGGCGAAGGCGCATCACGCCCGGGGAAGCGCCCCTCCGTGAGCCCCGCGAGGAAGAGATGGCGGAAGGAGCGTCCAGGCACCTCGGCCGCTTCGAGCACCTCCACCGCCGCGCCTCGGGGGCCTCGGGCCGGCAGATAGGCTTCCGCCATGGCGTCGCGCAGCCAGCGCCCGAAAGTCCGCCGCCGCAACACGGGGCCTCCCCCCACCGCCTTCAACGTCCGCAGGAGCATCTGGACGCGAGACCGGAGCGCCTCGCGAGCGGCGTCATCTCGCGCACGCGCATCCAAGGCCCTCGCCGCCAGACCACCGTCCTCGCGCGCCTCGAGCACGCCCTCCGAGTTCGAGAACCCGAGGTGGACCGCCACCTGCCACCACGCGGTCAGCAGCTCCTCGACGGTCCCCTCCGCGGGAATGCGACGGCACGCGCCAATCAGCAGCGCACAGCGTTCGCGCAACACCCGCACCGCGTGGATGCGCTCGTGGCCGTCCTTCTTCTGCGCCCCCTGCAGCGCCTGGAGTCTTCGCGCGAGCCCATCCAGACGCACCTCATAGGCCCCCTTCCCGCGCTGCGCACCCAGCCGGTCATCCCGCACGGCCGCCAGGGCGAAGAGGCTCGCGGGAGACTCCGGCCCCCCGTGAGACAGCGTGTGGGCGTAGCGACTGCCCACGAGCTCCGCGACACGCTCCGCGGGGAAGCCGTCCTCCACCAGCAGAGGCAGCTCCAACGCCAATCGCACCGGCCCCGCCAATGCGAGAGGCTCACCCCAGGGCAGGCGCACGGGCACCCCCAGCTCGCCCAGCGACTCCGCCAGCCACCCGGCCTCCGGGCCCAGCTCGCGATAGGCGATCGCGATGTCCGACGGCGACGCGCCTTCCGCGATGAGCCTGCGGACATCTCGCGCCACCAGCCGGGCCTCGTCGCGCGCCGTCGCGGCGCTCCACACGCGCGGCTGCGGCTGAGCGTCCTTCAGCGCATCTCGCGGCGCCCGGGGCGAGAAGGCGAATCGCCCCAGGTCGATGAACGGCCGGGACTCGAAGGTGACGTCCGCCTTGAAGAGGTCCACGTGCGGCATGGACTCGCCCCGGTTCTCGAAGGCTCGGAACAGCGAGGCCAGCGCCGCGTCCGCCACGGGCGAGCCACCCACGGGCGTCTCCACTCGAAGCGCCACGCGCCGCGACTCACACGCCGCCGCCAACGCCAGGAGCAGCTCGAGGCCCGAGGGGCGCACGTCATAGACACCATGGAGGACCAGCGCCCCCACGCCGTCCCAACCCACCGGCCACGCGCCCCGGCCGAGCGCCTCGCGCGCGCCGCGCATCACGTCCTCGCGGTCCGCGAAGCCCAGCTCCGCCAGCTTCTGCTCGTAGAAGTGGTAGAGCCGCGCGAGCACTCGCATGTGCTTCTGCCGCTCGGGCGGGAGGACCTCCACCGCGTCCTGCAGCTCGCGCGGAGACAAGCGCCCCGCCTTCAAGTCGAGCACCACCTCCAGCGCGGCGCGCGCGAACGCGGGCTCGCGGACGTAGTCTCCGAAGGGCGTACTCCCCAGCTGTGCCCCCAGCGACGCCATCACCGCACGGGCGCCCACCGCGGGACATGGGCGGCGGTTCAGCTCACGCGCGCCTCCCAGGACATGGAGCAGCTCCTCCCATGTGAGCAGGTCCGTCCCCATCGACAAGCCCCGAGGGTTCCTCTCGGCGCGCAACGCCGCCTGACGCCGGCTGGCGTCGGGGAACACATGGAGGGTGCGGAGAGAACGGGCCATGAACGCGTGGATTCTAGAACGACCGAGCGGGTCACTTTCATGCTCCATTCCGCGCCCGCCGCCCAGTGTGTTCGCGAGCCTGCTGCCCTGCCCGCCGGATTCACGCGATTGGCATGTGAGTCGGGCTTTTCATTGACTCCCAGCGCGGGGCATGGCCAGGCCCTCCGTCGAGATTCTCTCCCGCCCAGTCGCCAGTGTAGCGTGCAGGCATTCATGACACTGGAAGAGGCCTGGGGGGAGCTGGGTGTGGAGGCGGGAACCGCGCCCGACCTCGCGCGCAGGGCGTATCTGCGAGTGCTGAAGACACGCAAGCCGGAGGTGGACCCTCAGGGGTTCGCCCGGCTGCGAGAAGCCTATGAGCGGGTCAAGGCCGCGCTCGAGGGGACCGAAGCCCCTCGCACCCACTCCGAGCCAGAGGCCAGCACCGCGCAGCCGCCTCCGCCGCAGCGCCCCCAGAGCGCGGACCAGCGGCTCGATGCCTTCCGAGCGCGGTTCAGCACGCTCCCCTCGGATGCGCCGCTCGACGCCCCGGTCCAGATTGCCCGCGAGGCCGTCGCGGCCCTCCCCGAAGCCGCGGAAGCCCGGCACTGGCTCATCAAGTCGCTGCTGGCCGCGAAACAGGAGGCCGAGGCGACTCAAGCCTTCCGGGACGCCGCCAACCAAGGGCATCCGGAGTTCCTCGTCGGCCTCGCCCAGGTCTTCCCGCACGCGTTGACGGGAGCCGAGCTCCAGTTGCTCGGGACGATGGTCGACCCGCCCTTCCTGTGGAAGCTCGCCGACGAGCTGGGCACCCGCGATGCGTGGGCACAGGCGGGCCAGGTGGCACTCCTGGCACTCGCCTCGCTGAAGGACCATCCGGAAGACCCTCCGCCCCAGCCCACCTGGATCCTGGGCTTCCTCCTGCACCTGCACATGAACGGCCAGCCCGTCGAGGCCCGCACGTTCCAGCGGCGCTACGCCGACTGGTTGAAGGCCGAGGGACTCGATGAGGCCTTCGAGAAGCAGGACGAGGCCTGGCTCTGGACGCTGGTTCTCGAGCTGGGGACGCTGAGCGACGACTTCCCCAACGGCGTGCGCAGGCTCCTCGCCCATTCGGTGATCAACGGCAGCATCGAGAACGCGCGCGAGCACCTGCGGGCCTATCGCCGGCGTGAGCCGGAACGCACCGCGGAGGCCCTCGAGCAGCTTCGAGCCCACTGCCCCTTGTTCTCCGCCGCGATGGGCGAGCGCTTCGTGGGCACCGGCACACCGTCCCTTCTTCAGCGACTTCACATTCAAGCCCCCTCCGCCGAACAACACCCCGGTGGAGAGGCCCGTCCCGTCGCACCGGCGACCCATGCGGCGGCGGCGCGGAAGTACACCTGGTACGTCATCCTCGGCCTCATCGCCCTGTTGATGCTCGCCGTCGGAGTGGAAGTCATCGGCGGGTCGACTCCCGACAGACCTCCACCGTCACGACTGGAGCACGCCACCACCGCGCGCGCGGAGGCCCGGGTGCTGTGCGAGGAGACTCCAGACGCGGAGACGAAGCCCCCCTGCTCGAAGCTCTTCGAGCTCATCTCCTCGGCCGAGTCAGGAACCTGCGCCGTGGTCTCGACGAACTACCTGCGGCTTCGCATCGCGGTGGAGGAGATGACCACGCGAAGCCCCGCCGACATTCAAGTCGCCACGGCGCGACGGCTCCGGCGGAACCACGCGCAAACCCGTCTTGAAACAGCGCTCCGAGAGCTCTGTCCCCAAAGCCTATGAGCCCCTCCACTCCGTCTCCCATCCTGGGCATCGACCTGGGCACGACCTACTCCCTCGTGTCTGTCTTCAGGAACGGCCACCCGGTCATCATCCCCAATGCGCTCGGCGAGTTCCTGACACCCAGCGCCGTCGCGCTCGATGACCACGGGAACATGCTGGTCGGCGCGGCGGCACGGGCTCGCGCGGTCCTCCACCCCGAGCAGGCCGCCTTCGCCTTCAAGCGCGACATGGGCACCTCACGGACCTATCGACTGGGGAGCCGCGACTACTCACCCCAAGAACTCTCCGCGCTGATTCTCTCGTCGCTCAAGCGCGATGCGGAGGCCTTCCTCGGGCGGCCCGTCGAAGAGGCGGTCATCACCGTCCCCGCCTACTTCGGTGACCCGCAGCGACAGGCCACCAAGGACGCGGGCGCCATCGCCGGCCTCGAGGTGGAGCGCATCATCAACGAGCCCACCGCGGCGGCGCTCGCCTATGGCTTGCACGAGCGGCAGCGGGAGATGAAGGCCGTCGTGTTGGACCTCGGCGGCGGGACGTTCGACGTCACGGTGTTGGAGATCATCGAAGGCGTGGTCGAGATTCAATCCTCGGCCGGAGACGCACGGCTCGGTGGAGAGGACTTCGACACCCTCCTGGCGCGCCACCTCGCGCTGCAACTGCGTCACGCGAAGAGCGTGGACCTGGAAGCCCATCCCCCCGGCTGGGCTCGGATGCGGGAGGCGTGCGAAGCGGCCAAGCGACGGCTGTCCCAGACGGACCGCACCGTCATCGTGCTCCCCGAGCTTCCCGTGGGTGAAGGGCGCAAGGTCGACTTCGAGTTCTCGCTCACGCGAGAGGAAGCCGAACACGCCTGGGCCCCGGCGCTCGAGCGGCTGCGAGGCCCCATCCATCAGGCCTTGCAGGATGCCTCGCTCAAGGCCTCCGACATCGACGAGGTCCTGCTCGTCGGTGGTTCGACGCGCATGCCCGTGGTGACCGGCTTCGCGACGCAAGTCTTTGGACGGCTGCCCTTGCGCAAGCTGCCCCCGGACGAAGCCGTCGCCATGGGCGCGGCGGTGCAAGCGGCGATGAAGGCTGGAGACCAGGCCGTGGATGACCTGGTCGTCACGGACGTGGCCCCGTTCACGCTGGGGGTGAGCACCGCCGCCCAGCAAGGCCACCGGCGCATCACCGGCATCTTCAGCCCCATCCTGGAGCGAGGCACCGTCATCCCCGCGAGCCGCGTGGAGCGCTACTGGACGGCCGGCGACTTCCAGCGGGAGATCCGGCTGGAGGTCTACCAAGGCGAGCATGCGCAGTGCAGCGACAACGTGAAGCTGGGCGAGTACGCGTTCAGCGGATTGGCCCCCGCGCCCGCGGGTGAGCAGTCCATCGACGTGCGCTTCACGTATGACCTCAATGGCATCCTCGAGGTGGAGATCACCGTCGTCGCCACGGGCCGCAAGGAGTCCTTCGTCATCGAGCAGCGTCCCGGCAAGCTCACACCCGCGCAGATCGAGGAAGCGCGGCGAGCCATGTCCGCGCTGAAGCTCCACCCCCAGGACGCGCTGCCCAACACGACGGCCCTGGCTCGCGCGGATGCGTTGCACGTCCAGCTCACGGGCTTGCCTCGCGAGGAGCTGGCGTCAGCCATCGCCTCGTTCCGGCTGGCGCTCCAGAGTCAGCGGCCCGAGCTCATCACCGCCGCGAGGGACCACCTCACGGCGCTCGTGATGCGCCTGCGCGAGCGGTGAGTCCTGGCCTCAGAAGTCCAGGACCATCTCGAACTGCGTGAGCGGTGACTGCGCGAAACCCGCGCCGAGGAAGAATCGCTCACACAGCCCCTCCGGGATGATGGCACTCGCCACCACCGTCTTCCCGGGGTGCGCGGCGGCCAGGGCTCGCAGCAATCCGCGGCCCGCGCCCTGCCCTCGCGACGACGACTCCACCACCAGCGACCGCAATCCCAACACGGGCGCGGAGACATCCGCCACCACCGCGCGGGCAGGGCCACAGCGGAAGGCTCTGGCGGGCAAGGACAACCCTCGCACCGTGGCCGCGTCGAGCTGCCAGGGCAGCCCGTCCGGCAACAGCTTCGCGCACTCGCTCAGGTCTGTTTCTTCCAGCACACCGGGCTCCGGCGCGGGCGCCCCCGTGAAGCCCACCAGCCGCCGCGTCTTCCGGAAGCCCAGTCGCTCATAGAGCTTCACCGCGGAGGTGTTCTGCTCGATGACCTCCAACACCATCCGCGAGTCTCCGCGCGCTCGCGCCTCCTCCATCAGCGGACGCAGCATCGCGCCCCCCAATCCCTGGCCGCGATGACGGGGGATGATGCCCATGCCCGCGACCCGGCTGACGCGTCCGCGCCGCGCCATCAACACGAGCCCCGCGGACTCACCGGACACCTTCACGACCCGGCTCTCCATCAGCGAGATGTGCTCGCTTCGCACCCTCGCATCGAAGGCCGACGGCGCATCGGGAACCGGGACGAAGTACCCCTCGAACGAGCGGGCGAACAACGTCGACAACGACAGGAATGGCAGCTCGGCGGCGCGTACGAGTTCCATGGGAATCGCCCCTCAACCGTGAAGCGCCCGGCCCATTCCGCACCTTCGTGGATGCCGACAGGTGCCAGGACCTTCGCGCGACCGCCTCCACCGTCACGGTGGACGATGGAGGCAGTGCGACGACGTGAAGCTCAGGTCGTCAGCGAGAAGGTGATGCGGATACCGCCCAGCAGGTACTCCTCACCGTCGGACACCTGCCGACGGGAGATGCGCGCGTTGTCGAACCAGGTTCCGTTCGAGGACTTGAGGTCCTCGATGAACACGTGGGTCCCATCCCGCGACACCACCGCGTGCTCACGCGACACCCGGGCGGACTTCACCATCAGGTCGGCGCTGGGCCCACGGCCCAGGATGAAGCGCTCCTTCGCGACGACCACGGGCTCCCCTTCGTCGAGCTTGACGGTCACCTTCAGCTCCGGCTTGGCCTGAACGATGATCGTCTTGTCCGGCTTCGGATTCACCGGGGCCGGAACCTTGCGGTCCTCGGTGATGGGGTCCTCGTCATCCAGCATCGCCGGCTCACCCGAAGCCGACGCCGCTGCGTCCGTGTCGGGCGGCTCTCCGTCATCCAGCAACGCGGGCTCGCTCGACGCCGCGACTTCGTCGGAGTCCGCGCCTTCGTCGTCTCCCGCCGAAGCCTCCTCGTCGTCGGAGTCTTCGTCGTCCGAGGTTTCGCCGGTCGAGGCCTCCTCCTCCGCATCCGCTTCGTCCGAGGAGTCCTCGTCGTCCGCATCCGCTTCGTCCGAAGCGTCCTCGTCGTCCGAGTCCTCGGCCTCGTCGGAGTCTTCGTCGTCCGAATCCGCTTCGTCCGAGGAGTCCTCCTCGTCCTCATCTTCGTCTTCGTCTTCGTCTTCGTCGGAGTCGTCGTCCGAGTCCTCGTCGGCGGCCTTCGGCTCCACGGCCTCCACCATCCGGTCGACGTCACTCACGACGTCCCGGACGCGGACCGCGACGGCCTCCCGGAGCGCCTCCACATCGACGGGCGGCTTCTCCTCGGCCTCTTCTTCTTCCGACTCTTCGGACTCGGCGGGAGCCTTGGCGCTGGCGGAAGCGTCCTCCTCCAGCTCCTCCGGCACGCCTTCGTGCTCGCCCGTCCGCGGCTCCTCCTCTTCGTCCTCCTCCACCTCATCCACCGCGACGGGTGCGGGAGCAGGGACAGGCGCGGCGCGAGCAACCACCTTCTCTTCCACGTCGCGAACCAGCTCCTGCACGCGTGCGGCGACCTCCACGGCGGGCGTGCTCTCGACGATGGCGGGCGTCGCCTCGACCAGTGCCTTCGCCACCACCACGGGGGCGGCCACCACGACTGGCGCCTCTCGCGTCACCACCGGCGCCTGCGACGAGGCCGCCTCCGCGAGGTTCACCTGCGTGGTCTGGATGAATCCAAACTGCCGCGCGAGCGCGAAGATGGCCTGGTTGACCAGGACATCCTTGTCCACGCCCATCTCCCGACTCATGGCCTCCAGGGCATTCCAGAGCGGGTCCGCGACTTCGACCTTTCGAGGAGTGCGATTCATGGTTCAGCTCCCCCTCAGGTTGTCCTGCCAGGGTGAAACATTGTCACTGTCCGCCAGCCAATAGAACATCGCCTGCGTCTCACTGTAGTGCTGCTCGACGATGCCCACGAGCTGCGGGTGGACCGCGTCGATGGCCACTCCCTCGAAATCGAAGCTCGCGGCCCCCGAGGCCTTCGCTCCACGTCCACCCGTCACGCGGCGATCTCTCGCGCGCCACAGGCGCTGACTCGACATGCCCGCCGCATGGCCGAAGTTCTCCGGAGACGCGACCTTCTTGGGCATCACCAGCTTCGACTCACCACACGCCCACAGCAGCCAGGTGAGCGCGCTCCAATCCGCGCGGGCAAAGCGAATCAGGTCCGGCAACCCCACGCCGGCCACCGCCAGGCTCTCGTCCACGGAGACGGAGTCCTCGCCCACGTCCACCTCTTCCTCCAGCAGTTCCACCGGCCCCTCGGGGAGCAGCGCGGACAGGTCCGGCGGCATCCACGGCATCGACACCCCGGCCTTGAAGCGGCCCTGGAGCTCGGTGCGGATCTTCTGCAACCGCGTGGCGTACTTCTGGACGACTCGCTGGATGGCGCTGAGCGGCTGCGCGGGCGCCTCCGGCAGGTTGTTGTAGGTCGAGTGCGGCGTCTCCTTCGCCGGCCAGAAGTCGAACACGGGGAACAGGCCCCGCGTGTAGGACCGGAGGAAGTCCGCCGTGTCGGGCTCCACCTTCGCGAGGCCCTCCGCGTCCTTCAGCGCGTGCGCGTCCAGCCCCATGTTCAACAGGATGAGGCCGCGCGTGAACAGGTACTCCGCGCGCTCCGGCGCCAGCAGCATCGCCGCGTTGATGAAGTCCAAGGCCGCCCGAGGCTTGTCCGACTGGTCCAGCAACACCGCGCAGCCGCGCAGCAGCATGGCCACGTCGCCGCCGCGCACCAGCGCGCCCGCCAGGGCCGCCCAGGAGTTGCTCGCGTTCTCCAGCACCTCGCCCGCCGTGCCTCGCGCGTTCCGCGGCGTCCTCGGCAGGGCCACGCGCTCCAGCAACTCGAGCATCGGCGCCACCTGCTGGTCGCTCGCCACCGCGCGCGCCATGGCCAGCACCGCCTCCCGGTGCTTGCGCTCCTTCAGGCACGTCTCCGCGTACTCGCGCCACGCCGACGCGGGCCGAGGCAGATGCGAGAGGACCTGTGACTCGCTCAGCGCGTCCTCGAACTGCGCGACGCCCAGGTCCCGCGAGAGCAACACCGCGCGGTCCGCGTCCAGCAGCGTCCAGACATCACACGCCTCGCCCTGGTCGAAGCGTCCCTCGTCGAACCGCACGGCGGGGTCCAGGTACTCATCCTTCGCCAGCGAGCGATACCGCCCCTGGCGCGAGCCATCCACGTACTCGCCCTCCCAGAGCAGCTCGCCCTCCGGAAGCCAGAAGCGCGACAGCCCATGGCGCTCGCCCGCGACGTCCAGGTTGACGTGCGACCACTGGTTCATGTCCTCGCGGTACTCCGCCTCCAGCGGGACGTTCTGGGGCCGGTCCGGGTACGGCTCGCCCGTCGTCGGGACGACGCGGCGGTCCTGGCCGTCGTAGTGCTTCACGCCCACCACGCGGCCGTGCTCGTACGTCATCACCGTCTTGCGGATGGCCGTGGAGACGCCGTTCTCGTGCATGCGCTCCGTCGTGTACTTGTCGGAGGCGTACCAGGTGCGCGGCCCGTGGAGGTCGCCCCTCACGAACTCGCCGTCCTGCGAGACCTCGCCGCTCTCGTGGAAGCGCTTGAAGGGGCCGTGCGGCTTGTCGTTCTCGAAGAGGCACTCGTTGCAGAGCGTGCCGTCCGCGCGCCAGTACTTGTAGGGCCCCTGCTTGCGCCCCTTGGCGTCCTTCCCACCGTGGACCCACTCGCTGTCGCCCGCATCCCACTCCGCCTCGGGATGGACACCCGGCGGGACGATGCCCTGCTCGGTGAGCTTCTTGTTCTCCTCGGCGCGCTTCACCGCGTCCACGTCCACCGACTTCAGCGACTTGACCAGCGCATCCAGCCGGCCCGCCGGCATCGCTCCGCTCGAGCGATGAACCACGACGCCGCCCTTGAAGGCCATGAGCGTGGGGATGGACTGGACCTCGAAGCGGCCCGCCAGGTCCTGCTCCGCTTCCGTGTCGACCTTGCCGAAGACGACGTCGGGATGCTTCTGCGCGGTGGCGGCGAAGATGGGCGCGAAGTTCCGGCACGGACCACACCACTCCGCCCAGAAGTCCACCAGGACCAACCCCGGGGCGCCGGTGGTCTGCTCGAAAGACTCGGCCGTCAAGTCGACGGGGTGCTCGCTCACGTTGATTCCTCGGATGACAATGGGAGTCGCTTGCTTGTAGTCAAACCCTTCGCCCCGCGCCAGCGGAGCCCTATGCTGCGTGACGTGCGCACGCTCATACCGTCCCTTGCACTTTCCCTCCTGGTCGCTCTCGTCCCGGCAACGCCGGCCCTGGCCCAGTCCCCCGACGACGCGCCGAAGCTCCATGAGCTGCGCTTCGACTGGGCCCGGGACGGCATCATCACCGGCACTTCCGCTGTCCTCTGGATTTCCAGCGAAGCACTCTTCAAGGAGGACCTGGCCCCCGCGGAGTGCCGCTGGTGTGACCGGGCGCCGGACGGCACCGACAGGCTCAATCGCCTGGACCGCTGGGGCCGAGGACTGGCCGGGGACACCGACGCGTCCCGTCACCGCGCGGCCACCTGGAGCAACATCCTGGGCTTCGGCGCGGTGCCGCTGGGGGTGATGGGCGCGCAGTTCGCGCTCGTCCGCTCCTCGAAGGCCCCCGACCGCTTCTTCGCCGAGGACGCCACCATCATCCTCGAGAGCACGATGCTCGCCATCCTGGCCAACCAGGCGGTGAAGTTCATCGCCGGCCGCGAGCGCCCCTTCGTCCACGTCCTGTCCGCGGACCAGAAGCCCCTCACGGAGCAGCCCAGCGACAACAACCTGTCTTTCTACAGCGGCCACACCAGCCTCGCCTTCTCGCTGGTGGTGTCCGCCGGCACGGTGGCCGCGCTGCGAGGCTACGAGCACCAGGAATGGATCTGGGCCGTGGGCCTTCCGCTCGCCGCCTCCGTGGGCCTGCTGCGCATGGGCGCGGACAAGCACTACCTCACCGACGTGGCCATGGGCGCGATTCTCGGCTCGGCCTTCGGCGTGGCCATCCCCCTGCTGATGCACGGACGCCAGCAGGCGGTGACCTCCTCCGAGTCCAGCACCTCGCCCACCGCCACGCGCTGGAAGCCCGTGGTCGGCGCGCGCATGGCGGGCATCTCGGGCGTCTTCTAGACGGGCGCCGTCACCGTGGCGCCGCCCTCCTCCGACTCCACCGAGGGCACCGGCAGCGACGCCATGTCCCAGCGCTGGCCCAGCGTCCAGGCCACTTGTCCCGTGACGCCCCACCCCGCACGCACCGCCGTGCGGCCCTCGTACTCCAGCCAGAACACGGACTCCTCCGGACGGGTGGCCTGGTCCAGGCATGCGATGCGCGTCGCCGGGCGCCCCACCCCCTCCAGCGTCACCGCGAAGGCCTTGTGCGAGTGCCCGCACAACATCCACCGCGGCAGCACCGTGTCCACCAGCTTTCGCGTCACTGGGTTGCCAATCCAATACGATGGCAAGGGCCGGGGCGGCGTGGGGTTCTCCTCGCGCGCGCGCTGGACGATGCCGCGCGGCCACTCATGGACGAGCATCAGGTCCATGTCCCGCAGCGGCATCACCCGCTCCACCTCGGCCGCGCGGAAGTACCCCGCCTGCTTCATCAGGTCCTGGGTGATGGGGCGCCGCAGGGGCTGCTCGATGAAGCGCGGGGCGTGGATGCCGGACAGGTAGGCCACCCGGAGCCCGCACAGCTCCCGCGAGCCGGAACGCCCCAGGTACGTCACCCCGGGCGCCAGCTCGCCTCCGTCCTGGAAGTCGTGCAGCGCCTCGAAGTCCTCGTTGTTGCCGCCGATGAAGTAGAGCGGCCGCTTCACGCGGCGGATGCCGTCCGCGTACTCGGCGAACTCGGCGGGCATGGTGCGCTTGGCGGCCTTGCGCCGGTGGTCATCCGCGCGGCGGAATGCCTCCACGTCGCCCACCGCCAGCACCATCCCCACGGGCCGGCCACGTGCCTGTTCCAGCGCGTCCAACCACGTCTCCACGCGGTGGAAGCGACCGTGGATGTCACCCAAGGCAGCAACCAGGAGGGGCTCCGGCATCGCGCCCGAAAGGTTGCCCTCCCGCCCCAGGGCTGTCGAGCCATCCTTCCCGTGGGGGATGGATGGCTGACAGAAAGGCCACAGTCCCGGAAGGCCCCTAGTTGCAGCCCAGCGGGTACGTCACCTCCACCCACGTCCCCGGTGCGGGCGCCGCGTCGCGCTCGAAGATGACGCTGTTGGTCGCGGCGTCGTACTCCCACCCCGTCGTCACCAGCACCCCGTCCACCGTGACGACGATGCGCGCCGTGTCCGCGGGCACCTGGGTGAGGGGGAACTTGCGGTTGGGGCCGAAGGCGCTGTTGGAGAGCTTCTCCAGCGAGGCGGCCCAGTTCGGCGTGCAGATGCTCTCCACCACGCCGCCCGTCGCCTGCGCGAGCTGGATGTAGCGGCTGCCGGAGCTGCTCGACGTGGGGCAGGTGGCCAGGTCCATGGGGCCGACGATGGCGTTGATGCTCAGCTTCGTCTTGTCGTTGCCCTTCAGCGCCAGGAAGTACGTCTCGTAGAAGGACACCGGCTGCGCGCTGAAGTCCTCTTCATCCGAGAGGAAGATGATGGCCAGCTTCGCGTCCGGCCGCAGGAAGCCCCCGTTGCCGTCGTTGGGCTGCTGCGTGCGGGTGTCGTCCTGGTTGTAGAGCAGCGGGTCCGACAGGGCGCGGTGCGCCGCGTCCAGGCCCTGCTCGTTCCAATGACACACACCGACCTTCGTGTTGTCCGCGAAGACGCCCGCGGCGTTGGCCGTGGCCGGAGTGATGATGCGGGGCCGGGAGTTGTCCACGGGGAACAGGCGCCCGTTCTCACCGCCCTGCGCGCCGCCGGGGCACTCGGACCAACCGCCGGGCGACGACTCCAGCCCCGTCGTCGTCACGCCGATGCGGTAGTCCACCGACGACGCGGTGGCCGCGCTCAGGAAGGCCGCGAAGTTCTGCCCCAGGCTCTGCTGCTCCTCCATCATCGACCCGGAGTTGTCCACGACGAAGAGCACGTCCACCTTCGCCTTCGACTCCTGGAGGAAGCGGTCCGTCTGCTCCGCCTTCGTCGCGCCCTTGCCCAGGAGGCCCGCCGTGTACTCGGAGCCGTCCTCCAGACGGAAGCGCAGCGCCGCGGCGTCAATCCCATCGTCCACGGGCTCATAGCGGGCCGTCAGCTTCACGCGAGCCCCCGGCGCCAGCTGCGACGGGAAGGCATTCATCGGCCCCACCTGGAACTCGGTGCCCGTCTGCTCCAGCGCCATCCCCGCGACCTGCACCGGGCCGACACAGTCGTTGATGGCCAGGAGCTCCCGCGTGCGCGGGCCGCACGCCAGCTTGGTGAGGCCGAAGTCCACCGTGGTGGGCTGTATCGCGAAGCAGCCCCGCACCCCCTCCCCCGAGAGCGCCACCAGCGGATGGCCCTGCGTCGGGTGGTTCACCCACGCCTCCGCGAGCCCCTCGAAGGGGCCCTCCGCATCCGGCTTGAAGCGCACCACCAGCGTCGTCTTCGCGCCGGGCAGCAGCACGCCATTGCGCACCGTCCGCGACGTGAAGGACGGAGCCGAGCCCGTGGCCAGCTGCATGGACGCCAGGTAGCACGGCTGCGTGCCGGTGTTGCGCAGCACCAGGCCCATGGACACCTCCGCGCCCACGGGCACCTTGCCGAAGCGCAGGTGCTCGGGAAGCTGGAACTGGCAGGGCTGGAACACGCGGCCCGTGCCCTTGAGCCCCACCGCCTCCGTCGACAGCGTGCCGCCCGAGCGCACCGTGACGGCGAGCTGGCCGGTGCTGGCGCGCGCCGTCCCCGTGCGAGGACTGAAGGTGATGCCCACGTAGGAGGACTGCCCTGGAGGCACCGTCACGCTGGCCGGCGCCTGCGCCAGCGTGAAGTAACCGCCCTGCGCCGTGTCCAGCCGCAGGTTGTTGACCAGCACGCTGTCCCGGCAGCGATTCACGACCTCCACCGAGCGCGTCGCCGTCATCCCTTCCGCCACCACGCCGAAGTCCAGCTCGCGAGGGAGCACCGACACACACGACGTGCCGCCCTCGCCGACCAGGGACACCTTGGGGCCCGGCGCGCTGGAGCCCTGCTCATGCACGCCCACCTCCACCCGCCCCTCGCCCGCCCGTCCCAGCGCCGTGGGCAAGAAGGCCACGCGCACCTCCACCACCGCCCCTGGCTCCAGCGCGCCTCCGGACACGACCGGCGTGCTCACCACCCGGTACACGTTCCCCGGGTTGTCCTGCAGCACCACCCCCGACCAGCGCAGCGGCAGGTTGCCCTGGTTGCGCACGGTGATGGACTGCTCGGCGCTGGCCCCCAGCGCCACCCGCCCGAAGTCCAGCCGCAGCGGCGTCACCTCCAGCTTGGACGCCACGCCCGTGCCCCGCAGCGGCACCACCGCGGGCTCACACCCCTCGCACACCGCCACGCGCAGCTCCGCCGAGGCCGAGCCCAACCGCTTGGGCGCGAAGGCCACGGACACCACCCGCGACTCCCCAGGCGCCAGCATCTCCGCCTCGCCGCGCTCCGCGGTGAACTGGTCCGCGTCCGTGCCCTGCAGGGACAGCTCCAACGGAGACTCCACGTCCGACGGATTGCGCACCGTCACCTGCCGCATCTCCACCAGCCCCATCGCCACGTTGCCGAAGTCGAGCTCCGTCTCGGGCACCTCGACGAAGGCCTTCACACCCCGGCCCAGCACCGGCACATCCCCCCGCGAGTCCGCGTCCGTGATGAGCTCCAGCGAGCCCTGCACCGGCCCCTCCACGTCGGGCTTGAAGAGCACCTCGATTTCGCGCTCCCCACCGCCGCTCAAGGTGAAGGGCGCGAAGGACGGCACCGTCACATTGGGGATGCTGGAGACAGCACCCTCCACGCGGTACGAGGCCCGGCCTCCGTTGGTCACCCTCAGCTTGAGGCTCTTGGTGCGGCCCACGGCGGCGGCGCCGAAGTCGATGGCCTCCGGGTTCACCACGAAGGCGCTCCGCGCGCGCTGGGACGACGGGGGCTCGCAACCCGACACCAACACCCACGCCACCCACGCCACCCAATACAGACGTCTCATTCCTGCCTCCCCACGACACCCCGGGCCCGGGTTCCACGCGGCCTCGCACCGCGCGATTCCGGCGGAGGGGGCGCCTCTGCAACCCGGGTGCCCGAATGCAGGCGGCGACACGCGTCCGCCGGACAACAGGGCAAGTCGTGGGGCTCCCTGAGAAACGAGTTTCCCTGTGTGGGAACAACATTTCCCAGGAGGCAGGTGGGACTGAAATTCCTTCAGGAATGCCAGGAGGCGGGCAGGACAAACTACCCGCAACTCGCGGGTGAGAAAGTCTTCACGTCGTGGGGCGGGAGCTCACGGGGCGCATGCGCTCCAGCACGCCCGTTCCCCAGAGGACACCCAGCATGCACACCAGGGCGCCGGTGACGGCCAGGGGGGAGACGGCTTCATCCAGGAGCGCCGTGCCCATCACCCAGGAGAAGACGGGCGTCAACTGCGTGGCGACGCCGCCGGCCAGCACGGTGACGTAGTTGAAGGCATACGTGAAGGTCATCTGCGCCACCACGGAGGTCAGCCCCACGCCCAGCAGGGGAAGAACAACATCCCAGCCGAGCGGCCTCCAGTCGCGCAGCGCGAAGGGCAGGCTGAACAGGAGCCCGAAGAAGCAGAACGAGAGGTAGACGGAGGCCGCGTCCGACTCGTTGCGCAGCGCGCGCACCACGACGACGGCCGCGCCGCCCAGCACCGCCGAGCCCAGGCCCGCCCAGGCGCCCAAGCCCATGGTCAGCGACGCGCCCTCGGAGAAGGTGCTCCACATCACCAGCCCCGCGCCCACCGTGGTGAGCACCAGCCCCGCCAGCAGCGTGCCCGTCACGCGCTCGCCCAGGAACAGCCACCCGATGATGGCCGCGTAGATGGGCCAGCTCGCGTTGAGCATCACCGCGGGCCCCACCGTCATCTGGTCGATGGCCATGAAGTAGAGGTACACGGCGGCGCCGCCGAAGACGCCGCGCAGCGCCCACAGGTGCATCCGGCCGAAGCGGGGCTTGCGCCGCAACATCGGGAAGTAGAACGCCAGGAAGAGCAGGCCGATGAAGAAGCGCCCGGACGCCACCTGCCCCGTGGACAGGCGGCCAGCGAGCAGACGGGCACACAGCGCCATCACCGCGAACAACACGCTCGAGAAGATGAGCAGTGGCGTGCCGCGGTAGCGCACGGGGAGGACCCAGCGGGGTGTCATGGAAGGCGCCCCTGTATCGGAATCCCGGCGCCACCTCCAGTGACGCCCGGTTGGCGTCTCCCGCTCCCACCCTGGAAGGGAGTGTGGGAGCGACGTCGCGCGTTGACGAGGTTCCACCCACCGTCCCGAGTTTTCCCACTACCGGAACGTCCATTCAGTGGTAAGCAGCCCGCCCATCATGTCCGAGCCCGACGTCATTTCCCTCCGAGGCGCCAAGGAGCACAACCTCAAGAACGTCTCCCTGGACATCCCCAAGAAGAAGCTGGTCGTCTTCACGGGGGTCTCCGGCTCCGGCAAGAGCTCGCTCGCCTTCGACACGCTCTACGCCGAGGGGCAGCGCCGCTACGTCGAGAGCCTGTCCGCCTATGCCCGGCAGTTCCTCGGGCAGATGGAGAAGCCCAAGTACGACACCATCCGGGGCCTGTCGCCCACCATCTCCATCGAGCAGAAGGCGGCCAGCAACAACCCGCGCTCGACGGTGGGCACCGTCACGGAGGTGCACGACTACCTGCGCGTGCTCTACGCCTCCATCGGCGTGCAGCACTGCCCCAACTGCGGGCGCAAGGTGGGCAAGCAGAGCGCGCAGCAGATTGTCGACGAAATCCTCAAGATGCCCGCTGGCAGCAAGGTCCAGGTGCTGGCGCCGCTCGTCAGCAACCGAAAGGGCGAGCACAAGGACCTGCTGACGGAGGCGCAGAAGCGCGGCTTCTCCCGCGCGCGCATCGACGGGAAGCTCAAGAGCCTGGAGGAGCGCGTCGAGCTGGACAAGAAGACCAAGCACGACATCGAGCTGGTCATCGACCGGCTCGTGCTCAAGGCGGACATCAAGACGCGGCTCACCGACTCCGTGGAGACGGCGCTGCGCGAGGGCAAGGGCACCCTCATCATCACCGACGAGACGGGCGCCGCGACGGCGGACCGGGTGATGAGCGAGCTCAACGCGTGCCCCTCCTGCGGCGTGTCGTTCGGAGACCTGACGCCCGCGTCGTTCTCCTTCAACAACCCGCTGGGCATGTGCACCGACTGCAACGGCCTGGGCACCCGGCCGGAGATGGACCCGGACCTCATCGTCCCGGACACCTCGCGCAGCATCCGCGACGGCGCCATCGAGCCGTGGGCCAGCGGCATGAATCGCGGCGAGGGCTGGACGGCGGACTTCGTGGAGAGCCTGGCCAAGGCGTTCAAGATTGATTTGGACGTGCCGTACGCGAAGCTGTCCAAGCGCGAGCGCGACACGCTGATGAACGGCGCCAACGGCAAGAGCTTCAACATCCAGTGGGGCGAGGGCGGCAACTACAAGGTCGAGTGGGAGGGCCTGGTCGAGCGCTTGATGCGCAACTTCAAGACGACCACGTCCGAGGCCCGGCGCACCGAGCTGCAGAAGTACTTCAGTGACAAGCCCTGCCCCACGTGCAAGGGCGAGCGCCTGCGCCCGGAGAGCCGCGCGGTGAAGGTGCATGGCCACTCCATCGTGGCGCTGAGCCGTTTGACCATCGCGGACGCGCTGGCCTTCCTGGGTGCGATGGCGCTGTCCGAGCACGAGCGGAAGATCGCCACCGAGCTGCTGAAGGAGATTC
Organism: Myxococcus stipitatus DSM 14675; assembly: GCF_000331735.1. GTDB lineage: Bacteria > Myxococcota > Myxococcia > Myxococcales > Myxococcaceae > Myxococcus > Myxococcus stipitatus. Next base: position 3,798,131 of record NC_020126.1, on the reverse strand, counting down.
GCAGCCGCCTGTCCTTCCTGGTGGACGTGGGCCTGGGCTACCTGATGCTGGACCGCACCGCGTCCACGCTGTCGGGCGGTGAGAGCCAGCGCATCCGGTTGGCGTCGCAGATGGGCAGCGAGCTGACGGGCGTCATCTACATCCTCGACGAGCCCTCCATCGGCCTGCACCAGCGCGACAACGGCAAGCTGCTGACCACGCTCAAGCGCCTGAGGGACCTGGGCAACTCCGTCATCGTCGTGGAGCACGACGAGGAGACGATGGAGGAGGCGGACTGGCTGGTGGACTTCGGCCCGGGCGCTGGAGAGCTGGGCGGCCAGGTGGTGTCCCAGGGCACGCCCAAGCAGGTGATGGCGGACGAGAACAGCGTGACGGGGGGCTACCTGTCCGGCCGCCTGGAGATTGAAATCCCCGAGCAGCGCCGCGCGCCCAACCCCAAGCACCAATTGGTGATTCAAGGGGCGAAGGAGAACAACCTGCGCGACGTGGACGCGGTGATTCCGCTGGGCATCTTCACCGCCGTCACCGGCGTGTCCGGCGCCGGCAAGTCCACGCTCATCAACGAGATCCTCTTCCCCGCGCTGGCCCGGCACCTGTACGAGAGCCGCGAGGCCCCCGGCAAGCACAAGGCCGTGCTGGGCGTGGAGCACCTGGACAAGGTCATCGACATCGACCAGCGGCCCATCGGCCGCACGCCGCGCAGCAACCCCGCCACGTACACGAAGCTGTTCGACACCATCCGCGACGTGTTCGCGCTGACGCCGGAGGCCCGCGCGTTCGGCTATGGCCCGGGGCGCTTCAGCTTCAACGTGAAGGGCGGCCGGTGCGAGGCGTGCGAGGGCGACGGCGTCAAGCTGGTGGAGATGCACTTCCTGGCGGACGTGTACGTGCCCTGCGAGGTGTGCGGCGGCAAGCGCTTCAACGAGGCGACGCTGCGCGTGCGCTACAAGGGGAAGAACATCGCGGAGACGCTGGACATGAGCGTGCGCGAGGCGATGGAGCACTTCAGCGCGCACAAGGACATCATGCGCGTGCTCCAGACGCTGAGCGACGTGGGCCTGGGCTACATCCGCCTGGGACAGCCCTCCCCCACCCTGTCCGGCGGCGAGGCCCAGCGCATCAAGCTGGCGCGAGAGCTGGCGCGCGTGGCCACCGGCCGCACGCTCTACATCCTGGATGAGCCCACCACCGGCCTGCACTTCGAGGACATCCGCAAGCTGCTGTCCGTGCTCAACCGGCTGGTGGCCGCGGGCAACAGCGTGCTCGTCATCGAGCACAACCTGGATGTCATCAAGAGCGCGGACTGGCTCATCGACATGGGGCCCGAGGGCGGCGCCGGCGGAGGCCAGGTGATGGCCGTGGGCACGCCGGAGAGCGTCGCCAAGGTGGTCGGCAGCCACACGGGCCGCTACCTGGCGCACGTGCTGGGCAAGTCACGGCGCGCGCGCGTGGGCAAGCGCGTGGATGGACCCGCGCCGCTGGCGAATGGCGCGCTGCGCTGACAGTCCGGCCCGTCCAAAACATGGAGCGGGGGGCGGGGGTGCCTTCATTCACCCCCAACCCCCCGTCCACCTTGGAGGAAGACTTCACAGGTGGGGTGTGATTCGCGGAATCAGTTTCAACCGCTGATCACATGATAGGCCCTTATCAATTCCTGTCAAACGGGTGCACTCAGATTAAGGTGTACCAACAAAGGCACACCGTCATCGGAATGCGGGAGGGCGGGCAGGCGCGGTGCGGGAGCGCCGAACCGGACTCCGCGGGTGACATGAGCCTGCCCCTCCGTGGAGCGGGGGACCGGTTACCGGAGAGATAGGTGTCGCGGTGAGGGCCTTCGGTGGAGTCCAGGCCGGGGCTTGGATAGGGTTGGGCGCTTGACTCGCTTGAGCCCCCACTTTTCTCCACCAGGGAGCACCCTGACTCATGGCTGAGAGTCCCGCTGCGAAGGACAACAAGTTCCCGCCGCAGATACCGTTCATCATCGGTAACGAAGCGTGTGAGCGCTTCAGCTTCTACGGGATGCGGAACATCCTCACGATGTTCCTCATCCAGTACCTGCTCCTCAACGAGGTGCCGGACCCTGCCCTGCGCACCGCCCAGGGCAAGAGCCTGATGCACACCTTCATGGCGGGGGTGTACTTCTTCCCGCTCATCGGTGGCTATCTGGCGGACCGGTTCTGGGGCAAGTACCGGACCATCCTCTGGTTGAGCGTCGTGTACTGCATCGGCCATGGGCTGCTGGCCGTCTTCGAGAACAACGCCACGGGCTTCTACACGGGACTGGCGCTCATCGCGGTGGGCAGCGGCGGCATCAAGCCGTGTGTCGCGGCCATGGCGGGAGACCAGTTCAACGAGTCCAACAGCCACCTGGTGAAGAAGCTCTTCGCCATCTTCTACTGGACCATCAACTTCGGCTCGTTCTTCGCGTCGTTGTTCATCCCGCTGCTCCTGAAGAACTTCGGGCCGTCGGTGGCCTTCGGCATCCCCGGGGTGCTGATGTTCATCGCGACCATCATCTTCTGGGCGGGCCGGCGCCACTACGTCGTCGTGCCGCCCACGGGCGCAAACCCGCACTCGTTCCTCAAGGTGGTGTTCAGCGCCCTGAAGAACCGCGGCAAGCCGGGCCACTGGCTCGACGGCGCCCGCGCGCAGCACCCCGAGGAGGCCGTCGAGGGTGCCAAGGCCGTGTTCCGCGTCAGCGGGCTGATGCTGCCCTTCGTGCCCTTCTTCTGGATGCTCTTCGACCAGAAGGCCTCGACCTGGGTGGTCCAGGCGGCCTCCATGGACCTGAATGTCCTGGGGTTCGAGTTCCAGCCCAGCCAGATGCAGTTCGTCAACCCGATGCTGGTGATGCTGCTCATCCCCCTGCTGACGGGCGTGGTGTACCCGCTGTCGCAGCGCGCGGGGTGGGAGCTGACGCCGCTGCGGCGCATGCCGCTGGGCCTCGTGTTCGGCGCGGTGTCGTTCATCATCGCGGGCTTCTTCCAGGTGGCGATGGAAGGCGGCACGGTGCTGAACATCTCCTGGCAGATTCTCCCGTACGTCGTGCTGACGCTGGGCGAAATCCTGATGTCCACCACGGGCCTGGAGTTCGCGTACACGCAGGCGCCTCGGCAGATGAAGGGCACCATCCAGAGCGTGTGGCTGGTGACGAACACGCTGGCCAACGTGGCGGTGGCCATCGCCGCGGCGCTCAACGTCTTCTCGGGCTCCGGCCAGTTCTTCTTCTACGCCGGCATGGCCCTGGTGGCCGCGGTGGGCATGGCGCTGGTGGCCCGTCGCTACGTGGTGCGCGACTACTACCAGACGTCCGCGACGCAGGCGTCCGGTGAGGCCGCCGCTCCGGGCATCACCGCCAAGTCGGCCTGAACGAAGCACCTCGGGCTGGCCCCTCCCCTTCCAGGCGGGGCCAGTCCAGCACCCAGGGTCATCGGGTCGAGGCGTGACACCCGGGCACGCAACCTCGAGCCCTCCGCTCCCCCCGCGAAAAGAAGAACGCCGGAGCCCCAGTTTCTCGGGAGGCTCCGGCGTCATGACTTCTCTTCCTGGAAGGACGCGGATGGGGCGCTCGTCAGCGCGAGCCCCCCCGAGGCCCCAGACTCAGGCCGCCGCCGCGGTGCCGCCCTGCGCGGTGTCGCCCGAGGGGTCCGCCGGCTTCAGCTGGTCAGTGCCGTGCATCATCTTCTTCAAGATGGGCGCCACGACGATGAGGATGGCGCCAGCGATGCCGGAGCCGATGCCGAGGTAGAGGAACACGTCGAACTCGCCCAGCTGGCCCGAGGCCGCACCAATCTTGCCGGACAGCTTGTTCGCCGCCGCGTTCGCCAGGAACCACACGCCCATCATCGCGGAGACGATGCGGTGAGGCGCGACCTTGGTCACCATGGAGAGACCCACCGGGGACAGGCACAGCTCGCCCATGGTGTGGAACAGGTACGCCAGGATGACCCAGTGAGCGGCGGCCTTGCCGCCCGCGTCGCTCTGGCCGGCGGCGCCCAACATGAAGACGAAGCCCACGGACAGGAACACGAGCCCCATGCCCATCTTGACCGGGATGCTCGGGTCCTTGCCGCGAGCCGCTAGCCAGCTCCACAGCGCGGCGAACACCGGCGCCAGCAGCACGATGAAGAGCGAGTTGAAGTTCTGGAACCAGGTCGTGGGAACCAGCTGACCGAACACCGTCCGGTCCACCTTCTCGTTCGTGAAGAGGTTCATCAGGCCGCCGGCCTGCTCGAAGCCCGCCCAGAACGCCACGACGAAGATGGCGATGATGAAGATGACGACGATGCGGTCGATCTCGTCGCGGCTGAAGGCCTTCTTGGGGACTTCCTCCCGAGCGACGACGGGCTCCGCGCGCTTCACGGGAGCCAACCCCACATCTCCCAGATACTTCTTCTGCAGGAGCACGAAGGCGACGAGGCCCAGGAGCATGCCGACGCCAGCGGAGCCGAAGCCCCAGTGCCAGCCGACCCTCTCACCCAGGGTGCCGCAGATGAAGTTGCCCAGCATCGCGCCGACGTTGATGCCCATGTAGAAGATGGTGAAGGCGCCGTCGCGACGGCCGTCACCTTGGGGATACAGGCCACCGACCATCGTGGAGATGTTGGGCTTGAAGAAGCCATTGCCGATGATGAGGAACCCCAGGCCCACGTAGAACATCATCACGTTGGGGATGGCGAGGACCAGGTGGCCTATCATCATCAACACGCCACCGAGCACCACGGCCTTGCGCTGACCGATGAAGCGGTCCGCGATGAAGCCGCCCACGATGGGCGTCAGGTAGACCAGCCCGGTGTACGTGCCGTAGAGGCCAAGCGCGTCCTCCCGGCTCCACCCGAACCCACCCATGGTCGTGCTCGTCAGGAAGAGGACGAGCAGACCTCGCATGCCGTAGTACGACATGCGCTCCCACATCTCGGTGAAGAACAGGAGGTACAACCCGGGCGGGTGCCCCTGGCGGGTAGCGCCCGCCGCTGCGGTTCCTTGCATGCCGTGGTTTCCTTCGGTGGTGGTGGGAGGTGTGACGGAAAGAGCACTTGACTGTACCAGACCGCCACGAGGCCGTGCGCGAGTGGACAACAGAAGCGGCCGAGTATTCCCCAGCCCCCCAGGTCGTCCCCCGCACGTCAGGTTGCGTCGTGGATCAACCCAGCCGCCCCACGCGCGCTTCCCCCTGCCCGTCCAACCCGCCGCCCGATGAAGAGCGGCCTGGGGGGCGCAGGGGCAGGCGCACCTCGACCTGGGTGCCCTTGCCCGGAGTGCTCCGGACCTGAATCCGCCCGCCGTGGCGGACGACGATGCGCCGGCTCAGCGCGAGGCCCAGCCCCGTGCCCTCGCCCGCGGCGCGCGTGGAGAAGAAGGGCTGGAACAGCCGCTCCATGTCCTCCTGGCGGATGCCCACGCCGTTGTCGCTGATGGTGACGACGGCGTCCTCTCCGTCGCGGTGCGTGGCGACCTGCACGCGGCCATGCTCGCCCACGGCGCGCAGGGCGTTGTCCAACAGGTTGAGCCACACCTGGTTGAGCGAGCCCGGGTCGCCGTGCACGGGGACGGTGCACTCGTACGAGCGCTCCACCGTCACGCCCGACGGCACGCGCCACGTCAGCACGCCCAGCGTCGAGTCCAGCAGCGTGTCCAGGGACAGGAGGACGGGGGTGTCCGACGTGCGGGTGAAGGAGAGCAGCGACTCGGCGAGGTGGCGGATGCGCTGGCCGCACTCCTCCATCACCTCCAGCATGGCCCGGCTCAGGTCCGCGTCCGGGCTGTTGTCGCGCATCACTTCCTTCAGCGGCGTCAGCGCGTTCATCAGCCCGTTGAGCGGATTGCGGACCTCGTGCGCGAAGCCCGAGGTGAGCAGGCCGATGGCGGCCAACCGTTCGTTCTCCGCCGAGCGCACCGCCGCGTCACGCAGACGCAACTGGGTTTCGATTCGCGCCAGCAGCTCGCGGGGGCTGAAGGGCTTGCCCAGGTAGTCGTTGGCGCCCGTCCCCAGCGCGTCCACCTTCGCGGAGACCTCCTGCCGCGCGGTGAGGAGGATGACGGGGATGTCCACCGTCTGCGGCGACTCGCGCAGGGCCGCCAGCATCTGGAGCCCGGACATGACGGGCATCATCACGTCCGACACGATGAGGTCCGGCCGCTCCGCCAGCGCGCGGTGCCGGCCCTCGTCGCCGTTGACGGCCTCCAGCACGCGGAAGTGCTGCTTGAGCAGGCCCGCGATGTAGCCCCGAATCTCGGGGTCATCCTCCACCACGAGGATGCGCGGAGACTCCGGCCCAGGCCCCGCATGGTCCCTGGCCACGGTGCTGACCGAGGGACGTCCACTCTCCGCCCCGCCCGAGTCCACCGTGGGGAAGGAGCCCGAGCCGCGGCGCTCGCGGCGCACGGGCATCTCCGCGCGGCGGCGCTCGCGCAGCTCCTCGCGGATGTGCGCGCGCCCCTTGGGCAGCCGCACGTGGAAGGTGGAGCCCTTGCCCAGCTCGCTCGTCACGGAGATGCCGCCCTCGTGCAGCTCCAGCGTCTCCTTCACCAGCGCCAGGCCGATGCCCGTGCCGCCGAAGCGGCGGGTGCCGCTGTTGTCCGCCTGCGCGAAGCGGTCGAAGATGACCTTCGTGTCCTGCGCGGAGATGCCCTGGCCCGTGTCCTCCACGTCCACCAGCACCTCGTGCTCCGTCTCCGACACGCGCACCGTCACCCCGCCCGTCTGGGTGAACTTCAGCGCGTTGGACAGCAGGTTCTGGAACACGATGTCCATGCGCTCGTGGTCCACCTCGACCGTCGCCACCGCGGCGCCCTCCAGCCTGAGGGAGACACCCTGGCGCTCCGCCATCGTGAGGAACGGCGGCAGCACGGTGCTCAAGAAGCCGAACAGCTCCAGGGGCGCATAGCGCAGGCGCGCCTTGCCCGACTCCATCTGCGCCAGGTCCAGCAGGTTGTTGATGAGCCGCAGCAGGCGCTGCGCGCTGCGCTCCATGGTGGCCACGTGCTGGAGGACGACCTCCGGAGAGCTGTCCTCCGCGCCCCGTCGCTCCAGGGACTCCAGCGTGAGCAGGATGAGCGTGAGGGGCGTGCGCAGCTCGTGGCTGACGTTGTCGAAGAACTCGCTCTTGAGCCGGTCCAGCTCCTGCTGACGGGCGAGCGACTCCTCCAGCTTGCTGTTGGACTCCTTGAGCGCCTGGGTGCGCTCGGCCACCCGGTCCTCGAGGGCCACGTTGGCGCGGAAGATTTCGTCGTAGCGCTGCTGGAGCTCCATCAGCGAGCCCATGACGGCCTGGTTCTGCGAGCGCAGCGCCTCGTCCTTGCCTCGCAGCTCCCGGCGGCCATCCCACCAGCCGCCGACGGCGAAGCCCGCCATCGCCAGCGACACCGCGCCGAAGATGGGATGCGCCAGGCCCAGCGAGCCCGCGACGAGCCCCCCCACCGTGCCCAGGAACAGGCCCAGGTGATGCCCCCACTGCGTCAGCGGGTCCGTCCACGTCAGGTGGTAGCGGCACACGGACGCGCCCAGCACCTGGCACTCGGACTCGCGCACCTCCGCGGGAGGAAGCCCCCAGATGGTGGGGATGGAGGCGAACTGCCCCATGCGCAGCTCGCAGATGTCGCGGCCCGTCTCGGGAATCTTGCTCGAGTACGTGAGCACCAGCCGCTTCTGCTCCAGTTGCTCCACGTGGAAGTTGCCCACGCGGTTGTAGCTGGGCGCCAGCTCGATGGTCTTCAGGTAGCACATGCGCGGCGAGCCAAAGGCGCGCAGCAGGTAGTACGCGAAGCCCATCGCCTCCGGCGTCGCCAGGAAGAGTCCCGCGTTGCGCATGAAGCGCGCGTCCCCGGAGGCCTCCATCAGCAGCGTGGCCAGCCGCTCCAGGAACCGCAGCGAGATGTAGTTGGCGTGCGTGCGCAGGTACTCGAGCGAGAGCGGCACGTCGTGGCGCGCCCACAGCGCCTTGAGCCGCTCCACGCCGTAGGTGCGTTCGAAGTACAACAGCAGGGTCGACGTCGTGCGGACACTGACCTCGGGGGCATTGTCTGGAGGCTCGGAACCTCCCATCAGCTCGGTTGCTGTTGCCGCGCTCAAGCACGCACTCCCTCGGTGATGACGAGCACCGAATACTTGAGCGTATCTGGATCCTCGAGCATTCGCAGGTAGGCGTCGCAGAACGCCTCGTAGGCAACCCGAGAACCGAACGCTGGAGCGACCGCGGGAGCCAGGGCGGCGAAGCGCGTGCGCCAGTCGTCCAGGAAGCGGCCGTCCGCGACGCCCGCGACGATGTACTGGGGAACCACGTGAACCCGCACGTCCCTCAACCCCAGACGGCGGAAGACCTTGAACAGCTTGCGCCCGACGAACAGGTCGAACCCTTGCGCCGCCAGCCCGCGCTCGAACGTGCGCGCGCCCTCTTCCAGTCCCTCCGGCATGGGCCAGTTGTTCAGACCCTGACCGTCGATTTCGGACACCACCACGCGGCCTCCCGGCCGGGTGACACGCAGGAGCTCGGAGACCGCGGCCTCGGGGTCCTTCAGGTACTCGAGGACGTACTGACTCCACGTGTAGTCGAAGTGCGCGTCGGGCAGGCCCGTGCGGCGGATGTCCCCTTGGATGAAGCGCGCCTGGGACATGCCCATGCAGCGCTGGACGGCCTCGGACAGGCGCACCTCGCTCATGTCCAGGCCGGTGACGCCGCCCGTGACGCCGACGATGTCCGCCATGGTCCGGGTGATGCCTCCTGGCCCGCAGCCCGCGTCCAAGGCCTGGTCCCCCGGAGACAGCCCCGTCGCCAGCAACAACGAGCGGGCATCGTCCACCTGCTCCTGGAGCAACAGCCGCCGGGTCTCCTCGGCGGATTCCATGATGTAGTTCACCCGCTCCTCCGCGACGCACGGTTGCGCGCACGCTCCCCGCTCGCGGTGTGCTGGACGCGCTCGAAGATGGAGCGGAACAGCTCCACCCAGCGCCGCACCATGGAACGGTGGAAGAACCACTCGGAGAAGCGGCCCATCCGCTGGAAGCCCACCGCCTCCAGCGTGGCGACGTCCTCGTCCGCCGCGAGCGCGACGGCCGTCCCCCGGCCCTCCGCGCGGGCGTGCTCCACGCAACGCTGGATGAGCGCGCTCACCGCCGCGCTGGCGCCAGGGTGGTCGGGCTGGAGCACCACGTACCAGAAGGCGTTGGTCTTCTCGATGAGGTTGATGCCCGGGCTGCCCTCTTCCTGGAGGGCCATGGCCAGCGGGCCGTTCTCCCCCTCCACCGTGAAGACCCGCCGGCGCCGGTGCAGGCCATGCGCCGCGTAGCGAGCCCCCAGCGACTCCAGCCGCATCTGGTCGGCCTGCAGGTCCTCGGCGAGCACGCGCATCACCTCGCCGCGCTCGCGCAGGAAGTGCTCCAGTCGCGCGCAGTCCTCGTCACGCGCCTCGCGCACCTCGGGCAGCGGCCCCTCCGGGGTCCGCGCGGTGTCCAGCGGCATGCGCATGTACTCGAAGTGGCGCAGCCAGCTCAGCCCGTGGCTCTCCATGACCCGCAGCAGCCAAGCGCCCAGGCGGCTGGGCCAGCGGTTGTCCTCGCGCCAGGAGAACCGGATGAAGTCGATGTCCTCGTGGGACTCGCCCAGCTCGATGGCCAGCGCGGACAGCTCGTGCGCGATCTGGTCCGCGCGGTGGAAGCCCGGACGCACCGCCAGGTGCTGCACCAGCCACGTGCGCGAGTGGATGCGCAGGCCCGCGACGTGGCCCTGCACCCCATCGTTGTCCTTGTACACGAGCGAGCTGCCCAGCTCTCCCGAGCCACACAGCCGCCGGTGGGTGTTCTCCAGCAGGTGGAGGTACTCGGCCTCGGAGCCGAACGGGTAGTCGGGATGGAAGTTGTAGTGCGCCGTCTCCATCATCTTCCAGATGTCCGCGAAGGCGGACCGGCCCCCGTCCTCCACCACCGGGCTGCGCGCCGAGATGAAGGCGGCGTGGACCGCGTCCCGCACCCGCGCGGGGACGTCCAGGAGGCGCACGCCACAGCGGTAGGGCCGGAGCGGATTCTCCGCGCCATCGCCGGAGGAGACCTCGTCCACGGAGCGCACCTCCGCGCGGCATGACGCCTCGCTGCCGTCCGGCAGGAGCAGCGTCACGTCGAGCTGCGAGCCGGCGGGGAGGACCTCGAACGACGCATCGAACGCGAAGGAGAGGCCCCGGCTCGACAGGTCCAACACGGAGCGCGTCACGCTCTTGCCACTGAATGGCGCATTGAAGGAGACCAGGAAGCGGTGCTCCTTGCTGGGGCGGAAGCGCTGCAGGCCGCGCCGGTTCTGCAGGTTCAAGGTGCGCGGCAGGCTCAGCACCAGGGCGTCCCCCTGGCGCAGGACGCTGGTGACCCCCGCGTAGCTCTGCCCGCCGACTTCGAAGGAGAGGTTGAGCACGTCGCCGGTCGCCACGGCGCTCGCCCCGACGCTGGTTCCGCGCAGCACCGAGCGCCCCTCCACCAGGTCCACGGAAGGGCCCTCCAGCACGAACTGCCCCGCGGTGGTGTCCGGGTAGTGGACCCAGAGCGACGCGTTCCTCCGCACGGCCTTGCGCAGCGCGGCGAGCACGCTCACCGGCTCGCGGACGACGGCGAGCGGCGTGGTCGACGGCTCCTCCAGCGCGCGGCTCCACGACAGGCCGATGCGCAGCGCGGGCTCCGTGCCCTGCCGCACCGGTTGGACGTGGCGCACCAGGGCGCGGCGGGAGTGCAGCACCCGGCGGCCATCGCGCGCGATGAAGAGCTCATCCACCACCACGCCCGGCAGGAAGACGCCCACGGAGGAATCCATGGGGACCTGGAACGCGGCGCCGAAGTTGCCTACGTCCAGACAGCGCGCCGTGTAGCTGCGGCCTTGCAGCCGGAAGCCCGCCTCCATGCGCGCGGTGGGCATCACCCGCGCGGAGGCGCGGAGCTGGAGGATGTTGGTGATGCGCTGCCCCATCTCCGTCGGGGTCAGGCTGTCATCCAGGGTACTGAAGACGTGGCCCTCGGCCGCGGTCTCCACCAGCTCTTCCAGCCCGCGACGGTCCGCTTGCGAGCACACGAAGACGCGGACCGCTTCGGGAGCGGCTCGGTCGACGTGACGCAGGAAGCGCCGCGCGTTCTCCGGTGGGGCGATGATGAGCGTGGGGGCCGCCGACTCCATGCAGCGGGTGGCTTCCACCTGGGACTCCACCGCCACGACGCGGTGGCGGTCCAGCATGGACGCCAGCGCGGCGCGCCGGTCCTCGTTGGGATGCACAATCAGGACGTCCTGAGTGGGGACACTCATGCTCTCTCCTCGACGGGAAAGGCGTTCAAATGGAGAAGGGGCAGATCCACTGCCTGCCCACTGCCACAGGTCCGGTGCCGCCCCCTCTCCGCCAGCCGATCACGTCTTCTCGACCCCGAATGTGTGGCTTGCCCAAGCTTGACAGCAAGGCGACTGCCTCCCTCCGGGCCGACCCGGAGGATTGCGCGCAGTCTACCCTCTCTGCGCCGTCAGGTGATGCGGGCTTGAGGAGCGCATGCTCGATGGGGGACGGTGGCAGAGTCGACCCAGGGAAGTCCCTCATCAGCCGCCCGCCCGCCCGCTGGCCGCCTCCGACGATGTAGCCCGGCCCCCTCGACCGAGTTAAGTGTCAGCCAGGCAAGGGAGGTGCGATGAGCACGGGCGTGGACTACGCGCAGGAAATCCAGGAGCTCAAGCGTTCCATGAACGCTGTGATTCTTGCGCACTACTATCAGGAGAGCGAAGTCCAGGACGTAGCGGACTTCGTTGGCGACAGCCTGGCGCTGGCGCAGGCGGCGGAGCGGACGGAAGCGGATGTCATCGTCTTCTGCGGTGTCCACTTCATGGCGGAGACAGCGAAAATCCTGAATCCCGCGCGGCTGGTGCTGCTGCCAGACCTGAAGGCGGGCTGTTCCCTTTCAGACCGGTGTCCGCCCGCGGCCTTCAAGGCCTTCAAGGACAAGCACCCGGGCGCCTTCGTCGTGAGCTACGTGAACAGCTCCGCGGCGGTGAAGGCGATGAGCGACGTCATCTGCACGTCGTCGAACGCGGTGAAGATCGTCAACCAGGTGCCCAAGGACCGGCAGATCCTCTTCGCGCCGGACCAGCACCTGGGCCGCCACGTGATGAAGCAGACCGGCCGGGACATGGTGCTGTGGCCGGGCAGCTGCATCGTCCACGAAATCTTCAGCGAGAAGAAGCTGGTGGAGCTGAAGGTGATGCACCCGGATGCGGAGGTGGTGGCGCACCCGGAGTGCGAGGAGCCCGTGCTGCGGCACGCGGACTTCATCGGTTCGACGAAGGGGATCCTGGACTTCGTCCTCAAGAGCCCGAAGCAGAAGTTCATCGTCGTGACGGAGGCCGGCATCCTCCATCAGATGAAGAAGGGCGCGCCCGAGAAGACCTTCATCCCGGCGCCTCCGGACAACGGCTGCGCGTGCAACGAGTGCCCGTACATGCGGCTCAACACGCTGGAGAAGCTCTGGAAGTGCATGAAGGAGCGCACGCCGGAGCTGACGATGCCGGAGGGACTGCGGGAGGCGGCGCGGGCTCCGTTGCAGCGGATGCTGGAGTGGTCCAGGTAGAGCGGAATCTGTCGTCGCGGCGGACATTCGCCAACTCGCGTCTTGCGCCGGGAGGGCCGGGGTGCAATGGAGCCTTCGTGGCCTTCCGATTTTTCGCAGTCCCCTCGCACCGACTGGTGGATTACCCCCAGTCGCTGCCGGTCGATGAGCGCCTCGAGCCGGACCTGCCCCCGGTCCCCGAGGCCGTGGAGCGTGCGCTGACAGGCACGGAGTTCCGAGACATGCGCGCGCGCGACAGGCTGCGCGCGCTTCTCCAGGGAGACCGGACGCCCACCCTGGGTGCTCCCGAGGCGGGCTTCGGCCCGTCCGCCGTCTTCGCCCAGCCGCCCCAGGACCTGCCGGCGCTGCTGCGCCTGGCGGATGAGCTGGACGGACTGGCCCGGCGCGAGGCGGGTGAGCGCGCGCTGGTGTGGAAGTGCGGAGATTGTGGAGCCCGCTACGCGGTGCCGGTGGCGCTGGTGCGGCAGGTGTCCATCCGGTGCGAGCGGTGCGGCACGCCGGTGGAGCTCAACGCCACGCGCAGCCTGGGGGAAGAGGCGCTCATCGACCCCTTCCAGGGCGCGGTGAACCACAGCCGGCGGGAGCTGGCGGCCTTCTTCCGCGAGGCCATGGCCCGAGGCTGGCCCGTGCTGGTGTCCGAGGACCAGCGGGTGCCGGCCAAGCCGGGCCCCTCGGCCTGACTCGTTTCGCTCACAAAGCGATTCTCGCCCCAGTCGGGGGACGGTAGCCTCGAGCGCACATGCGGCACGCGCTCGTCCAGCTCCTTCGATGCCCCCGATGCCGACGCGGCGCCCTTCGTCCCGAGGCGCCCGCGGCCGTCCTGCTCTTCGGCCCCCTGCGCTGCCCTGACTGTCGCGCCAGCTACCCGGTCGCCGAGGGCGTCGCGGACCTGATGCTCGAGCCCGCGCTGGCCACGGGGCTTCAGCGAGGGCTGGAGCGCCGCTTCGTGGCCCGCTCGTACGAGCGCTACGTGCGCCCCGCCCTCCAGCGCGCGCTCCTGCGCCAGCCGATGGACACGGACAGCGAGTACCTCATCTATCGCAGCCTGCTGGGCACACCCGACGGGCCGGTGCTGGACGTCGGCTGCGGCACGGGGCTGGTGGCGCGGCGGCTGGCGCGCGAGCCGGGCTTCGCGCTGGTGGCGGGACAGGACGTGTCCTCCGCGATGCTGGAGGAAGGCGTGGCCCAGGTGCGCGAGGCGGGCGCCACGGTGGACTTCCTCCGCGCGCAGGCGCCCTATCTCCCCTTCCAGGACGAGACGCTCGGCGCGGTGCTCATGGCCGACTCCCTGCACTACGTGGAGGACCTGGGCCGGCTGATGCTGGAGGTGATGCGGGTGCTGCGTCCGGGGGGCCGCTGGGTGGCGAGCACGTATGCGCCGCCGGGCTCGGCGTCCGGGTTCCTGCACCGCCGCGTGGGACTGCACCCTCGGGGAGAGACCACCTTGCGCGCGGCGGCCAGCGCGGCGGGTCTGGTGCGCTTCGAGCGCGTGGCCCTGCCGCCGCTGCTGGTGCTCAAGGCGGAGAAGCCCTCCGCCGACACCCTCAGATGAAGATGCCGGCCGAGGCGTCCGTGCGGCGCGCCTCATCCAGCTTCAGCTTCGCGGGCTGGCCGCGCAGCGCGTCCATCATCTGCCGCTTGGGCTTGCAGTTGGAGCACTCGCACGAGCCCTTCTTGCAGGTGCAGTCCGCCTTGCTGCCGCACTGGCACTTGGCGGTGAGGAGCGAGTCGATGGCCTCCAGGGGACGCGCCTGCTCGCTGGCGGCGGGGCGGGCCTCCGTCGGCGCGGGAGCCACGGCGGCTTCCGGAGACGGCTTCTCCGCGGACTTCTCCGTCTGGGCCTGAGCGGCTCGGGCGTGGGCCTCGCAGGCGCTCGCCGCGCGGGGCGCGAGCAGCAGCAGACCGCTGGCCAGCAGCCCCGCGGCCACCATCGTCGCGTTGCGTGTCATGTGCGCTCTCCTCGAGAGCCTCTCGGCCTGGGCTCTCTGTCCACCGGCGCCTATAGCGCAGGCCCCATCGCCTGCCAAGGTCACCGGCCATACCTTTGTCTACCCCGAGGATTCGGGCCCCGTGCCCGTCGTCGGTTGCTCGCCGGGCAGGAAGTCGGCGCATACAGTCCCGCCCCGCTCGTGACGACTCCCAACCCCCGCTTTATTCACCTCGCGGCCCTGCTGCTGGGCGCGCTGCCCTTGTGGGTGTCGCGCCACCTGCCGATGGTGGACCTGCCGCAGCACCTGTACCTCATCTCCGTGCTGCACCGGCTGGACGACCCGACGACGCTGTACCCGCAGCTCTTCGAGGCCCGTCACGCGCTGACGCCGTACCTGGGCTACTACTACCTGGTCAGCGCGCTCAACTGGCTGCTGCCCCTGGAGGTGGCCAACCGCGTGTTCCTCACCGCGTACGTGGTGGGGCTGCCGTTGAGCCTGGGCTTCCTGCTGCGCTCACTGGGCCGGCCCACGTGGCCATCGCTGCTCGCCCTGCCCTTCGCGTACGGCGACAGCTTCGGCTGGGGCTTCATCAACTACTGCGCCGCGCTGCCGCTCACGCTGCTGTGCTGCGGCCTCTTCGTGCGGACCTTGGAGGACGCGCCCCGCCGGAGGAAGTGGATGGGGGGCCTGGCCCTCTGCCTCGTCACGGTGCTGCTGTTCCACGTCCAGGCGTTCGGGTTCCTGGCGCTGGGACTGCCGTGGCTCCTGCTCACCACGCGCGTGCCCGAGGACACCACGGCCCAGGGCCTCGCGCAGCGGCTGCGGCCCCGCGTGCCGGCGCTGCTGGGCGTGGTGCCGGGCGTGGCGCTGTTCCTGGGCTGGGTGGTGCTGCGCTTCGGCGAGCCGCCCGACATCCAACCCGGTGCGCCGTGGAAGGCCTGGGGGCCCACGTTCTCTCCGCAGAACCTGGCGTGGAAGGGCTTCGAGCAGAACCGCGCGGAGCTCTTCGACGTGCTCGCCAACACGCTGCGCGACGGCTCGGACCGGTGGGCGCTGTACGGCGTCGTGGCGGTGGCGGTGGTGGGCTGGGTCGCGGGGCTCCTGCGTCCGGCCGCGACGTCCGGCCTTGGCGGAGCGGTGACGCGCGCGCGGCTCCTGGGGCTGGGGCTTCTGGCGCTCGCGCTCTTCTTCCTGCTGCCCTTCGACATCCGCGGGTACGTCTACTACCTCAACACGCGCTATGCGCACCTGGCCGCCGCGCTGCTCGTGGCCACCGCGCCCGCCACGGTGCCCGAATGGCGCACGCCCCTGCGCTGGGCCGCCCTGGCCTGCGCGCTGGTGCTGGCCCTCACCCTGGGCCAAGGCTTCCGCGCCTTCTCTCGCGAAGCGACGGAGTGGGAGGGACTCGTCTCGGCCACGGCGCCGAAGCCCCGCGTCATGGGCCTCATCTACGACGGGGGCTCGCGGGTGGTGCGCTTCCCGGTGTTCATCCACTCGGCGGCGGTGCTGGCCCGGGAGCGCGGGGGTGTTCCGAACTTCACGTTCGCCTCCACGCCGCACTCGCCCCTGAAGTACCGGGGCGAGATGCCCCCCACGTTCCCCTCCGAGTGGCGCCCCCAGGACGTCGACCTGGACACGCAGGGGGCCTGGTACGACCACTTCATCGTGCGCGGCGCCCACCCGTCGCAGGTGTTCGGCGAGAGACTCCAGTCGGAGCTGGTGGTGGTGGGCCAGTCGGGGCGGAGCTGGCTCGTGCGCAGGCGCTGAGCCGCGTCCACGGGCATCCGAGAGTGTGGGCCAGTCGTCGGGGGCCCCCATGGGCCATGCCCCGCGTCGCGCGGCACGCGGTACAAGGCCCCCATGAAATCCCCCGCCTCGGACCCTCGCTCCCTGCTGGACGCGCTGCGCGCTGGCAGCCCCCTGCCCGACCTGCCCGCCAACGCCGTGGACTCCGCTCGGACGCTCGCGAGTGCGCCCGGCACCGCGACGCCCTCGGCCGTCGAAGCCCTTCCGGAGCCCCTCGCCGCGGCCCTCCTCGAGGGCTCCGTCCTGGACGGACAGCCCGCGCTCGCCGAAGCCCTCTCCGTCTCCACCGTGAAGCCGCTGGCCAAGCTCGCCAAGAAGGCCCTCTACCGGCTGCGCTCCCGAGGCGTCGCCGTGGCCGAACCTTCCCGCCCCCCACCGCCGGAAGCAGCCCGCCCCGCCGCCGCGCCCGAGGAGTTCCCCGCGCTCGCCAGCACGTTGACGGGGCGCGGTGAGCGAGCCGTGGTGCTCGGCCGCGCCGTGCGTGGAGGCGGCATCGAGGTGGTGCAGGCCCTCCTCTCGGATGAGCAGGGCGTCGTCCAGCTCCAGCTCGACGAGAAGAGCCGAGGCACCTGGCGCCGCATCCTCAAGGAGGGACTGGAGCAGGAGGGCACGGTGGAGCTGCCCCTGCACAAGGCGGTGGAGCTGCTCGCCGAGGCCGCGGGCCTCAACCTGCGCACGCACACCCCCTTCCCCGAGGGACTCGATGTGGCCCTGCGCCACTTCGGCACCCAGCCCCAGGCGGAGCCCACCACCCTCCCCCCTCCCGAGCCCGAGGATGTCCGGCGCGTGATGGAGGGAGACCTGCTGCACGCCACCCCGGAGATGGCCACCTGGCTCCCGCCGGACTCGGTGGTGAAGCGCCTGCTGGCCAAGATGGATGAGGTGGTCGTCAGCCCCCTGGCGCTCAGCGAGACCCAGCGCAAGGAGCAGCTCCAGACCGCCGTGCGCACCGTCACCCAGGACTTCTTCACGCCCGACATGAGCCGGCGGTACGCCCTGCGGCTGTGGAGGATGGCGGACTACTTCGAGCACAGCGCCCGTCCGAAGGAAGCGGAAGTGGCCCGGGGTGAGGCTCGCCGGCTCTTCCACGGGGCCCAGCAGCCCTACTCCCGCTTCGCCGAGCACCTCTTCGAGAAGGTGCTCGGCCTGGTCGCCGCGGCCGGAGCCCGGGCCGAGGCCCAGGCTCAACGGGCCTCGGGCGCCGCCGAGCCCACTCCCGCCGAGGCGGCTCCCCCCCAGGAGCGGCGCAGCCCCGGCGGTCTCATCCTCCCCTGAGGTGGAGGGGAGGAGACCGACGCCTCACTCCGGCGAGACGCGCGCGCGCAGCAACAGGTCCAGGTTCTCCTGCTCCCACGCCTGCGCACGCGTGTAGTCATGGAAGCGCTTCTCGTGCTCCATGAGCTCGGGCGGGTGGATGCACCGCCGCCCGTCGTCCCCCTTCCGGGTCCGGTAGATGTGGTGAAGCATCTCGTGGAAGACAATCCACTCCACGAAGTAGCGGGGCACCACCGGCTGGTCCAACGCGGGGTGGATGCGGATGACCTTCGAGTCCGCCGAGTAGGAGCCCATCTTGATGCTCTTGCGAGGCCCCTTCACCCGAGGCGCCGGCCCATAGGTGATGGCCGCGTCGATGCGCCGGCTGAAGTAGCGCTCGTTGAGCCGGTCGAAGATGCGCTCCAGGTCATGGTGCTGACCCGCCGGCTCCAGCCGGATGCGCTTGCGCATCTGCGCGGGAGACAGCCGCCGGATGTAGATGCGGTTGCGCTCGATGTAGCGGTCCAACAGAGTGCTCGCCTCCGGGTCCCCCTTGCGCACGAAGCTGGCGAGTGCCTGCACCACGTCATCCGGTGCGGCCAGGAACATGTGGTGGAGCCGCAACCGCCACAGCGCCCGCTGACGTTGAAAGGTCAGCATCGTGTGCGTGTTGTCGTGAACCTCCACCGCCACCTTCCCGCGCAAGCGTGTGCGGAGACGGCGTTCGAGCACGCGTCTCCAGACCTTCAACAGCCGGTTCGGTTCCGGTGCGACAGGTTGCTGCCGCACTACCCGTCCGGCCGTGTAACTCCGCTTCGTCACGATGTTTTTCTGCTTCTTGAGGCGCGCCATGGAGCGCCGGATTCTACGGCCCCCTCTGACATGCGCAATGCGCGCCCCGAGCGGAATACCTAGGAAATCCAACGACTTAAGGGCACTCAAGCCCACCCGGTCCCACTTGTCCTCCCCGGGGGGAGTCGCGCCCATATGGGCAAGTACCCGTCCTGACTAGCGCCGCCCCTTGCATGGCACGGAGAGCACGAGCGGACCCGGACTCACCTGCTTGATGAGGTAGGATTTCGCCCCCTCCGCCGCGCGGCGCCCGGGGCAGTCATATTCGACCCGGAGCGAGCCTGGAGGCAGGGTGATGAGCCTGTTGACAGGCAGACGCTCGCCTCCCGCACCTTTCAGCACCGTCTTGGGCGGGGCCTCGAAGAACACCTCGACCAGGGCGGGAGCTTGAGGAGGCAGGGCCGCCTCCCCGTTCACCGGTGAACCAGGCTGCGGCGGCGTCGCCGCGACGACCGCCGCCGCGGGTGCGCTCGCCACGTTCGTCGGAGTCGGAGTCGGAGCGGCGGCGGGAGTCGCCGGAGCCGTGGCGGTGGGCTCGGGCGCGGGGGAAGGCGCCGCGCCCTGCGGCCCCGGCTTCGGCGTGGAGGGGGCTTGTGGCGCGGGACGCACCGGCGACGCCCCGGGCGCTTTCTTCTCCGAGAGGACCTTCCGGGAGAGGTCCGGCGCCGGCATGGGCTTGGGCATCCCCGCCGGAGGCTGCGTGGCCCAGATCACCAGCCCCCCCAGCACCAGAATCACGGCCCCCACCACGACGGCGAGCATCACCCAGCGCGAGTGACGGCGCGGGGGCATCTCGTACGTGTCGGGGTCCTCGTACCCCATGGTGGACTCGTCGTCGTCTTCGTCCTCGAGCGTGTCGGTGGGCTCGGTGCGGTGCGAAGACATCCGGGAGTCGGTGTTGAGCGCGTCCTCGTCGTCGCCCACCGCCGGGCCCCGGGAGGCGGGGAGCAGCGGCCGGGAGGCCCGGCGTGGCGGCGCCGCGGGCGGGGTGATGGAGACCGAGGCCTCCACGTCCACGGACGAAATCTTCCGCATGGGCGTGGTGAGCGACACCGACTCGGACGCCTCATCCAGCTCGGCGGGCAGGCGCCGCATGGGCGTGGTCAACGACACCGACGCCTCCACGTCCACGGACGAAATCCTCCGCATGGGCGTGGTCATGGAGATGGACTCGGACGGCTCATCCAGTTCGGCGGGCAAGCGCCGCATGGGGATGGTCATCGACGCGGCCGCCTCCATCTCCGCCCGGGACGGACGACGGATGGGCATCGTCATCTCGCCCACGTTGTCTTCCGGGTCCTGCTGCCAGGGCGTCGACGCGCCTCGCGAGGGCTCCGAAGCGGGTGCCGCGTTCCGCCGGGCGCGCAGGTCGCTCGGCGAGGGCGTCCGCAGGGCCGGAGCATCCGCCTGGGCCGACGCGCGCGCCGAGGGGAGTGGCGCCACGGGAGACATCCCCGTGCGCCGGGGCGGCGTGGTGGGAGCGTCCGCGGCGGAGGCCGCGCGCGGCGACTCCGACTGCGTGTTGCGCCGGGGCGGCGGGGCGGGCGGCTCCGCGCGGGACGTCAGCTCCGAGTGGGTGTTGCGCCGGGGCGGCGAGGAGGAAGCGAGCTCCGAGTGGGTGCTGGAGCGCCGAGGAGGCGTCGCGGGCGGCATGGGCGTCCGGCCCTTGCCGCGCTGGGGAATGGTCGACTCGCCATCCCCCGCGTCCTCGTCCTCCGGGTCGCGCTCGTCGGCGAGCACGGCAAGCCCGGTGGGCGAGGTCCGCACGGCGGTGGCCATCTCCGGGTCCGCCACATCGCCGCTGCTTGCCTTCCCTCGCGAAGACAGCTCGCGAGGACGGGCCATCTGCGTCGCGGGCTCCGGCTCGTCCGCGTAGGAGACCGCCGGCAGGGCATCTCCCGAGGTCCGCCGAGGCATGGGCCGCGCGGTGAGTCCCGGCGAGGGCGCGTTGGAGGACTCCGGCGAGGGCCCGGTGGCGGACAGCGTGGGCGCGGTGACGTCCAGCGCCGCGGGCCGGGCCGCCTCCGTCCTGTTCCCCGCCAGCGGCAAGGTGGCGTGCGTGCGCCCCACGGGCTTGGGCACGGGGATGTGGAGGATGGTGCGCTCCTCCTCTTCGCCCAACAGCCGCGCGATGTAGTCGGCGACGTCCAGGCTCTGCCGCAACGCCCCCGAGTCCAGGAACGCCTCCAGGTCCGCGGCCACCACGGCGGCGCGCGGATAGCGCTGGGTGCGGTCCTTCGTCAGGCACTTCATGATGATGCGCGACAGCTCCTCCGGATAGTCCGGACGCAGCAGGTGCGGCGGCGTCGGGTCCTCGAAGCGGATGGCGTAGAGGATGCCCTCCGTCGTCGGCTTGGCGAAGGGCTGCTTGCCGGTGGTGATTTCGTACAGCATGGTGCCCAGCGCGAAGATGTCCGCGCGGTGGTCCAGCCGCTCCTGCGACACCTGCTCCGGCGCCAGGTAGAGGAACTTGCCCTTGATGACCCCCGGCTTGCTGCGCTCCATGAACGCGCCGGCCTTGGCGATGCCGAAGTCGACCAGCTTGACGCGCCCGTCATAGCCAATCATCACGTTCTGGGGGCTGATGTCGCGGTGGATCAACTCCAGCGGCCGCCCGTCCACGCCCCGGCTCTGGTGCGCGTACTCCAGGCCGTGCGCCACCAGCCCGCAGATGCGCGCCGCCACGCCACAGGGCACCGTCGCGCCGAACTTCGCCTCCTCCGCCACCACGCGGCGCAGGTCGACACCGGCCACGTACTCCATGGCGATGAAGATGTTGTCGCCCTCCTTCCCCAGCTCATGCACCTGCACGATGTTGGGGTGGCAGAGCTGCGCGGCGATGCGCGCCTCGTCCAGGAACATCTGGACGAACTCCGGCTCCTCCGACAGGTACGGGAGGATCCGCTTGAGCACCACCAGCTCCGGATCCGGAGGCCGCTGCGACAGGAACAGCTCCGCCATGCCCCCCACGGCGAGCCGCTTGATCAGCAGGTACTTTCCGAACGGGACAGCCGTCTGGGGCGAGTTCACGGAGCAAACACGACGTCTGACAGGGTGGGAGAGGTTGGACCTTTCCCGAGCTTACCCACAATCAGAGGGTTGGGGGAGCGGGGGGCCCACATCGACGGGTAGCGGACACCCCTCCAGAGGCATCGCCCCCCAAAAGAAGAAGCCGCCCCTCCCTGTACGGGCGAGGGGCGGCGACTCAGCGGGACATCCTCAGGGGATGCCCCCTGGACTCACGGCGCGGGCGCCAGGTCCGTGTCGCAGTTCATCGGG
Organism: Myxococcus stipitatus DSM 14675; assembly: GCF_000331735.1. Classification (GTDB taxonomy): domain Bacteria; phylum Myxococcota; class Myxococcia; order Myxococcales; family Myxococcaceae; genus Myxococcus; species Myxococcus stipitatus. The sequence continues at coordinate 3,776,432 of NC_020126.1, read as the reverse complement.
TGCAGCACGTACGTGAAGTCGTTGGTCGTGCCGGGGACGACGCCACTGCCGTAGACGTTGCAGCGGGTGCTGGTGCCGCCGTCGGGGAGCTGCGTGGGGGTGCCCGCGTCGGTGCACGGCACGTTGGTGAAGGTATCCCAGACGCCACGGATGCCGTTCGGGAACGTCACCGTGCCACCGTCGTCCACCGTCTCCATGATCTTGCAGTTGGCCTCCCGATACGTCTTGGAGGTCGCGACCAGGATGCCACCCGAGACTTCCATGCCCAGGTAGGTGGTGTTCGTCGGGTTGTCGGGCTGCGACTTCATCGAGGGCGGACGCACGTTGGTGACGGTCAGCGGGCCCGGGATGTGGACGCGCAGACCGGCGTAGTCCGCATTGGGCTTCTCCTTGCCCGAGTCCGCGTTGCCGAAGCCCGCGGCGACCTCGTTATCGGGGAGGATCTGACGCTCCGTCCCCTTCTTGGCGACGATCATGTCTCCAATGGTGACGCCGTCCACGTTGAGCAGGTAGGTGCTCTTGATCACGGGGCGGTAGGCCTCACGCTGCTCGGGCGCGCCATCGCGGCCGTTGGCGTTGAACTTGCGGAACCAACCCTTGACGCGGATGACATCGCCGACGGCCGGGAGGAAGTCCTTCGAGGTCGGCGTCTCCTTGTCCTTGTAGAACTTGTCGACGTAGATGCCTTCCTTGGGGAAGCACGGGTCGACCACCCAGAAGCGGGCGATGTAGTCCCCCTGGGCGCCCACGTCGGAGTCCTTCACCGCCGTCACGACCACGTTATCCAGGTCGATGATGTCGCCCCGTTTCCCGTTGGTCTTGAGATTCCCGATGGGGCCCAGCCCGTTCACAGCCGGGGGACATACCCGGCCCGCGTCGGTGCCCGCGTCCGTGCCAGCGTCCTGGCCACACGCACCCGAACATCCCGCGTCAGGGGTCGGCTCATTGTCGCCATCGTCACGACCAGAGCAGCCCGCCACGGAAGCCATCACCGCCGTGGCGACCAGCGCCGCCGCGCCAAGCGTCTTGCGCAGTTGCATCTCTCGTATCTCCATTCTTGTCGCGGCGCCTGGGGGGTTGATGTCGACGCCGGTCGGTCCGAGGATGCTGGCCTTATACCGGTGGCTTGACGTGCCCGGCAAGGAACCCACTCCCCCACGGGTTACATGTCTGTGAATTCGAGGAACCCATGAGTATCCAGCCGGCGTTTCTACAGGGTCTGCGCCCCACGCTGCATATCTCGCATCGTGGCGGGGCGGCGCTGGCGCCAGAGAACACCCTGGAGGCCTTCCGCCGGGCGGTGGAAGTCTTCCAGACAGACATGCTGGAGCTGGATGTTCACGTGACGCAGGACGGCGAAGTCGTCGTGGCTCACGATGACACCCTCGAGCGCTGCACGGATGGAACAGGGGCGCTGGCCCGATACACGCTCGCGGAGATTCAGAAGCTGGACGCCGGGTATGGTTTTACACCAGACGAAGGACGCACCTTCCCCTTCCGAGGCCAAGGCATCCGCATCCCCACGCTGCGCGAAGTGTTGCGGGCCTTCCCCTCGCTGCGACTCAACGTCGAACTCAAGCCAGACGTGCCGGGCCACGAGGACCTCTTCGCTCGCCTGCTGGAGGCCGAAGGCGCGGTGGAGCGCGTCTGCATCGGCAGTGAGCTGGACGCGGTCGGCGAGCGGCTCGTCGCGAGGCTGCCGCGCGCCTGTCATTTCTATCCGCGCGACGCGCTGGCCAGCTTCGTCATCACGCTGCGCAATGGCGAGTCACCGCCCGAGGACCCTCGCTTCACGGTGCTCGACATGCCGCTGTACTTCGGCGAGCTGCGGCTGGTGGATGCGCCCTTCCTGCGCGAGTGCGCCGCGCGCGGGAAATGGGTCAATGTCTGGACGGTGGACGACCCGGGAGAGATGCGGCAACTCCTCGAGGAAGGCGTCGGCGGCATCATGACGGACAGGCCGGACCTGCTGAGGCAACGAATGGACGCCACCACCAAGCCGGGTTAAGCCCCGGTTCCATGCCTCGTTCCACCCCGCGCCCGCCCTCCCCCTCGGCAGCCGCCCCCAAGTCCTCCAAAGCAAAAGCCGCCGCCGCCAGCCCCGAGGCCGCCGCGCCGCGCGCCCGCAACGTGGTGAAGACGAAGGTGAAGCCTCCCAAGGGCCGGCGCTTCGTGGCGCTCGCGGGCAACATCGGCGCGGGCAAGACGACGGCGGCGAAGATGCTCAGCCAGTCCTTCGGCTACGAGCTGTTCGACGAGCCCGTCATCGACAACCGCTTCCTGCGTGACTACTACGCGGACATGTCGCGCTGGTCCTTCACGCTCCAGCTCGAGTTCCTCATCCGTCGCGTCGAGCACCACGAGCTCATCCACTCGTACCGCCGCAGCTGCGTGCAGGACCGCACGCTGTACGAGGACCCGGAGATCTTCGCCAAGTACCTCCACGGCCTGGGGCACCTGACCAACGCGGAGCTGGATTTGTATTACGAGTACTTCCAGCGCCTGTCGCGCCACATCATCCGCCCGGACAAGGTCATCTGCTTCGAGGTGGGGAGCGTGGACGTGCTGCTGGACCGCATCCGCTCGCGCGGCCGCGAGGAGGAGCGGGGCATCCGGCCGCAGTTCCTCCGAGGGCTCAACGGCTACTACGCCTCCTTCCCCCAGGTGCTCCAGGAGAAGTACGGCGTGGAGTGTCTGGTGATGGACGTCTCCAAGCAGGACATCCGCCGAGGCCGCGGACGCGAGGAGTTCCTGGACCGCGTCTCCACCTTCCTGGCATGAGGCCCGGGGGCCCATGCACGAGGCCCCCAGTCCCAGGATGGAAGGTGTGAGATGCAGGACATGACGCCCAAGCGAGCCAAGGACACGGAGGTGGTGATGACTCAGCTCATCCTCCCTCCGGATGCCAACAACCTGAACGCCGCGTTCGGCGGGAAGGTGATGCAGTGGATCGACATCTGCGGGGCGGTGGCCGCCCAGCGTCACTGCCGCCAGGTCGTCGTCACCGCGTCCATGGATGACCTGCACTTCCACGCCCCCATCAAGGTCGGCATGGTGGCGCTGCTGCACTCGCGCGTGCTGGCCGCCTTCCGCACCTCCATGGAAGTGGGCGTGACGGTGCACGCGGAGAACCCGCTCACCGGCGAGCGCACGCTCACCACGAGCGCCCTGCTCACCTTCGTGGCCATCGACAAGGACGGCCAGCGCGTCCAGGTGCCGCCGCTGTTGACGGAGACGGACACGGAGCGGGAGGCCTTCCAGGAAGCGCAGGAGCGGCGCGTGCAGCGCCTGGCGCGGCAGAAGGCCAATCAAACCTGGCTGAAGGTGATGAACCCCATCGCCGGGGCCTGAGAAGGCCCGCTCGGCGGTGGAGAGCGAGGGTGGAGCACCCACCCTCGTCCCTCATTCAGACCCACCCGGAAGTACGACGCAGGCTCAGGTCGTGAACGACGTGCCGCAGCCGCACGACGACTTGGCGTTCGGGTTGTTGAACTTGAAGCCCGAGCCGGTGATGGCGGAGACGTAGTCAATCTCCGTGCCGCCCAGGTACTGGCCGCTCATGCCGTCGGTGGCGAGCTTCACGCCGTCCTGCTCCCAGACGATGTCGCCGGCCTTCGACTCCTTGACCAGGTTCAAGTCGTAGCCCAGGCCGCTGCAGCCGGCGGGGACGACGCGGATGGAGAAGAAGTAGCCCTCGAAGCCCTGGGCCTTGATGACCTCCTTCACCTGCCGCACGGCGGCCTCGGTCAAGCGGACAGCCACCTGCGGGGCGGCCTGGGGGGCCTGCGAGGTGTCGGGGGTCGTCGTCGTGGTATCCATGTCGGCAGTATCTCCTCTCGAACCGCGCTTTATAACGCCCGGGGCCAGAAAATCCATGGGACCGGCTGCCCGGCCGCCCAGGAGTCATCATCCCTCGCGGCCCGGCGGGTGTCCCCGGGTTATACCCCCGCCCCATGGCCCCCACCTTCCGAGAGCTGCTGGCCGGCGTGAAGCAGGAGATTCGCGAAGTCACCGCGGACGAGGTGAAGCGCCTCCTGGACACCCGGGCCCCGGTGAAGCTCATCGACGTCCGGGAAGCGGACGAGTACGCGGGCGGGCGGCTCCCCGGTGCGCTGCACATCCCCCGAGGCCACCTGGAGCTTCGCATCGAGGAGCGCGCGGGCCGGGACGAGGAACTCGTCCTCTACTGCGCGGGCGGGACACGCTCGGCGCTGGCGGCGAAGACGCTGAAGGAGCTGGGGTACACCCGCGTGGCGTCGCTCGCGGGGGGATACCACCGCTGGAGCGACGCGGCCCTGCCGGTGGAGAAGCCCGTCGTCCTCACCGCCGCGCAGAAGGAGCGCTACCGCCGGCACCTCACCCTCCCGGAGGTGGGCGAGGAGGGACAGGCGCGGCTCCTGAAGGCCCGCGTGCTGCTGATGGGCGCGGGGGGCCTGGGCTCACCCGCGGCGCTGTACCTGGCGGCGGCGGGCGTGGGGACGCTGGGCATCATCGACTCGGACGTGGTGGAGCTGAGCAACCTCCAGCGTCAGGTGCTGCACACCCAGAAGCGCCAGGGCCAGCCCAAGGTCGTCAGCGCGAAGGCCGCGCTGGAGGCGCTCAACCCGGACGTCGAAGTCCTCGCCTTCCAGGAGCGGCTCACCTCGCACAACGTCCTGCGCGTGCTGGAGGGCTTCGACCTGGTCATCGACGGCGGAGACAACTTCCCCACCCGCTACCTGCTCAACGACGCGTGCCTCATGCGCGGGCTGCCCAACGTCCACGGCTCCGTCTTCCGCTTCGAGGGACAGGTGACCACCTTCGTCCCCGGCCAGGGGCCCTGCTACCGCTGCCTCTACCCCGCCCCTCCGCCTCCGGAGCTGGCCCCGTCCTGCGCGGAGGCGGGCGTGCTGGGGGTGCTGCCCGGAATCATCGGACTGCTCCAGGCCAACGAGGCCCTCAAGCTCATCCTCGGCCAGGGTGAGCCCCTCGTCGGCCGGCTCCTCACCTTCGACGCGCTGGGCACCCGCTTCCACGAGCTCAAGCTGCGGCGGGATTCCCAGTGCCCCGTCTGCGCGCCGGGCGCGAAGGTGGAGCTCATCGACTACGAGCGCTTCTGCTCCTCCTCCACCGCCGCCTGAGTCCCCATGCCCGTCCCTGAAATCACCCCCGCCCGCCTCGCCGAGCTCCTCTCGGGCCCGGCCGAGTCCCGCCCCGCCCTGCTCGACGTGCGCTTTCCCAACGAGCACGCCTACGTGGCGCTGCCGGACTCGGTCCTCATCCCCCTGCCGGAGCTGGACGAGCGCGCCGAGGAGCTGGAGCCCCTGCGAGGCCGCCCCGTCGTCGTCTACTGCCACCACGGCGTGCGCAGCCTGAGCGGCGCCGCGTACCTGATGTCCCTGGGAATGGAGGCCGTGTCGCTGCGAGGGGGAATCGACCTGTACTCACTCCAGGTCGACCCGTCCCTGCCTCGCTACTGACGAACCGCTAGCCGATGAAGGCGGACAGGTCCTGCGTGTCGCGGTTGACGGAGTTGGGCTTGATGTCGACCTCGAAGATGAACGGGTCCTTCAGCGGCCCCCCACTCAGCTCGAGCTTGTGCTTGCCCTCCATCAGCTCGATCTTCAGGCCCTTGCTGCCGCCCTGGCCCTGGTAGATGCCCACTTCCTGGCCGTTGCGGCGAACGGTGATGCCGCGCAAGGTGTCCGGCTTGAGCAGCAGCTGGAGCTGGCCCCGGCGGAACTCGTGGGTGAGCACCTTGGCCTGACCCGGCTCGCCGAACGCCAGCGTGTCCGAGTCCTCCTTGTAGATGCCCTGCTGCTCGTTCTCCAGGATGAGCGTGTCCTGCAGGTGCGCGCCGGACACGAGCGTCAGCGGCGTCGGGCCCAGCTCGGTGACGAGGCCCGCGCCACCGCAGCGCTCCGAGTGACGCACCGACACCTTCACCCGCTCGTTGGTGTTGATGGTGAGCCGCACGCCCTGCCCGTCCGAGGCCGTGGAGTTGAGCACCGCGAGGATGGGCTTGTGGAAGATGGCCACCACGGCCAGCAGCCCCACGATGAAGCCCAGCGTCGCGATGTTGCGCGTCGCCATGGTGCGGCGCGTGCGGCGCGAGTCGTCCGAGATGGCCCGCTCGACCTCGTCCTCCGGGCGCACCGCGGGCGCGGCGGCCATGGAGGCCCGCGAGCGCGTGGGCGGAGGCGCGGACGGCATCTCCGCGCGGCTGGAGGTCCTCCGGCGAGGGGGCGCCTCGGGGGCAGACACCTGCGACTGCATCCCCGTGCGGCGGCGAGGCGGAGGCGCGGGCTCCGGCGGCGGCAGCCGGGTCCTCTCGTCGTCCTCGTCGTCGTCGTCCATCCGCGTGCGCTCGTCCAGGTCCAGCGACACGGAGGAGCGGGAGCGCGGCGGAGGCGGTGCATCCACGTCCACCGCGGGCGTCGCTCGCGTCATGGAGCGGCGCGGCGGAGGCTGGGGCGCGGGCTCACCGGGGCTGGTGATGTCGGCGCTGCGGATATCCGAGCGGGAGCTGGTGCGCCCCACCTGGGTGACATTCGCGCTGCTGGGGCGGCGCATCGAGTCGGAGGTTCCACCCCGGCGACGCTGGGGCACCTCCATGACACCCGACGGCGCATCCCACTCGCCCGGATCCTCTTCCACCACCGGCTGCGCCGACGTGCCCGTGCGGCGCGGCGGCGGAGGCGGCGTGGTCCGGGGCGCGGGGCTCCGGCCTCGCTCCCGAGGAGAGGAGGACTCTCCGGGCGGAGCATCCCAGCTCATGTCCGCGGATGACGGACGGCTCCGGCCCCGCTCCTGGGGCGGAGGCGTGGGAGGCACGGGCGAGCCCGAGCTGCCCGACGACTCGTCGTCCACCGGCAGCACCTGGCCCTGGGCCTTCTCCTGGCTCAGCCGGTCGGCGAACAGCGTCTCCATCAGCTCGGAGATCTGCACCGAGCCCGCCGCCCAGTGCTGCGCGAAGAGGATGTCCTCCAGCGCCGTCTGGAACTGCCGCGCGTCCCGGTAGCGGTCATCCGCGCTCTTGGTGACGGCCCGCATCACCACCGGGTCCATGTCGCTCGGCACATCCGCCACGCGCGACGGCGGCTCGATGGCGCACTCCATGGCGGCCTGGAGCGTGGCGAGCTCCGAGTCCCGCTTGAGCGGGCGCACCCCGGTGAGCAGCTCGTAGAGCACCAGGCCGATGGCGAAGATGTCCGCGCGGCCGTCCAGCGCCTTGCCCGCCGCCTGCTCCGGCGCCATGTACGCGAACTTGCCCTTGATGGCGCCCGACTTCGTCAGCGACGCCTGGTCGGCCGCCTTGGCGATGCCGAAGTCCACCAGCTTCACCGAGCCGTCGAAGCTGATGAGGATGTTCTGCGGGGAGATATCCCGGTGCACCACGCGCAGCGGCCGACCCGCGTCATCCGTGCGGCTGTGCGCGTAGTGCAGACCCTGGCACGCATCCGCGACGATGCGGATGGCCAGCGGCCGGGCAATCCACTGCCCCGCGCTGGCCGCCTTGCGCATGACGCGGCCCAGGTCCTCGCCGTGGATGTACTCCATGGCGATGTAATAGGTCCCGTTCGCCTCTCCGAACTCGTAGACCTGCGCGATGTTCGGATGGTTGAAGCGCGCGGCAATGAGCGCTTCGTTGCGGAACATCTCCACGAACTCACGGTCTTCCGCGAGATGAGGAAGGATCCGCTTGACGACGAGGTTCTTTTGGAACCCCTCGATGCCCATCTGACGAGCCAGCCACACCTCGGCCATGCCGCCGGTGGCAAGCTTCTTCAGGAGCTGATATTTCCCGAAAGATTGAGGGTTCATCCCGGGACTCTGGCCGGGGGAGTTGGCTCAGGTGGAACGCGTCAGGGCTCGGCATCTTATGGGACAGTGGCCTCGGAGGCAAAGGCCCCTCGCAGTAATTCTGGCGGGTGCGCTGCTGACCTGCCTCATCGGGACGGGGGCACTCGCAGCCACTCCCCGTGTGGATCAAATCCGCATGGAGCGAAGAGGCGACGTCCTGGAGCTGCGCTGGGCGGACGCCGAGGAGCGCTTGCAGGGTACGCTTCACCCCGCCTCCCCCCGGGAAGGCGAGCCCTCCATGCTGTCCCTGCACGTGGGTGCGTTCGAGGGCCCGGAGTTCACCGGACCGCTGACGGTGACCTTCCACCTGAAGGACTCGCCTGCCCAGCAGGTGACCCGGACGCTCCAGCGCGAAGGGGTCAACTGGCACACGCAGGTGGAGTTCGACGAGCCCGGCCTCTACGAGCTGGAGGTGCGGTACCAGAACACGCGGCTGAAGGTGCTGACGGGCCACCTCACGGTCGCCGCCCAGCCCCTGCCCCCGGGCCTGAGCTGGGGGATTCTGGCCCTGTCCGCCGGCACCGCGCTGGCCTTGGGCGTCCGGGCCATGGTGCGGCGGGTGAAGTCCTCCGCGCCCACGAGCCCGCCCCCGGCACCGCTGCCCGTCGCGCCTCCGGAGAGTGCCGAGGCCGCCGCGCCCGCGGCCTCCACCGTCCCGCCGCCGGATGCGGCGTCAAGCCAGTAACTCCTTCCATCGGCGGAGGGCCATTCGTACAGGCCCGGCTGCCCTCGCCGTGGAACTTTCGTTCCCAGTGACAGCACCGCAACGACCTCGTCACGACGTTTGAGCCTCGGGGCGTGCGCGCACGGTGCGCATGGCCGTCCTCCACCCGACGTTGCCGTTCCGGGCACCGCAGTTGCACAACGCCTCTGCCGGCTGCGACGGGGAGGCGGGGACATGGGCGGGAGGTGGTGGAGATTACGTGGGAAAAGGGGCCTCCTCGTCGCGGTCCTCATGAGTGGTCCGGTGCTGGCGGCGACGCCGGACGCCGCGGAGGACTCGCTCTCGGGGGGCGTGGTGGATGGCGTCGAGCCCTCCGACAGCGACCCGCCCGAGGGCTCCGAGCCCCTGGAGCCCGCATCGGCGCTTCCAGACGACGCGATGGCGCAGCTGGTGCCGCCGGATTCGTCCGTGCCCACGGAGCCCGCCGCGCCCGCCGCACCCGCGAAGAAGAAGAAATCGAAGCCGGGCCCGCAGCAGGAGGACTCGATGGGAGAGGACTCCACCGCGCTCGACGACACCCCCGCGGACGAAGTCCAGCGCGTGCGCGTCTTCGGCCGCGTCTACGCACGCGCCAGCGCGGATGAGCGGGAGAAGTATCAGCGCTCGCTGAGCATCCCTTCCGCGCGCGTGGGCGTGGGCACCTCGCTGCCCAACCTCGAGGCGGAGGTGAGCGCGGACCTCGCCGACTCGTCCCTGCTCAAGGACGCCTTCGTGCGGTTGGCGGACGACGCGAAGCGCTTCAGGCTCTACGGCGGCCAGTTCAAGGCGCCCTTCCTCCAGCGCCGCCTCGAAGGCTCCTGGAGCCTGCCCATCCAGGGGCGCGGACTGGTGGAGGACTACCTGGGCGAGTACGAGCTGGGCGGCCGCCGGCTCGGGCTCATGGGTGAGGTGCGCCTCAAGAGCCTCTGGGACGTGCGCGTCTCCGCGGGCGTCTTCCAGGGCTCCAAGGATGAGCTGGGCGTGCGGACCAAGGAGGACATCGCTGGCCGCGTGAGCGTGCGTCCGCTCGGGAAGATGCTCACCTTGGGCGTGAGCACGTACGTCGCGGAGGCCATGGACCGGGCACGCCGCCATGCCGTCGCGGCGGACGCGGAGTGGCGGAGCGGCGCGTGGAGCGTGACAGGCGAGGTCGTCACGGGACGCCTTCCCGTGGGGCCGTTCACCGCGCAGCTCCTGCTGGCGAGCTGGACGGTGCCGGTGACGGCGGAGTGGGCGCTCCAGCCCGTGGCGGGCGTGGAGGGCTTGCAGTTGGGGGGGGACGTGGAGGGGCGAGGCCATTCGATGTTGGGGGGCCTCAACCTGCTGCTGGGGAGTCGGTTCCGGGGGCAGTTCCAGGTGGAGCGCGCGCTGCGGCCAGGGGATGAGGCGCCGGGCCTCGAGTACTCGCTGCAGTTGGCGACCCGTTTCTAGTCATGGAGACACGCCATGCTCTCGTTCTCCGAGGGGGAAGTGACCAGGCTCCGGCGTGAGTTCAAGCTGGTGCTGGAGGAGCAAGCGGCGCTGGTGTTGTGCCAGCGCTTGTCGGAGGACCTGGGCGGGCTGGTGCCGGAGCCCACCCGCATCGCCTCCGTGTACTTCGACCGTCCGGGCTGTCCGCTGGCGGAGCGCGCGCTGCGCTCGCCCGAGGACTGCCTCAAGGTGCGCACGAAGGAGTACGCACCGGACATCGGCGCCGACGGCGTGGAGCGCGTGGTGCTCGAGGTGAAGCGCGAGCGCCATGGCCTCACGCAGAAGCGGCGCGTCTGGGTGCCGCGCTCGGAGCTGGGGCGCGTGCTGGGGGGAGGCACCCGGCTGCTGCCGCTCATCACCGGGGGAAGCCTGTCGCCGGTGCTGGCGGTGACGTACCAGCGCCACGTGTATCCCTCATCGAGTGGCTGGCGGGTGACCGTGGATCGGGACATCGGCTACCACCAGATTGCCCCCGACGTGGCGATGTCACGGTTCGCCTTGTCGAGCGAGCGGCTGGGACCGCCGCTGTCGCGGGAAGGGCGCGTGGTGGTGGAAGTGAAGCACTTGGGTCAGGAGCTGCCGGACTGGCTGGCGTCGCTCAATCCTGGAGGGATGCCGACGTACAGCAAGTTCGCGGAGGGGATGGCGAGGGTGCATGCCTTCGCCGCGGATGGGGTCGCGAGGGGATAGGCAACGTGTTCATCGATTTCGAGGGGATTGATGGCAGCGGCAAGACGACACTCTCCAACCTGCTGGCCGGAAGGCTGAAGAAGCTGGGCTACCGGGTGGCGCACGCGCGCGAAGGGGGTGAGCTCCGCTCGTCCACCGCCCGGCGCGTGAGGGAGCTGACGCGAGACTCACGGCTCCTGGAGATGGCGCCACGCGCGGAGTTCTTCCTCAACCTGGCGAGAGACGCGCAACAACTGGAGGAAGTGGTGGCGCCCGCGCTCTCCCGAGGCGAGGTGTGCATCACCGACCGCTACCTGTACTCCCAGCTCGCGCTGAGCGGCGGGGGCCGAGGACTGCCCTTGTCGGAGCTGCGGCCCGCGTGCGAGCTGGCCGCGCAGGGGCTGTGGCCGGACCTGGTCATCCTCGTCGACGTGGACCCGGACCTGGCGAGGCTGCGCAAGCGGCTGGGCAAGGCGCAGTCGGACCGAAGCCCGGAGAGCGACAGTCGCAAGGGCCTGGCGGGCGCGGGGCTCGCGGTGCGCATGCGCGAGGCCTTCCTCTCCCTGGCGAAGGAGGACCCCCGGCGCTGGCTCATCCTCGAGAACAACGACGTGCCGTTGCACGTGTTGGAGCAGCGACTCGTGGACGCGGTGGTGGCGCGGCTGGAAGGACGCGACATGCCCGTGCAGCGAATCGTCCCCTCCTCCGCCACCGCGCACGCGTCCGAGCCCATCCGGGTGGAGCGCGTGGAGGAGCGCTTCTTCCAGGCACTGGATGCGGTGGAGCTGCGGGAGCCGACCCTGGCCGTGTGGCTGTTGGGCGGACTGCCCGGGCTCGCCGCGCACCAGCGCAGACTGGACTTCGTGGAGCGCTTCCCGGTCCTCACCGCGCGCGGACTCCAAGGGCTCGATGATGATGCCGCGTGGACGCTGCGCGAGATGCTGGCCCCACGAGCGCCCCTCCAGGTGGCCAGCGGCCTGGTGGGATTGAAGGGCCCTCGCGCGGCGATGATGCGCGAGCGGCTGTATGTCCATGCGCCCGCGGAGGTCCTCCAGGGCTTGAGGGGGGACGACTCCCCTCCTAGCTGGACCTTGCGCGAGCGGGGCGTGAGGGATGGACACCTGGCGGCGGTGCTCCTGGGCCTGGGCGGCGTGAACGATGACGAGGCCTGGGTGGTGCGCGAGGCGGGCATGACGCGCGGGCTGTACGCCGAGGTGGCGCGCAGCCTGGGAGGACTGACGGACGCTCGGGCGGAGGCGCTGCGCGAGGTGCTGCTGGCCCATGACAGGCTGGCGGTGCTGCGCGGGACCCTCGGGTTGGACACGCCCGTGGCGAGAGGACTGCGCGAGTCGCTGGCGAACAAGGCGCTGAAGCTGGTGCTGCGCTCGCTGACGGGGCTCTCCACCCAGGAAGCGTGGGCCCTGCGGGAGCGGTCCGCGGCCAGGACGAAGGAGGCACTCGACTCGGTGGACGGCATGAACGACCCGCGCGCATGGAAGCTGCGCGTCGCCCAGGCGAATCGCTGGCCCGCCACCGTGCTCTCCTCGCTCGAGGGGCTGCCCCTGGAGCCCGAGGCGCGCTTGCTGGTGGAGCGCATCCTGGAGGCCCACGGCACACGCATTCCGGTGCTGCGCAACGCGTACTCGGTCGTCGCCACCGCGGCGGCGCTCGACGCTCGGGGCACCGTCTCCCGCGCGGGCCGGCCCGTCGCGGATGTGCCTCCGCAGCAAGCCGAAGTCTAGGGAGAGTGCCACCATGGAGGTCTCGCTTCCCTCGCTCTTCGAAAGCGCCAAGGCGGAGATGGGTGCCTTGTCCATCACCGTGATGCTGCCGCGCATGCTCGCGGCGGCGTTCATTGGCGCGCTGCTGTCCCTGCGCCCGTGGCGGGTGCTCATGCGCAGGCCCTTGCCGAAGGCGGACATGGTCCAGGCGCAGGTGCTGCTGTGCGCCGCGGCGGCGGTCATCACCGCGGTCATCGGCGACAGCGTGGCCAAGGCGTTTGGCCTAGTGGGCCTGGGCGGCTTCGTGCGCTTCCGCTCGGGGCTGAAGGACCCGCGCGACGCGGCCATCCTGTTCCTGATGATTGGCCTGGGCATGGCGTGTGGCCACGGCAGCCTGGGGCTCGCGGGCGTGGGCACCGTGTTCGTGGCGACGCTGCTGCTCGTGCTGGACCTGTTCAACCGCGAGGCGCCCAGCGCCCTGAAGCAGCGGCTGCTCGTCTCCGCGCAGGCCGATGACCTGGTGAGGGCGGAGGCCACGCTGAGGAGCGCGCTGGGCGAGCGCAACGTGTTGGTGAAGAGCTGCGCGCTCGACTTCGACGGGCGTCGGCTGGAGTTGGAAGTGGAGGAGCCCGTGCCTGGCTCGCTGACCGCGGCGCTGGGACGCACGGAGGGAATGCCCCTGCGGGGGCTGCGATGGACGGCGGTGAGCCCCAAAGGGGGCCGGGAGGAGCTGACATGACACGCTGGTGGATGGCCGCGCTCGCGGCCGGTGGATTGCTCGTGGGATGTGGCGGCGGAGGGAGCCTGCCGAGTGGAGAGGGCCTGGGGCCGCCGCCCCCGGGGGGAGACGTGGGCCTGCCAGGAGGCCCCGGGGACCCCGGCACTCCGGCCTCCACGTCGCTGTGGCCGCTGACGACGGGCTCCGTCTGGGTCTACGACATCCAGGACCCCGTGCACGGGCGCTTCCAGAAGCACGTGACGGTGGAAGGACCTGGCGATGTGCCAGGAGCCCCCGCGGGCACGACGGGCGTGCGCGTGCACAGCAAGCAGGACCGCGTCGCCTCGGGCGTCGTGTACGAGGAGTACTCGTGGCAGGTCGAGCAGGACAACGGCCTGGTGGTGAGGCTGCGCGAGGAGGACCATCGCGATGGGGCATTGGTGCGCACCACCACGTGGTCTCCGTCCACGGTGAAGTCCCTGGCCCGCGCGCCGAGCGCCCTGCCCTGGACCTATACCAACGCGGTGCGCGAGCTCACCGTGCTGGGTGACGGCAGCCAGGAGAATGGCGACCCGACCTACGCGTGGCGCGTGGTGGAGATGGGCGTCACGGTGCAGACGCGGGCGGGCACCTTCACCAACGCCGTGAAGGTGCGGCGCGACAAGCTCAACGACGCGGGTGAAGCGAAGGAGGGCAAGGAGCGCACGTACTGGCTGGTGCCCGGCATCGGCAAGGTGCGCGAGGAGGGAGAGCGCATCGAGGACCTCGCGTCCTACGACGTGAAGGAGTAGGCGCTCGGGTGTCCGTGCGAGGAGGGCGCGAGGGCTTGTCTCTCCGCCCGCCGGGCAACCCCCGCTCAGGATGAACGTCCTGAAATAGACCGTTGGGCCTCCGTCCCGAAATGGTTCGGGAGGAGGCTGCATGCAACTGAAGACCCGCTTCACCTTCATGGCCGTGGCCCTGACTCTCGTGTCGGGCGTGGCTTCCGCGGGCGTTCTCGCTCGCGACCCCTACCTCCAGAAAGTCGGACCGGACACCGCCCTGGTGGCATTCCGACTGGCGTCCAGTTGCTCGCCCGAGGTGCGCTACGGCACGGGCGCCGTGAGCGAGGTCGCCCGCTCGGAGACCACGGGCCGCAACCACGCCGTGGTGTTGACGGGCCTGAAGCCCGGCACCGAGTACACCTATGAAGTGAGCGCCTGCGGCACGACGACGCCCCCCAAGCGCTTCAAGACCGCCCCCGAGCCGGGAACCCGGAGCGTGCACTTCGCCGCCATGGGGGACTTCGGCACGGGAGGCTCGGACCAGCGCAAGGTCGTCTCACGCATGCTCACGAACAAGCCGGAGCTGTTCGTGGCGCTCGGTGACAACGCCTACCCCGACGGCACCGAGGCCGACTTCGAGAACAACCTCTTCACCCCCATGGCCGCGCTGCTCGCCGAGGTGCCGATGTTCGCCACGCCCGGCAACCACGAGTACGTGACGAACCAGGGTGAGCCGTACCTGAACAACCTCTTCATGCCCACCAACAACCCGGCGGGCTCGGAGCGCTACTTCTCCTTCGACTGGGGACACGTGCACTTCGTGTCCATCGACTCCAACTGCGCGCTGGGCCTCGCGGCGCCCAACCGCTGCACGCTGGAGGCGCAGAAGGCGTGGCTGGAGACGGACCTGGCCACGACGAAGCAGCCGTGGAAGGTCGTCTTCTTCCACCACCCGGCCTGGTCCAGCGGGGAGCACGGCTCGCAGCTCACCATGCGCCGCCAGTTCGCGCCCCTCTTCGAGAAGTACGGCGTGGACCTGGTGCTCACGGGGCATGACCACAACTACGAGCGCAGCAAGAACATGCAGGGCGACACCATCGCGGCATCGGGCGGCATCCCGTACCTCGTCGTGGGCGGCGGCGGCGCCGCGCTGCGAGCCTTCTCCGGCAGCCAGCCCGACTGGAGCGTCTTCCGCGACAACAAGGCCTACGGCTACCTGGACGTCGAGGTCGTCGAGGGCGTGCTCACCGCGAAGCTCATCACCGTCGACAACAAGGTGCTCGACAGCTTCACGCTGCGCAAGGACCTGCCCCCCGTGGAGCAGCCGCCTCCGGCCGACGCGCTCAACATCAACGTCGAGGGCGAGCGCGGCGTGGCCCCGCACGGCGCCCTCTTCCGCGCGACGACGTCCTCGCCCGACGTGCCCGTGCGCTGGGACTTCGGCGACGGGGGCTCGGCCGAGGGCCACACCGCGAAGCACGTCTACACCCGGGCCGGCCAGTTCACCGTGACCGCGACAGCCACCTTCGGAGCCCTGACGCGCACGGCGACGGCGGTCGTCAGCGTCAGTGAGCCCCCGGGCGGAACCCCGGATGCGGGCACCTCGCCGGGCACGGACGCGGGCACCCCTCCCCCGAACATCGCGGACAAGGGGGGCGGCTCCGGCGGAGGCTGCTCCACCAGCTCCACCGCCACCCTGCTCCCCGCGGGGGGGCTGCTGTTGTCCCGGCTCCTGCGGCGACGCTCCCGCCGTCCGTCCTGAGCCCGCGCGCGCTCGTCCTCGAGGACATCCCCCCTTGCCCGGGTGGACCGGTGGACCCAAAGTCCCCGGCCACCCGGGTTTGTTTTCCCCGCTTGTCATCCAGCCCTGGGGATGCAAAGGCCCCTGCCGACATGGCTCAGAAATCCAGATTCCGCCCCACCGCGCGCCACTCCGCGAAGAAGTCCCCCGCCCCTTCGAAGAGGAAGAAGCTCACGGCCGCCGAAAAGGAGCGCTCCACGCGTCCGCTGCGCGAGGACCTGGTGCTGCAAGCCTGCCTGGAGGCCTACGCGCTGGTGCGCCATGAAGGGCGACTGTCGGACCGGGCGCTGGACTTCACCTTGCGCCGCAAGGCCAACCTCTACTCGTCGGAGCGCCGCGCCGTGGCCGAGCGCGTCTACGCCCTGCTCCGCCGCCAGCGCACGGTGGACTTCCTGCTGAGCCGCGCCCACCCGCGCTTCGAGACGCTGGATGCCTCGCGCCAGGACGTGCTGCGGCTGGCCGCCTCGCGCATGCTGCATGGCGAGCTCCTGGGGGATGTGGTGCGCACCTCGTCGCTGGCGTCGTCGGATGCCTCGGCCCTGAGCGCACTGCCCCAGGCCGCCGCGGCGCTGGAGGCCCTGCCGGAGAAGAAGCGCTTCCCCATCGCCGCCTCGCTGCCGGACTTCCTCGCCGAGAAGTTCCTCGCCCTCTACGGCAAGGACGCGGCTCGCGCCGCGGAGGCGATGAACGAGCGCGCCCCCCTCACCATCCGCGCCAACCTGCTCAAGGAGGACCGCGACGCGCTGGCCAAGCGGCTGGGCGCCGAGCAGGTGGAGGTGAAGCCCACGCCCCTGTCCCCCATGGGCCTGCACCTGGAGACGCGCCTCAACGTCTTCTCGCTGACGAGCTTCCGCGAGGGCTTCGTCGAAATCCAGGACGAGGGCAGCCAGCTGCTGGGCATGCTGGTGGACGCGCCTCCCACGCGCGTCGTCGATGCGTGCGCGGGCGCGGGCGGCAAGACGCTGCAGCTGGCCGCGCAGATGAAGAACCGGGGCGACCTGCACGCGATGGACATCGACGAGCGGCGCCTCGACGACTTGAAGAAGCGGGCGCGCCGGGCGGGTGTGCACAACGTGCGCGCGCAGCACATCCCCGCGGAGGGCGCGGAGGTGGACGCCGCGCTGGAGCCGCTGGTGGGCAAGGCGGACCGCGTGCTGGTGGACGCGCCGTGCAGCGGCACGGGCACCTTCCGCCGCAAGCCGGACGCGCGCTACCGCCTGACGCCCGAGGAGCTGGAGCACCACGTGGCGCGGCAGAAGCTGCTGCTGGAGCGCTTCTCCCGGATGGTGAAGCCCGGCGGCCGGCTCATCTACGGCACGTGCAGCGTGCTGCGCGAGGAGAACGAGGCCGTCATCGAGGACTTCCTCTCGCGGCACCCCGAGTACACGGTGCGCCCCGTGGCGGAGCTCCTGGGGGCGGAGCTGGCCGCGAAGGTGGGGCCGGGCCCGTTCCTGCGGATTGCGCCCCACACCCACGGAACCGACGGCTTCTTCGGAGCCGTTCTCGTCCGGGCGAAGTAGCCTCCGGGGGAGAAAGGCCCGGCCATGTCCCACACCGTCCGTTACCGCGTCTCGCTGCCTCGGCCCCACACGCACCTGGTGGAGGTGGAGGTCTCGTTCCCTGGGGGTGCCGCCACCCTCGATGCGCGGATGCCGGTGTGGACACCGGGCAGCTACCTGGTGCGCGAGTTCGCCCGCCACGTCCAGGACGTCTCGGCGGTGGCACCGGATGGGACGCCGCTGCTGGTGCGGCGCATGGACAAGCAGACGTGGCGCGTGCACGCGGGCGGGCAGGCCGTCACCCTGCGCTACCGCGTCTACGCGAACGAGCTGACGGTGCGCACCAGCCACGTGGATGGAACCCACGCGTACCTCAATGGCGCCAGCGTGTTCCTCTACACGGACGCCACGCGGGACGCGGAGCACCACGTCACGGTGGAGGCCCCCGCGGGCTGGAGCACGTTCTGCGCGCTGGACTCGCGCGACGGCGCCTTCATCGCGCCGGACTACGACACGCTGGTGGACAGTCCCATCGAGGTGGGGCCTCACACGCCGCTCACCTTCACCGTGGCCGGGGTGCCTCACGACATCGTCGTCTGGGGGGACAGCGTCGCGGACCCGGAGCGGCTGTGCGCGGACTTCCAGCGCCTGTGCGAGGTGCAGGCGCGGCTGTTCGGCGGGCTGCCCATGCGCCGCTACCTGTTCCTGCTGTACCTGACGGACAAGGGGCGCGGGGGGCTGGAGCACCAGGCCAGCACCGCCCTGCTCTTCCCGCGCGCGGCGCTCGCCACGAATCGCGGCTGGGAAGACCTGCTGACGCTGGCCGCGCACGAGTACTTCCACCTGTGGGTCGTCAAGCGGGTGAAGCCGCGGACGCTGGTGCCCTTCGACTACACGCAGGAGAACTACACCTCCCTGCTGTGGGCCTTCGAGGGCACCACCGCGTACTACGACAACCTCATCGTCCGGCGCTCGGGGCTGATGTCCGCGCCGCGCTACCTCACCCGGCTGGGTGAGACACTCACCACGCTGCAGTCCACGCCGGGCCGGCGCACGCAGACGCTCCTCGATGCGTCGATGGTGAGCTGGGTGAAGCACTACCGCCCCGACGAGAACTCCCCCAACAGCGCCATCTCCTACTACTTGAAGGGCGAGGTGGTGTCGGCGCTCCTCGACCTGGAGATCCGCCGGGCCACGCGGGACGACCGCGGCCTGGATGATGTCCTCCGGTTGCTGTGGTCACGCCATGGCGATGGTACAGGCGTGGATGAGGAAGGCGTGGAGGCCGCGGCGAGCGAGGTGGCCGGCACGGACCTGAAGGCCTTCTTCGACCGGGCGCTGCGCACCACGGAGGAGCTGGACTACTCGGTGTTCTCCCACGTGGGGCTCGAGGCCAGCTTCCGGACGCGCGAGTCGCCGGGAGACCGCGGGGGCACGCCGCCCAAGGGCAGGACGGGTGAGGCGAAGCCTCGGGGGTGGCTGGGCATCACCCTCAAGGGGAGCGCCACGGTGGCCTCGGTGCTGGACGGCTCGCCCGCGCAGGAGGCGGGGCTGTACGCCGAGGACGACGTGGTGGCGCTGGATGGGTGGAAGGCGGACGGCAACGCGCTGGTGAGCCGGTGCGAGGACCGCAAGCCCGGGGACACCGTGCGCGTGACGGTGTTCCGCCGCGACAAGCTGCTGGAGGTCCCCGTGGTGCTGGGCACCAAGCCTTCCGAGGCGGTGTGGCTGGCGCGCGTGGACAAGCCCACGGAGGCCCAGAAGGCCGCCTATCAGTCCTGGCTGGGCGCCCCCTGGGACGAGGCCCCCGGCGCGACGTAGGCTTCGGGGAGCATGCCCTCCCCCACCGCCGTCATCTGTCAGACGCACCGAAGTGCCCTCGCGGGTTGGCGCTGCCTGGCCTGCCAGGCCACGCTCTGCCCCGAGTGCGCGGTGGGCCAGCGCATCCAGACGGTGGAACTGGTCCGGTGCGGCCTGTGCGGCGGCGACGCGGAGGTGCTGCGCATCCATCGCGGCGTGGTGCCGCTCGCGCACCGGCTGAAGCGCGCCTGGCGCTATCCGTTCTCGCTCCCGGCCGTGCAGCTCGTGCTGGCCCTGGGCGCGTTCCTGGCGGTCCTGGGCGGGCTCGCGACGATGGTCCCCGTCTTCATCCGCCTGCCCGTCCTCCTGTTCTACGCGGGGACCTTCTGGGCCACCTTCTTCGCCCTCGTGCGCGAGTCCGCGCGCGGAGACACGTCGCTGGACATCCCGGAGTTCACCGAGCTGGGAAGAGACGTCCTCGTCCCGGGGCTTCGAGGCGTGCTGGTGTTCCTGGTCGCGAGCCTCCCCGCGCTCGCCTTCGCCCTGGTGGCCTACTCCGGCGTGAGCGCGGCGGTGGATGTCTTCTCCTGGTTCATCCTCTGGAGGATTCCCCCGGAGCTGCTGCGCGACGGGGTGTTCTGGCTCCTGGTGGGGCTGGGCGCCCTGTGGCTTCCCGCGGGGCTCCTGCTCGTGGCGAGCCACCAGCCCCCCTGGCAGCTGCTGAACCCGCGGCTGGCGTTCTCGGTGGTGCGGGGCCTGGGGTCCGACTACTGGGTGGGCACCGCCGCGCTCGCGGGCCTCGTGCCCGTGCACCTCGCGGCCCATGTCCTGGCGGCGGCGGTGCGCACGCTGAAGTTCCCCCTCGTCCCTTACGTCCTCGCCGAGTGCATCACGCTGGTGGTGCCCCTGCTCGCGGCGCACATCCTGGGCCTGCTGCTCTTCGTCCGAGGCGACCAGGTGGGCTACGGCGAGCCGAGGGAGTACCTGGAGCCCCTGCTGGGAGGAACCCGTCCCGTGCGGGACGCACCGCCGCTCGTGGGGCACATGGCGATGGACGCCGCCGCCCAGGGTGTCGTGCTGGAGGCCGTCGACAAGGAGGCCGCCTTCGACGGGGCCCTCGGCAACCTGACGACGGCGATGGAGGCGCGCAACATTCCCCTGGCCCTGTCGACGTATGCCGAGCTGGAGCAATTCCCCGCCATGCGTGTGCCCGCGGCGCTCCACTTGTTCATCGGACAGGCCGCGGCCGTGGAAGAGAACTTCCCACTGGCGGTCTCCGCGCTGGAGCGCGCCGCGGATGTCGCGCCGGACGAGGAGACCGCGCCCCGCGCGCTGGTGCTGCTGGCGCGGGTGCTGGGGGAGCGCATGAACGAGACCGCGCGCGCCGAAGAGGTCTACCGCTACGTGCAACACCGCTACCCGGACACCGCCGCGGCGCGGTTCGCGAGCAAGCACGCGCGCTACGAACCCGAGTGAGCCGGGCATTGCGGCGGACCCACATCGGCCCCACCTTGAATCCATGCTTCGAGCGCTTGGAGTCTGCTGGCTCATCGGTCTTGGCATGTGGACGGGATGCGACGAGGCGCCCTCTCGGGCCCGAGCGTCATGGCCCGATGAAGAATGCGCCGCGGTGCCGAACGCCCTGCGCGTGGTGGTCCTCTCCGCGGAGGGCGTGCGCGTGCGTGGCGCCACCGTCACCGCCACCAACCTCACGTCCAACGCCAGCATCTCCGGCGTCACCGACTCGGACGGCGTGACGACTGCCATCAATGAAACACTCGCCCCCAGCCCGGTGCGCGTGGTGGCCGTCGCCGGGGCCCGGGTGTCGCCCGCGTCGCGGGTCGACTGGGTGTGCGACACCTGCAACTGTGTCCCCGAGCCCGCGGACCTGACGCTGGAGTTGGACCCGTAGAACCTCGTCGGGCCCCCAACTTCCCGGGGTTGGCACGGATTTCCGTGCGAGAAAGCAACGGGAGAGGTTGTCTTGAGACTGCCGGCTGCGGTACGGCAGGGACATGCGTGAGACCCGCATGTCCGCCCCCTTCCGCCTTGCCCTCGTCCTCGGAGCCTCCCACCAGTCGGGCGCTCTGAAGTGTACGGCGGCGGGGACGTGTCGTGGCGGGAGCCGCGTTCCCCCATCGGGGGGTGTTTCTCGGCGCTCTACCGTTCCGGTAGCTCCTCGGGTCCGCCAGCATGTCTATCGATAGCCGGGAACAGTGGCTCCAGTGCTCGCTCGGGGAGCTGACCGAGCGCTTCGTCACCCAGGCGCACGCCGTTCCCTCCGGCCTCCTGGAAGCCCTCGACGCGGACCCGCGACGGGGCGCTCAATCCCTTGCCCGGCGCATCCGGGCCCGCCAGGAGCGCAACCGCTCCGAGGGCCAGCGCCTGCGCCACCTGCTGCGCTTCGAGACGGAGCTGTGGGAGCAGGGCCACACCCACGTCGCGGGCGTGGACGAGGCGGGCATGGCACCGCTCGCGGGCCCCGTCGTCGCGGCCGCGGCCGTGCTGCCCAAGAGCTACCGGCTCAAGGGGCTGGACGACTCGAAGAAGGTGCTGGACGCGGAGAAGCGGGAGGCGCTCGCGGTCGCCATCAAGCGCGACGCGGTGGCCTGGGCCGTGGGCCACGCGGAGGTGGAGGAGATCGACCGCATCAACATCTACCACGCGGGCCTGCTCGCCATGCGCCGCGCGGTGGAGGGCCTGGGGCTGAAGCCGGACTACGTGCTGGTGGACGCGCGGACCATCCCGGAGTGCCCCGCGCCCCAGCGCGGCATCATCAAGGGCGACTCGCTCTCCATGAGCATCGCGGCGGCCTCCATCCTCGCGAAGACGACGCGCGACAAGCTGATGGGCGAGCTGGACACGCGCTACCCGGGCTATGGCCTGGCGCAGCACAAGGGCTACCCGACGCCGCACCACATCCAGGCGCTGCGCGAGAAGGGCGTCCTGCCCATCCACCGACGCAGCTTCGGCCCCGTGAGAGAGGTGCTGGGGCTGGTGGCTCCCGCGGACGTGCCCTCCGCGCAGGCGGAGCTGTTCGACCTCACCCCGTCTCCCGCGCGGAGGCGGCCATGAGCTCGGACCGGGACATCGACGGGTGGCTGTCGGACCGGGGCATCACCCTGACCGAGGCGCGGCAGCGTGCGCGCGCGGTGCTGGAGGACGCGGGCCTCACCCGCCCCGGCAAGCTGCGCATGAGCGAGCCGAAGCTGCTCAAGGCGGCGGAGGTGCTCACCGGGCGCTTCTTCCCCGTGTGCGCGGATGGCGCGTGCCTCAAGGTGGCGCAGGCCAGCGGACGCGAGCCCCTGCGCGTGGAGCCGCGCAGTCACTGCGCGCGGTGTGGAGGCTCGGCCAACCACCGCGCGGAGGTGGCCTTCGTGGAGAGCTGTCACCGCCACGGCGTGCGCCGCGTGGTGGTGGTGGGCGGCTCCCCCGCGGTGCGCGAGGAGCTGGAGGAGAAGCTGGGGCACCACATCGACCTGCGCATGGTGGATGGCACCGAGCGCAGGACGGCGGACCGGGCGCGAAGTGACCTGGACTGGGCAGACCTGGTGCTCGTGTGGGGTGCCACGGAGCTGCACCACAAGGTCAGCGGGCACTACACGCACGGCGGTCCCGCCTACAGCCACAAGGTGGTCCACGTGGTGCGGCGGGGCGTCGCGGCGCTGCTCGAGGAAGGGATGACCCACCTGGCTCGCTCGCGCTGACCTGTGGACAGAACCCACGCCGGCCTTGCTCCGGCGTGGGTCCCGAGGTCAGGCTCCCCCCATGAAGACCGAGCTCATCCTGCTGCGGCACGGCGAGACGGAGTGGAACTCCCTGGGCCTCCTCCAAGGCCATCGCGACAGTCCGCTGAGCACCGAGGGACTGCGCCAGGCGGACGCGCTCGCGGCGCGGCTGTCCACCCTCTCCTTCAGCGCGCTGTACAGCAGCGACCTGGGCCGGGCCCTCGAGACGGCCCGGCGCATCTCCACCCGCACGGGCCACGAGGTCCACGCGGATGCCCGACTGCGAGAGCGGGGCCTGGGGCTCCTCGAGGGCCTCACCCGCGACGAGGCTCGCCAGCGCCATCCCGACATCTTCGGCGAGTACTCCACCAACGCCCCGGACTACGTCGTGCCCGGGGGCGAGAGTGTCTCCCAGCGCCTGAATCACGCGGTGGAGTGCCTGGGAGAGGTCGGCCAGCGCCACCCCGGCGAGCGCGTGGTCGTCGTCACCCACGGCGGCGTGCTGAGCAGCTTCTTCCGCCACAGCCTGGGGATTCCGCCCAACACCCCCCGCGCGTTCAGCGTCCGCAACGCCTGCTGGAACCAGTTCGACTACCAGCAGGGTTCCTTCGTGCTGGTGACGTGGGGCGACCTCACCCATCTGCGAGCCACCAGCCGCGACGACCCGTGACGAAGGGGGCCAGCCTCTCACGCGAGAGGCCCCCCCAAGCCACCTCACACCCGCGCGCGCGGCTCCGCGTCGACGCGCAGGGAGCGCAGCGGGCTTGTCTGCGGAGCCGCGAGCAACTGACGCGCCTCCTCGACGGCGTCCAGCACCACCTGGGCGCCGTGCCGCATCTGCTCCACGGAGTGCGACGACATCACCTGCATGCGGAAGCGCGACTCGCGGATGCGCACCGCGGGGTACTCGACGAGGTTGGGGAACACGCCGCGCTCGAACACCAGCTTGGAGGCGACGCGCGCCACCTTCGGGTCCCCCAGCGGCACCGGCACCACGTTGGACGGCTCGCCCAGACACTTCACCCCGCGCTCGGCGAACGCGGCGCGCAGCGCGAGGATGTTCTCCATCGCCTTGGCCCGCAGCGCGTCGCCCTCCGGCGAACGGACGATGCGCAGCGACTCCAGCGCCACCGCGGCCTGCACGGGGAGAATCGCGTTGGAGAAGATGTGGGGCCCGCCCATGACACGCACGAACTGGCGCACCGCCGCGGAGCGCGTCGCCACGAAGCCGCCATTGGACGAGAACGTCTTGGAGAAGGAGCCCACCACCAGGTCCACCTTCCCGAGCAGGCCCTGTGCGCCCAGGCTGCCGGTGCCCGAGGGGCCCAGGGCGCCCAGGTCATGCGCCACGTCCACCAGCAGCGTCGCGCCGTACTCGTGGCAGATGGACTGGAGCTCCTCGATGCGGGGCACGTCCGAGTCCATGGAGAACAGGCCCTCGGTGACGACGAGGATGCCATGGTCGACGTCGCTGGCCCGCAGCTCCTGGAGCTTGCGGCGCATGGCGCGGTTGTTCAGGTGCGGCACCCGGCTCACCTTCTGCGTCGCCGCGCTGGCGCCCTGCTGGAGGCTCGCGTGGGACAACGCGTCCAGCACCACGTGGTCCTCGGGACGCACCAGCCCCGCGATGGCACCGAAGCCCGCGCCCCACCCCGTCGCGAACAGGGCCACGTGCGGCATCTTCAGGTGCTCCCCGAGCGCCTGCTCCAACTGAAGCCCCGGCGTCGTGTTGCCGCCAAACATCCCGGAGCCCGCACTGTGCACGCCGTAGTCACGAATGGCGCGGTGCGCCGCCTCGACCACCTGCGGATGTGTCGACAGCGACAGGTAGTCCTGCGAGCCGAAGTTCAATCCCTGCCGAGCCACGCCCCCCTCGCTGCGCACGGAGCACTCCGCCGTGGGAGCCCCCTCCAGGCTGCGCGAGTATGGCCAAAGCCCCGACTGCCGCCGCGACTCCTGCCATTCGTAGAACGCCTCGGTCCGCGCCAGCAGGTCCGGCCCGGTCGGGTGTGTGTAATTGGCGATGAAATGCGTGAACAACGGCGAGTCGAGCTGATCGCGTAGATCCATGAACACATCCGCTTCCGCTGAGGAGGGGAACGACGCAGGAGGGGACCTGAAGCGTCGCGCTCAAGCGATGAGCGCGGCCTTTAATGCCCCTGCATCTTTCCAGTGTCAACAACTCCTCATAAAGCGATTATTTCGGATTGTTAGCGATTGGCAGACATTGAAGCTTGATAGCAACTTGATTTCATCTGCAACACAAGACAGCGGGACCGAGGCCAGACAGGGGCCGCGGGCGGGAGGACACACGAGGCGCTCCCGCCCGCCCGTCGGATGCGGGCTACTCCTCGTTCTGCTGGAGGGCCGCGAGGACATTGAGGTCCTCGAGGGTGGTGGTGTCCTGCGAGGACTTCTTGCCCGCCGCGACATCCCGCAGGAGCCGCCGCATGATTTTTCCGGAGCGCGTCTTGGGCAGCCCCTCGGCGAAGCGAATCTCGTCCGGCCGGGCGATGGCGCCAATCTCCTTGGAGACGTGCTGGGCCAGCTCCTTCTTGAGCTCGGCGGAGGGTGCGTTGCCGTTCTTCAGCGTGACGAAGGCCACCAGCGCGGTGCCCTTCAAGTCATCGGGGCGTCCCACCACGGCGGCCTCGGACACGCGCGGGTGCGCGACGAGCGCGCTCTCCACCTCGGCGGTGCCCAGCCGGTGCCCCGCCACGTTGACGACGTCATCCACGCGGCCCATCAACCAGAAGTAGCCGTCCGCGTCCGTGCGTGCGCCGTCTCCGGTGAAGTACTTGCCGGGCAGCTCGCTGAAGTACGTGCGCGTGTAGCGCTCCGGGTCGCCGTACACGGTGCGCAGCATGGAGGGCCACGGGCGGGTGATGAAGAGCAAGCCCCCCTGCCCTCGCGGCACCGTGTTGCCCTGCCGGTCCAGGATCTCGGCGTGGATGCCCGGCAACGGCAGCGTCGCCGAGCCCGGCTTCGTCGGCGTGGCCCCGGGCAGCGGTGAAATCATGATGGAGCCCGTCTCGGTCTGCCACCACGTGTCCACGACGGGGCAGCGGCCCTGGCCGATGACGTCGCGGTACCACATCCACGCCTCGGGGTTGATGGGCTCCCCCACGCTGCCCAGCAGGCGCAGCGAGGACAAATCCTTCTTGCGCGGGATGTCATCCCCCAGCCGCATGAAGGCGCGGATGGCGGTGGGCGCGGTGTAGAGGATGGTGGCCTTGTAGCGCTCGATGATGTCCCAGAAGCGGTCCGGCCCCGGGTGCGTGGGCGCGCCTTCGTAGACGATGGTCGTCACGCCGTTCATCAGCGGCCCGTAGACGACATAGCTGTGCCCCGTCACCCAGCCCACGTCGGCGGTGCACCAGTAGATGTCATCCTCGCGCAGGTCGAACACCCAGCGCGTGGTGAGCGACGCGTTCATCGCGAAGCCCGCGGTGGTGTGCAGCACGCCCTTGGGCTTCCCGGTGGAGCCGGAGGTGTAGAGGATGAACAGCGGGTGCTCGCTCTCCACCCACTCGGGCTCGCACACGTCGGACTGGCCCTTCACCAGCGCGTCCCACGCCAGGTAGCGAGGGCCGGGCAGCGCGGGCGCGTCCGTCGACGTGCGCCGCGCCACGACCACCATCTCCACGGAGGGCATGTTCCCGAGCGCCTGCTCCACGTTCTTCAGGAGCGGCACCACGGCGCCCTTGCGCCAGCCTCCGTCCGCGGTGAGCACCACCTTGGCGCCCGCGTCGTTCATGCGCTCCTGGAGCGCCTCGGCGGAGAAGCCACCGAACACCACCGAGTGCACCGCGCCGATGCGCGCGCACGCCAGCATGGCCACCACGGCCTCGGGCACCATGGGCAGGTAGATGCCCACGCGGTCGCCCTTCTTGATGCCCAGCGACTTGAGGCCGTTGGCCAGGCGGTTCACCTCGACCGACAGCTCACCGTAGGTGACGGCGCGGCGGTCTCCGGGCTCGCCCTCGAAGAGGATGGCGGGCTTGTCGCGGCGCGTGGCGAGGTGCCGGTCCAGACAGTTGTAGGCCAGGTTGGTGCGGCCCTCGACGAACCAGCGCGCGTGCGGCGGCTTCCAGTCGAGCACCGTCTGGAAGGGCTCCTTCCAGTAGAGCTCCTCGCGGGCCCGGTCCCCCCAGTACTTGTCGGGATTGCGCGCGGCTTCGTCCCAGAGCCGCTGATAGTCCTCCATGCTCCGCAGGTGCGCGCGCCGGGAGAACGCCTCGGGCGGGGGGAAGACGCGGGCCTCGTTGAGGACCGAGACAATCTCGTGCTGCGTTTCAGCCATGGGCTCCTCCGCAGAATGGGCGACAGCCCCTCTGTTCTAGGAACCCACGCGGCCGGGCTCAAGCGGCTATTCGCAGCGTTTGGCTTCCTTGACGGCTTCAAAACGCATCCACAGCTCGCAGGTGCATTCGGCCGGCCGCTGCTCGGTCTCGTAGCGCACGCGCATCACGCCGTCGAAGCCCGTGCGGCACTGCGTCGTCGCGTCGATGTGGATGCTCGCCTCGTCCAGCCGGCACTCCTGGCCTCGGACCGAGGCCACCGCGTTCACCACGTTGCCGTCGATGGAGAAGTCGTCCCCCTCCGCGAGGAAGTAGCCGATGAGCTGGGTGTCGAGCAGCGCCATGTCCAGGCGGACGACACGTCCGGTGACTTGGAGGGTGCCGTGGAACTTGTCCTGGTTGGCGGGGAAGAGGCCGCACTCGTCGCGGAAGATCTCCACGGGAGTGAAGACGTAGTCGCCCCCGTCCTGGTCGAAGGGCAGGCAGCCCGACATGACGCTCACGAGGAGGGCGGGCACGAGCAGGCGGAAGCGTCTCAGGGTGGACACGGCGCGCACCATACCTCACGAATGCATCGAGTGCAGTGCGCTCGGGGCGGTCGAGGGTAGACTGGGGGCCATGCCCGAATACCGCAACCCCAAGCCCACCGTGGACTGCATCATCGAGCTGTCGGGTGAACGCATCGTCCTCATCCGCCGCGCGAACCCTCCCCTCGGGTGGGCGCTGCCCGGCGGTTTCGTGGACGAGGGCGAGCCGCTGGACGCGGCGGCCATCCGCGAGGTGAAGGAGGAGACGGGGATGGACGTGAAGCTGGTGGAGCAGTTCTTCACGTACTCGGACCCCAAGCGGGACCCGAGGCAGCACACGCTGTCGACGGTGTACATCGGCACGGCGCAGGGAGAGCCCCAGGGTTCGGATGACGCGGCGGAGGCACGGACCTTCCGGGTCGACGCGCTGCCCCAGGACCTGTGCTTCGACCACGGGACCATCCTCGCGGACTACCTGGCCTACAAGCGGACCGGCCAGCGGCGGAAGTTGTAGGAGCCGTCGTCCGGGATGCACTACGCGCTCGTTCTGCTCGCCCTGGGGGCGCTGCTCGCCCTGCATGAGCTGGGGCACCTGGTCGCCGCGCGATTGCTCGGCGTGAGGGTGCCCAGGTTCGTGTTCGGGTTTGGTCCGCCCATGGCGTCCTTCCGGTTGGGAGGGACGCAGTTCGTCGTGGGCGCGGTTCCGCTGGGTGCCACGGTGCACATCCAGGGGATGAATCCGCATCGCGCGGACGCCTCGGAGACGGCGAGCTTCCAGACCCTGGGGCCCGTGCGGCGCGCGCTCATCATCCTGGCGGGCCCGCTGGCGAACTACCTCTTCGCGCTGGGAGTCCTCTTCGCGCTGTACACGTCGGGCACGCACGTGGTGGTGCCGTTGACGGTGGGGACGGTGAAGCCGGGCTCGGAGGCCGCGCGGGCGCAGCTGCTGCCGGGGGACCGCATCGACATGGTCGATGGGCAGCCCCTGAGGAGCTGGACGGAGTTCGTCGAGAAGGTGGCCGTGGGTGTGGGGCGCCCGCTCGACTTGCGCGTGGAGCGGCATGGGGAGGCGCGCACGGTGACGGTGCGGCCGCGTCCGGATGAGCAGGGCGAGGGACGCATTGGCGTGAGCCAGCAGTACGTGTACCGCACGCATGCGCCCGGTGAGGCGCTGCGGCACTCGTTGGTGCACACGATGAACATCGCCTCCGAGGGAGTGACGATGTTCCTGCGACTGGCGAAGGGGGACCCCGCTCATGGAGGGCCCGCGGGGCCGGGAGCGTTGGTGCGACAGGAGTCGTCGGACGCGGCTTCGTCGGGGCTGGATTCGGTGCTGCGGGCGTTGGTGGCGGCGTCGGTGGCGCTCGCGTTGCTGACGCTGCTCCCGGTTCCGGGGCTGGATGGCGGGCGTGTGTTGCTGCTGATGATCGAGGCCGTGAGCGGACGCAGGTTGCCGCCTCGGGTGGAGACCCTGGCGCAGACGATGGGGTTCCTCGCGATCTCGGCGATCATCGTCGCGGTGGCGGCCACGGAGATTCGCAGCGCCGTGCCGGAACGATTCAAGTCGAAGCCCCAGACGGGTGGCGACTCCACGTCGAGCCCCGCGGCTTCCGCCGGAGTGCCGGGGACTCCCCAGGGAGGCCCTGCCGCGCTCCCCGCGACGTCGGCACCAGCGACGGGCACGACCACGGCGACTCCGCCGACGGTCACAGGCGCGCCAAACGCGACTCCGTCCAACACTTCGGTGACGCCGACACCCGCGGCAGGGGCGCCTTCGGCTCCTGCAACAGGTGCAGCACCTGCAATTCAGTCACCCATGACGGGAGGAGCACCCGCGAGCGCCGCGACTGCGACTGCGTCACCTGCGACAGGCGGAACGCCCGCGACTCCGACACCTGCGACGGGCGGAACGCCCGCGACTCCGACACCTGCGACAGGCGGAGCGCCCGCGACTCCAGCGGGTACTACAACCGCGACTCCGCCACCTGCGACAGGCGGAGCGCCCGCGACTCCAGCGGGTACTACAACCGCGACTCCGCCACCTGCGGTGGGCGGAGCGTCCACGACGCCTGTGGGCACGGGCACGGCGACTCCATCCGTGGGCGGAGCACCCGCGACTCCGACGGGCACAGCCACCACGACTCCCGCAACGACTCGAGCGGACACACCCGCTGCTCCCTCGCCGCTCGCCGGGGCACCCGCTGTTCCGGCAAACCCGAACGGGGTGACATCAGCAACTCAGTCACCTCCGACGGGAACGAGTCCCGCGACGCCCTCGACCTCGACCGGGGCGGCAACCACGTCCCCACGGCCGTCACCTCAGGCCCCTTCGAACGCCACTACATCCGCGCCTCCGACACCGGCAACCACCGGCGCGGGAACTCCAGGTGGGGCAACGCCCACAGCGGCCCCCTCGAAGGTGCCCCCGACGAGCGGTCCCGCGGCCGTGAGTGGTCCGCCGACGCCCTAGCAGGGCCCCCCTCGGTCCCTCGCGCACGACCCCATCGAGCGCAGCCCCTGGCTCCTCGTTACCTGTTCTCGGAACCTGCGTCGGCCCCAGGTTGTCCGGAGAGCGGGCGGGCACGGCTGTGTCCACCCGTGGGCTTCCAAGCGAGTTGCCGAGGCCAGGAGCCACCAGGACGCATATGCTGACTCGTGAGATGAGCACCAAGGCGGACGGCGGGCTGTACTTCGAGTTGTACTGGGGCGAGAACCTCGCCGAGGCCTGGAGCTACGGCCCGGAGCGCGAGAAGGTGCTCGCCGCGCCCGATGAGCACGCGCCCCTCCCGCTCTACGGCTTCACGCTGCCCGAGGAACCCTTCCTCATGGCCGAGCGCACCCCGGGCGGCTGGCGCATCCACCTCCCACCCAAGGTCCAAGCCGAACGCAAGGCGCGCGGAGCCAGCTTCGCCGCCGTCCCCTCGGAGCAGCTCGTCCAGGACCAAGGCCGGACCTCCCTGGTACTCGGCGAGGGCATGACCCTGCGGCTCACGGAAGGTCAGCTCTCGCTGGTCGTCCAGTCGTCCGTCGTCAAGGAACGCGTGGGTCCCCTCCAGTGGAAGGACATGGGCTGGTTGGCCATCGTCGCCCTGCTCTTCCTGAGCCTGCCCATCGGGTTCCTCCTCGCGGGTCCTACCCCCGAGCGCGCGGCCGAATCCAACGCCCGAGCCCTGCAACAAGCCGCGGACAAGGAAGCCGAGCGCCGCAAGGCCATGGGACTCGACACCCCCATGCGCCCCATCACCGACACGGAGCGAGCCCAGCAACAAACCGACGGAGGCCCCGAGGTCCACGTCCCCGCGAGCTTCCGAGTCCGCTAGGCAGTCCTCCAGGAGTTCTCCAACCTGTGTCCACCGCGACCACGCGAGATGAGGTGACAGAGCAGTGGGCCGCGGTTCTCCGCGAGATGCGAGCCCTGTTGGCTCGAGATCCGAGAACCAAACCCGACCTGCGAGTGTGGACCGACGATGCGATCTCGCTCTCACGGCGAATCACCCAATCACCGGAGGTCAGCGACAAGGTGGACGAAGTCGCCTGGCACTCCCTCGCCGATGCGGACATCCGGGTGAAGGATTCCGAATACGCGGAGCTCCAACGCACGTCGTTCGAAGAGTGGCTGCACGAGGAAGAGCAGCGCCTGGCGGAAGGTTGAGCAGCGCGTCGCCGCCCCATCAGGGCCCGAGCCCGACCCAAACCTCCCCATCCTCGAAGAACTCCTTCTTCCAGATGGGCACGTCCTGCTTGAGCCGCTCGATGGTGTACTCACAACCTCGGAACGCTTCCCGGCGATGAGGCGACGCGGTGGCGATGACCACCGCCAGCTCTCCCGGAACCAGCGTGCCCACACGGTGGACCACCGCCAGCCGGACACCCGGCCACAGCGTGGCGACCTCCGCGCCAATCTCCGCCAGCTTCTTCTCCGCCATCGGCGCGTAGGCCTCGTACTCCAGCCGCAACACCCGCCGCCCCTTCGTCTGGTTGCGCACGGAGCCACTGAAGGTGACGAGCCCGCCATACGACTCGCCGCCCACCGCCTCCACCACCTCCTCCAACCGAAGCGGCCGGTCCACCACCCGGAACAATCCCGGTGAGCCTCCCGCCACGGGAGGAATCAACGCCACCTCCGCCCCCGGACGAACCGGCGCATCCACGCCCACGAACTCCTGGTCCACCGCCACGCGCAGGTGCGGCAGCAACGGCTCCAACCCGGGATGCGCGACAGAGAGCAGTCGCAGGACCTCGCGCACCGTCGCGCCCTCCGGAAGCGGAAAGGACTCTCGCGCCAGCCCCACGCGCTCACGGGCCGCGGCGAAGTAGAGCACTGTGATGGAGCCCCCGGAGCTCATCGCCACCCCTGCCCGCCTCGAGCCCCCTCGCGCAGGCGCAGGCCTCCCTTCAGCCGCGCACCGCCCTCCGCAAGTGAGAAGTCCATGAAGGCCGAGTCCAACGGGAGGAAGCGCTCCAGCACCGCCTTCACGAGCCCCTGCGCCGAAGCCAGCCGCTCCGCGGTCACTCCCGGCACGGCGTGCTGCGCATCCAGGTCCGCGCGAAGCTGTCCCAGGTCCGCCATCAGCGACTGGTGCCCCGCGCCAAAGGCCTCGCCACCCAGGCGCTCGCGAAGGGCTCGGCCCACGTCGCCGCGAGGCCGCCCGTCCAGCGGCTCTCCCGCGAGCAACGTCGCACGCTGAGCCCCCACCAGGAGCTGCACGGGGAAGCCTCGGAGCATCGTCCGGTACATCTTCCCACCCGGGACGTTCTCCGCACGGAAGCGCAGCAGCGAACCATCGAGGTGCTCATCGAGCAGCCTCAGCACGGGCTCCGCCGACGTGAGCCCCGCGTCAATCAACACCGTCCCTCGAGGCTCCGGCCGGTGGTTCTGGACGAAACTCTTCAGGAACCCCGGCGCGTCGAAGTACACGAGCACCGCCACATCGCCCCGCAGGGCCTTCAGCAGGGCCTCCGGGTCCAACCCGCGCGAGCGCCACCGCTCCACCACGCGCTCCCGCAGCGGAGAGCCCGGAGCACCGAACACCAGCTTCGCCAGCTCCTCGGGAGGAACCGAGAGCTGCGCGGCGGCCACGGGCCCCAGCGCGCTGTCCGCCAGGAGCGCCGACGCGGGTGCATTCGCGCCATGGAACAGCGGCCTCGAGGACGCGAGGAATCCATCCAGCGTCATGCGCTCGGACTGGACCGCCAGCGAGGCCATGAAGCCTCGCACCGGCGACTCCTTCTCCCCTGCCTCCGCCCCACCCTTCAGCGCGCTCGAGTAGAGATGGACATGGCCCTCCGCGACCTTCGCGCGGAGCTCCTGGTACAGCGCGGACTCGGAGAGCCCAGGGCCCTCCAGGCCCCGCACCGCACCTCGAGCCACCTCGACATCCGCGACCGCGGGCTCCACGGCCAACACCGACACCGGCTCGCCCGCCTCCAGCTCGCCACTGTCCGAGTCGGGAATCGCCAGGTAGAGGTAGCCCCGGTCGACGAACAACAGCATCGGCTCGCCCGAGTCCGCGGGAACCACGCGCATGGCCCCGTCCCCCGTCGGCGAGACTTGATGCCCGGAGCTCTCCAGCTCTTGAGCCA
Source organism: Myxococcus stipitatus DSM 14675 (assembly GCF_000331735.1). Lineage (GTDB taxonomy): Bacteria > Myxococcota > Myxococcia > Myxococcales > Myxococcaceae > Myxococcus > Myxococcus stipitatus. The sequence goes on along the minus strand of NC_020126.1, from coordinate 3,743,306 downwards.
CCGCCTGCATCGCGGCCTCGGGCTCCGTCACGCCAAGCAACGCCACCACGCCATCGAACGCCGGCAGCAGGAAGAGGCCAAAGCCTTCCTCCGGGTCCACGACACCGGAGCTCTGCGCCAGGCTCTCCAGCACCAGCGCCACCAGCGGAGCATCTCGCAGCGCGTTCTCGGACTCCTCGGGGCCCACGAGCCGCTCGTAGAAATCCACCAGCGCTTCCATGTTGCCCCGCAGCGTGGGCATCCACAGCACCGTCTGCGCCTCCGCGGGCACTGCCCTCAAGAGCGGACGCGGCACGACGGTGAGCTGCACGCGCCCGACTTCCTGGCCCTCATGCAGCGCACGCACCGAGTAGACACCCGGGCGCGCGAACGCATGCGACAGCCGGGGCCCCCGTGCGGACGGCGTCCCGTCACCAGGCTCCCAGGAGAGGACCGGAGCCCCCTCCTCACGTGAGCCCAGCTCGACGGGAACACCCGCCTCCACCACGCGGTCATCACCCATCTCGGCGCGAACAGCGCGCCGGCAGCCGGAGGCCCAAGGGCCCACGGCGGCCATCAAGACGAGGAGCGCGGCGGAGGAACGGACAGAGCGCGGGACAAGCGGCATCCGCCGCTAATAGTCCAGCGCGAGTCCAAACATCCAGCGTCGGCTGGAGAGCACGAGGCCCTTCCCGCCGAAATTGTCCACATCCGCGTAGGTGTACTCGGCGAAGAGGTAGCTGTGGTTGACGCCCAGCCCGGAGTCGAAGTCGCGCGCGAAGCGCGGCTGCAGCACATCCAGCAGGAACGACACGCCAGCCGTCGCGCCCCAACCCCACTTGCCGCCGCTGCCCTTGCGGCCTTGAGAGACCTCGGTGTCGTCGCCCTTCGTCACCCACCACGGCGTGTAGATGAGGCCCAGCTTGCCGTACGGCACCAGGGGGATGCCCCACTCGAAGGCCGCGTAGTCGAACTTGTAGAAGGCGTTGAGGCCCAGCGGAATCACCTTGAGCGCCGTCTTCTCCGCGGCGTCACCGCCCTCCTCCAGCTTCGCGTTCGCGTACTTCTCACCGTAGCCCGCGGACACACCCACGCCCGCGGTGCCGATGCCTTGGTAGAAGAAGTGCTGAAGCTCGACCTCGACAAGCAGCAGCGAGGAGTCACCGAAGGTGTCCTTGTACGGAGTCCGCCCCTCCGTGAGCCCCTTCTCCGTGTCCACGCGGGGCTTGTAGCCGCCCAGCCGGAAGACGACTCCCCCCGAACGCGGCGAGGAGAAGTCCTCGGCCTCCACCTCGCTCACGACGTCCTGCGCCAACGCCGGCGACCCGGCGACCATCATGGCCACACCCAGCGCCCATGCCCGACTCATGACTGCTTCCTCCTGGACGTCAGCCAGAAACCCAGAGCCGCCATCGCGGCGCCCACAGCAAGACCACCACCGCCCGCGCCGCAGCCACCCGTCTCCTGGCCGCCCGCGTCGACGTACTCATCAAAGAAACCGTTGCTGGCAATGGGCGCGCCCGTCGCCAGCTCGGAGGCCTTGCCCTGGTTGCCCGCCTTGTCGAAGGCGATGGCTCGCACCCCGTACGTCTTGCCGTTCTCCAGCCCATCCATGCGGAAGACGTTGTTCGGCGTCACCTGCTCCTTGGAGCGCACCACCTCGCCTGGCGTGGCGACGCCGCCATCGTCGCCCTGCGTCATCTCCACGACCTCCACCTTCAGTCGGGTCGTGTCACTGGTCGGCGCCACACTGACGCTCAGCGCACTGTCCAGCCCCGTCACCGCGGGAGCCGGCGGCGCCTCGGGCGCAATGGGGTCCAGGATGAAGTTGACATCAGGCTTGCCAACGCTCGACGGCTTGTCCGGGCACAGCCCGGTGGAGATGGTCTGCACCTTCGTCGAGGCACAGAGCTTGTAGACGACATTCGCCGTCTGAGCAGCACAGGTGAGCCCCCCTTCGGCAAGCACGACGCTCATCTGCAACTCGATGGCTTCCGTGGTGATGCTGTCGGACTGCTTGATGGTCTTGAGAACCTTGTTGCCGCTCGCCCCCGGGTCCTCCGCCGAGCACGAACCCTTGGTCAGGAACAGGGTGAGATCGCCGCACAACAAAGTGCCCGTCTTCGTCCAGGTGACTGGAATCTTCTTCGCGCAATCGTCCAGGGAGACAGAGATTTCGCCATCCTGGATGGCCGCACCCGTGAAGGTCACGGACTGCCCCAGGGCGGTCGATGCGGTGAGCAGGAGCACGACAAATATGTGGCGCATGGGTAGTCCGACGCTAGCAAGCGGGGGGCCACACTCAACACCTTCTCGCGTGGCCCGTTTGGCCCTGAAGTCCCAGCCCTGGAGCGCCAAACAGACAGGAGCGCCCCGGGCCGAGTGCCAAAATGTCAGGGAGCCCGCTCCCGCTCGGCCAGCTTCAACCCGGTCTCCACGAGGTTGAGCGCGGCCCCTCGGGTCGCGTTGTCGATGGCGGCGAAGAGCGTCACCCACTCCGGGGACTGCGGGAAGGCACGCACCCGGCCCACATGGACCGCGGGGTCCGACGTGACGAGCATGGGCATGGGGTAGACGCGCTCCCCCGGCGCATCCAGCACCTTGAGCGAGGGGGACGTCTTCAGCGCCGCCCTCACCTGCTCCACCGGGCCCGCCTTCTTGAGCTGCACGTTGATGACCAGCCCGTGCCCGTAGAAGCTGGGCACCTGCACCGCCGTGCCCGCGAGGACGGGGGCCTCGCCTCGGCCCGCGAACAACCGCGCGGCCTCCAGCGTCCAGCCCGCCTCCTCCTCCGTCCACGGCGAGCCCGCCATGAAGCCGCCCACCTGCGGCACCAGGTTGAAGCCCACGCGGTGCGGGAAGGCATGCGGCTCCGGCTCGCGCCCGGACATCAGGTCCGCCGTCTGCTTCTCCAATTCCGCCACGCCGCGCACGCCCGCGCTCGAGACGGCCATCATCGCCGTCACCTGCGCACGCGCCACGCCGAACGCCCGGCGCAGCGGCTCCACCACGTGCACTGCGGCCGTGGTGACCGCGCCCGGCAGGCACACCACACGGCCCTTCGTGACGGTGCTCAGCGACTCGGTGTTGAAGCCCGGGAGCACCAGCGGGACGTTGCCGTCGCCACGGAACGCGGGGCTGACGTCCACCACCCACGCCCCCGCCGCCTGCGCCGCGGGAGCCAGCGTGCGAGACACCTCGCCCGGCGTGGCCAGCAGCACCAGCCCCACGCCCCGGAAGGCCTCGGCCGTGGCGCGCTCCACCTCCAGCGAGTCCTCGCCGTACTCCACCTCCAGCCCCTTCGAGCGCTCCGAGCCGAAGGCCCTCACCTGCTCCGCGGGCACATCGCGCGCGTACAGTCCGGCCAGCACTTCGCGACCCACCACGCCGGTGGCACCCACCACGGCAATCTGCAAATCGTCTTTCATGACGCGTCCTTGTGCGTGCATCGCCCGAGCGCGGCTGCGCCCGACGCTTCAGTCGTCCTTCAAGCGCGCCGTGGGCGCGGGCCCCGGCAGCGGAGGGAACTTCGGATTGCGCTCCGGCTCGGAGGCGCGCACGTAGTGCGGCTCCATGGCGAAGAGCGCCTGGAGCGAGAACTCCTCCGGGAAGCGCGCCAGCCTCGCCAGCGCCACCGCCGATGGGAAGTCATGCCCAGCGACGAGCCGCTCGGCGGCGACACCGTGCGACACCAGCGCCGCGTGGTAGCCCACCAGCGCCGGCCCCAGCGCCACCGCGCGAGGCTCCGCGGCCATCCGCACCGCCACTTCCTGGGGCGACATGGCCGTCTCCGGCTCCAGCGCCTCCACCGTCCCGCCGCGCCGGACGTACGCCCCCAGGTACAGGTCGTCCTTGCGCGCCACCGCCAGGCAGTAGAGCGGAACATCCTCCGGGCCCTCCAGCGCGAGGGCCGCCAGCGACGACGCCCCCGCCACCTTGAGCTGCGCCGCGTACGCCAGCGACTTCACCGTGGCGAGGCCGATGCGCAGGCCCGTGAAGGAGCCTGGCCCCAGGCCCACCACCAGGCCCTCCAGGTCCGCCAGCCGCGTGTCGTGTCGGGCCAGCAACTCACCGACGACCCCTGGCAGCGCTTCGCTCTGCTTGACGGGCGGGGGCACCACCAGGTGCTCCACGGCGCGCACGCCGTCCGGCCCGCGCTCCACCAGGGCCAGCGACATCGTCAACGTCGAGGTGTCCAGCGAGAGAAACATGGGGGCTCCCTACACCGGAGCCGCCCACATTGCGCGGGGAATCTCCGACACGTTGTCCGCGCAGCGATACAAGCGCACCCGCACCACGCCTTTGTCCAACATGCCCAGCTTCGAGGCGGCGGCCTGCGAGACGTCGATGATGCGCCCCTCGACGAAGGGCCCCCGGTCATTGACGCGTACCTCCACCGAGCGCCCATTCTCCATGTTCACCACGCGCAGGCACGAGCCGAAGCGCGCCTTGCGGTGCGCGGCGGTGAGCGCGTTCTGGTTGAAGCGCTCCCCGCTCGCGGTGGGACGGCCATGCAGCCCGGGGCCGTAGAACGAGGCCAGCCCCTCTCCCAGGTACGAGCGAGGCATCTGCTCGCGCTTCGTCACCCGGGGCGAGCCTGGCTCCGGCCCCACATCCTCGGGCCGGTCCGGCTTCGCCGCGCGCGAGGCACACGCCGTGGACAACCCCAGCGCCAGAAGAAGGACAAGGGTCGTCGCGCGCATGGGGCCTCTAGCGGGTGATGTCGTTGGTGAAGACCAGCAGCATGAGGAGGATGAGCAGCGCCAGGCCCACCATGTTGGCGGCCTCGCGCACGCGCACGGGGATGGGGCGGCGGCGGATGCCCTCCCACGCGGCGGACAGCAGCGCGAAGCCATCCAGCACGGGGATGGGCAGGAGGTTCATCACGCCCAGGTTGATGGAGATGATGGCCATCAGGTTGAGGAACGAGTCCAACCCCTGCTCGGCGCTCTTGGCGGCGAGCTGATACATCATGATGGGGCCACCCACCGTGCTCAGCGGCACGTCGCGCGTCACCAGCCCCGCGAGCACCTTCACCATCTGCCCCACGATTTTCGGGACGACGATGGCGGCCTGCTTCAGCGCCGCGCCGGGCCCCAGGTGCACCGTCACCTCGTCCGCCTTCGCCACGTCCGCGTCCAGGAGCGCCCACCCTCGCGCGCCCAGCGACAGCTTCGTGGTCTCCTGCCCCATCGAGTCCTCGGCCGTCAGCGGCGCCTGGGACAGCGTCTGCGTCTGCTCGCCCCCCGCGCCCCGCCACGTCAAGGAGAAGGGCTTGGCCTCCGCGCCGCTGAGCTTCACGTCCAGCATGCGGAAGGACGGCAGCGCCTCGCCGTTGAGCGACACCACGCGGTCCCCCTGCTTCAGCCCGGCCTTGTCCGCCGCGCTGCCGGGCACCACCGCCGACACGTACAGGTCCGCGGGCTCCGCGCCCAACGCCGCCAGGCCCACGCCGGGCTGACGGGGCACCGTCACCTCCACCACGCTCGACGCCTGCCCCTTCACCACGCCGGCCTCGACGACCTGCATGCGCCGCACGACGACCTTGAGCGGCTCCCCCTCGGGGTGACGGCCCAGCTCCTGATACAGCCGAGCCTCGTCCGGCACATGCGTGCCGTTGACGCTCAACACGCGGTCGAAGGTGCGCAGGCCCGCGGCCTCGGCGGGAGAGCCCGGAGGCACGCCCACCATGGGGGGCTTGGCCAGCGGCAGGACGCCGATGAGGCCGCGCTCCACGGTGTCGATGGGCGACGTCTCCGTGCTCTTGATCGGCGACACGGTGAGCGTCACGGGCTTGCCGTCGCGCTCGACGACGATGGGAATCGGGCGCTCGAAGCGGCCGACGAAGGTGTCCCGCATGTCCTCGAACGTGCGCACGGGCACGCCTTCCACGGACATCACCCGGTCTCCGGGGCGCAGGCCGGCGGCGGAGGCGGGCATGCCCGGCTCCACGTACCCCACCAGGGTGGACGTCGCCTGGTGCGGCCCCAGGAACACGAAGAAATAGACGATGACGGGGAAGATGAGGTTGAAGGCCGGCCCCGCCAGGACGATGAGTCCGCGCTTCCAGGGGGGCTGCGCCAGGAAACCTCGCTTGGCCTCATCCGGGCCCAGTTCCTCGTGGGGCAGGTCGCCCGCCATCTTCACGAAGCCTCCCAGGGGGAGGATGGCGATCTGGTACTCCGTCTCGCCCTTGACGAAGCCGATGAGCTTCGGCCCGAAGCCGATGGAGAACTTGAGGACCTTCACCCCGCAGGCCTTCGCCACGAGGAAATGGCCGAGCTCGTGCACTGTCACGAGCACGCCAAGCAGGAGGATGAAGAACCCCAGGTTCTGAAGTGAGGGCATGGCGGCAAGAGTAATCGTGAGCCCCCGGACGGACAACGCACATCCGGGGTCGCCAGCCAGGCGGGCGAGCGAAATCTCACGCTTCTACGGCAGCCATCCGCGCACGAACTGCACGTAGACGAACACCAAGGGCGCATTGAAGAGCAGCGCGTCGATGCGGTCCAACACCCCGCCGTGCCCCGGGATGAGCACCCCGGAGTCCTTCACGCCATAGGCGCGCTTGAGCATGGACTCGCACAGGTCCCCCACCGGGCCCAGGATGCCTCCGGCGATGCCCAGGAGCACGCAGTCCCACACGGTGAAGACGGGGAAGAAGAAGGCCCGGGCGATGAACATGCCGCCCACCGAGCCCAACATGCCGCCGTAGAACCCCTCCCACGTCTTGTTCGGGCTCACTTCCGGGTAGAGCTTGTGGCGCCCCAGGAAGCGACCGAAGAAGTAGGCGGCGGTGTCGTTGGCCCAGGTGATGGTCAGCGCGCAGATGACCCACGCGAGGCCATGGTCCGGGAGCAGGCGCAGGGCCGACAGCGCGGTGAGGCCCACGGCGCCATAGAGGAAGCCGTTGACCAGGTGCGCGGTGCGCGTGGGGGCCTCCGCGAGGGGGCCCTTGAAGAGGTGGTAGATCCACGCGAAGAACGCGAAGACGACGGTGAGCCAGAAGGCCGTCTCCCCCGTGCGCGCGGCGTCCTTGAGGGGGAGGAAGGGCATCACGGCCGCGAAGGCCATGCCCACCCAGGCGGCGGCCGTCAGCCGCTTCTGCACGATGAGGTAGTACTCCCCCACGCACGCGGCCGCGGCGAGGCCCAACAGGCCCGCGCTCCACACGCCGCCGAGGAAGAGGAGCAGCACCACGAGCGGCAGGAGCGTCAGCGCCGTCACGATGCGCACGACGAGGTTTCGGTTCTTGTCGTTCACGCCTTGGCCCGCTGGGGGGTGTCCTCCCGCTTGACCTGCGCGGAGGTCAGACCGAAGCGCCGCTCTCGCTGCTGGTACTGGGACACGCAGCGGAGAAACTCATCGGTGCGGAAGTCCGGCCAGAGGGCGTCGCTGAAGCACAGCTCCGCGTATGCCATCTGCCAGAGGAGGAAGTTGGAGATGCGCTGCTCGCCGCTGGTGCGGACCACCAGGTCCAGCGGGGGCAGCCCATTCGTCCAGAGAAAGGACTCGAAGTCGGACTCTTCCACCCGGCCCGCGGACAGCTCGCCCCGGGAGATGGCCTCCGCCATCCGGCTGGCGGCGTGGAGGATCTCCTCCCGCCCTCCGTAGGACAAGGCCAGCGACAGCACCATGCCGGTGTTCTCCGCCGAGTCGGCGATGAGCCGGTCCAGCGGATCCTTCACGAAGCGCGGCAGCCGCCCGACGTCGCCCACCGCCTTGAGCCGGATGCCGTTGTCCATGATTTCGGCCCGCTCACGCTCCAGGTAGTCGCGCAGCAGGTCCATCAGCCCGGCGACCTCCTCCGCGGGCCGGGCCCAGTTCTGTGAGGAAAAGGCGTAGAGGGTCAGTGCCTGGATGCCCACGCGGCGCGCGGTGCGGGTGACTTCGCGTACACTGGCGCTCCCCTCACGGTGCCCCTCCAGTCGCTCCAGACCCCGGGACTCCGCCCACCGGCCGTTGCCATCCATGATGATGCCCACGTGGCGCGGCACGGGCCGGGCCTTGACCTGCATTTCGAGGGCGGAAACCACTTGGGGGCGTTCCATTCAGGCCGCGCACCCTACCGGCGGCGCCGCGCCGCGTCCACGGCAGCGTGGGCCAACCGTCACCCGGGGCCCCTGACCGGTCGAGAGCGTCCCGTGAGCGGCCAACGCCCCTTGGCCCGTGTAGGCCAAGGTGCGCCGAACCGTGAAACAGGGTGTCTGGGCCTCACTCCTCGGGCCAGTGGGGGCGGACGCGCTCGATGGGGCTGTCACGCCAGGTGAAGTAGGCGGCCTCGTCGGCGACGCGGTAGGGACTGCCGGGGTAGGTGCGGGCGAAGTGGTCTCCCCAGTGGGGCGTGGAGCCATCCAGGTCGGTGAAGCCGTACTCGCGAGCCAGGGCCCAGGAGCTGAAGACGCGGCCGGCTTTGGAGGCGACGTGGGGGTCCGCGGCGAGCGCGGCCACGGCTCGGCCGACGTAGGACGGGGACTCGGAGGCGATGAAGTCCGGCTCTGTCTTGGCGGCGTCGCGCCAGTTGGCTTCGGTGACGCCGAAGTTCTCGAGCATCTCCTCGGAGCGCAGGAAGCCGGGCGTCACGGCGAGGGCGGTGATGCCGGTGCGGCGAAGGTCTCGCGACATGGAGAAGGCCAGGCGGATGACGCTCATCTTCGCGAGATCGTAGTAGAGGCTGCCCCGGTAGCCGAAGTGGTCGCCGTCGGTGATTTCGACGATGAGCCCCTGGTTCTGGGGGAGCATGACCGGGACGAGGTACCGGCTGGTGATGAGGTGGGTGAACACCGCGCGCTCCAGCATGGTGCGGGCGTGGTCCGGGTTCAGCTTCCAGAAGGGCACGCCGAACTCGGAGAGGGTGTCGCAGCCCCAGATGTCATTCACGAGGATGTCGAGGCGGCCCTGCTCCTGTTGGATGCGGTCGCGCAGGGCGATGACCTGCGCGTCGATGGTGTGGTCGCAGCGCACGGCGATGCCCTTGCCCCCCAGGGCGGTGACCTGCTCGGCGGTCTCCTCGAGGGTCTCCGGGCGCTTGGGGCCGGAGGCGGGCTGGCCTCGGACGCTGCGGCCCGAGCAGTAGACGGTGGCGCCTGCTTCGCCGAGGCGAGTGGCGATGCCTCGTCCGGCGCCACGGGTGGCACCCGTGACGAGGGCGATGCGTCCTTCGAGTGGCTTCTTCATGGTGTCTCCCAGGCCGGCGGGGTGAAGCGCGAGCGCGCGGTTCGCCGGCGACGTGAGGCACCGTAGCGGGGTGAATATGACAACCTCTGTCATGATTGCCCGCGTAGGGTCGCGGCATGCGCGCCGACCGACTCGTCAGTCTGATGCTGCTGTTGCAGAGCCGCCCGAAGCTGACGGCGGGGGACCTGGCGCGCGAGCTCCAGGTCTCCGAGCGGACGATTCACCGGGACCTCGACTCCCTGTCGTCGTCGGGGGTGCCGGTGTACGCGACGCGAGGGGCGTCCGGGGGTGTGGCGCTGGTGGAGGGATGGAAGACGCAGCTGACGGGCTTGAATCGCGCGGAGCTGCAGGCGCTGGCGGCCATAGGTGGGGCTCCGGGGCGGTTGGGGGATTTGGGGTTGTCGGGGCCGCTGCGCAGCGGGTTGGTGAAGCTGGCGGCGGCACTGCCGGCGTTGCAGCAGCCGGCGCTGGAGTACGCGCGGCAGCGGCTGCATGTGGATGCATCGGGGTGGTTCACGGCGAAGGATGAGGTCCCGCACCTGGAGCTGCTTCGCGAGGCGGCGTGGCAGAACCAGCGGGTGTCGCTGACGTATCGGGACTTCGACGGCAAGCGGAGTCGGCGGGTGGTGGAGCCCTACGCGCTCGTGCTCAAGGCGGACCGCTGGTACCTCGTCGCGGGGACGGAGGCGGGGGTGCGGGTGTACCGGGGCTCGCGCATCGCGGGGGCGAAGGTGCGCGCGGAGACCTTCGAGCGGCCAGAGCGGTTCGACCTGCCCGCGTTCTGGCGGGAGTGGTGCTCGAAGTTCCTGGAGAAGCGCGCCCGGTACGAAGTGACGCTGCGGCTGACGCCCGAGGCGGAGGCTGCGCTGCGGCACATGCGGCCCCCCGCGGATGGCGTTCGCTTCGACGAAGGCCGTGAGGAAGGAGGGAGGAAGACAGTCGTCGTGGACTTCGAGCGGGAGTCCATCGCGCTGGGGCAGCTCTGCGAAGTGATGCGTGGGTTTGAAGTCGTGGGGCCGGAGGAACTCCGCGCGCGGTTGATTGCCTTGGCGTCCGCGGTGCTCACGGCGCATCCATCCTGAGTTTCAAGATATGCTTCATATCCATGGAGATTCGATTTCCGGCAAGACCTCGGCCACGCCCCACCCCGCTCGTCACACGCGCTTTCCCAAGTGAGGCCCAGGGGCTGAGTGCACTCACCCTGGTCGTCTTGCTTGCCACCTCCTGCACCGTGCCGAGCCTGGATGAGGTCTATGCAGGCTGTGAGAACCCGCTCACCGTGGCATCCATGTTCGATGGACAGCCCGCGGATGTGGTCCTCGGAGGACGAGCGTCCTGCAGGGGTATCAAGGCCACGGTGAACGTCGTGGGCTTCGCTCCTGGCTGCATTGTCATGAGCCTGCGAGATGCCGCGACGGGGACTGCATTGACGCAGTCCTACACTGCCCTCTCGGGCCAGCTCCCTGGCGCCCTCCAAGTGGCCGTTCTTCCGCCCCGTGGCTGGGGGACCCAGTTGAGCTTGAGCGCGAAAGCCTTCGAGACATCGTGTGACGGGCCGCAAGTGGTCCACGACGCACAAGCCATGACGGTGGAAACAAAAGCCATCCACTCAGTCAATCTGCAAATCCAAGCCGAGGATGCGGACAAGGATGGCTATGCATCCCGGCTGAGTGGAGGCACCGACTGCACGGACGACAATGCGAGAATCAATCCGGGCGCAGACGAACTCTGCAATGATACGGACGACAACTGCGATGGCGTCTCCGACGAGGCTCATTTCAAACTGAACCAAGCATGTGAAGTGTCCGCCGACTGCAGGGGCATCTCCCGCTGCAATCCGGTCACGCAGACTCAGCACTGCGACACTCCGCCCGCCAAGACAGTGTATCCAGACGCCGATGGGGACACCTATGGCCAGAAGAACGCGCCCCCTCGCATCGTCTGCGGCGACATCCCCCCTGGCTACACCAGTGGGCCGTCGACCGACTGCCGGGATGACCTGTTCAGCATCAACCCGGGAAGACAAGACCTCTGCGACGGCGAGGACACCAACTGCGACGGAATCAACGATGAGGCCTTTCCCGCGAAGGGACAATCCTGCACAGAGCTCTCGACGATGTGCGAAGGCACTCAGGCATGTCGCATGGACAAGCAAGGGCTCGAGTGCATGACGCCCGCCCCCTCCCGCTGGTACCTGGACGCGGATGGTGATGGCCATGGTGAGAACACGGTCGTCGACTCGTGCGTGAAGCCCGCTGGGGCATACGTCAACCTGGGTGGGGATTGCGACGATGGGAATCCCTTCACCCATCCCGGAGCCACCGAGATTTGCGACGACCTGGACAACAACTGTGATGCGCAAAGGGAGTCTGTCGATCAGTGCCCGGCGCAGTCTTCACCGCTATGGGTCCCGAAGGTCGTCGAGGCAGGAGGTAACTGGCTCACCGCTTCTTCCTGGGGAAAGGGAAACATCTGGGTTGCAGGCACCAACAATCGCCGCGCGCGGATGACCTCGTCCGCCACGGAGTTCACGACCATCTCGAGCACCCTCTGCGATGGAAGCACCCTCAGCAGCAACACCACATGGACCAGCAGTTGGAGCGACCCCACCGACGGCCGTGCATGGCTTGGCAGCGAAGGCGGACTCAAGGGCTACCAGCCGCTGGGTTCCGCGAACTGCGTCATCGTCGCTGACGATGATTTGAAGGTCTTCGGCCTGGCGGGCACGAGGACGAACAACGTCCTCTCCCTCTACGGTGCTTCAGCGAGCGCCGCCACGGCCGATGGCGCGGCTTTCACGTGGAACGGGACGGGATCACCTGTCTACAACCCTGTCACCAACAGACTGAGCGAAGTCTTTGATGTCCACGCCTCCGCCCCTGCGCACGTCTTGGCGGTGGGAGGCGTCAGCAGCAGTCCGCGCGCCCGCATCTATCGCCTCGAGCCAGCCACGGGTCTGTGGAATCTGGAAACAGTGCCAAGCGCAGAGAGACTCCGAGGCGTCTGGGTGGTCAACAACGAGGTCGCCTTCGCCGTGGGCGATGCTGGCAACGTGTTGAGGAAGACCCACGGGACACCATGGGTTGCCGTGGCCAGGACTCCCGACAACCACAACCTGACCTCGGTCATCGCCTTTGGCGCGAACTCGGCCTACGCCACCTGCGCCTCCGGGCATATCTACCGATTCAACGGTCAGGGCTGGACAAGGGTCTACAACGGCAGCACCCGACTCAATGACATCACCGGCTCTGGCCCCGATGACATCTGGGCGGTGGGCGACGGAGGACGCATCATCCGCTGGCCAAGCTGGCCGGACTCGCCCCCGTGAGGCTTCGCGCACCTAATCTTCGTAGAAGTTGAACTTGATGAGATTGGTCTTGCCAGCCTCGATCACGAACTCCTTGCTCTTGGTGAGCTTGAGTTCCGCGTTCGTGAACGTGATCATGACCTTGCCCACTTCCCACATGACGTCCTTTTCGATGGGCGTCACCCCGAAGGAATGACTGCCAATGGAGACCTCTCCATAGGGGCGAACGCGGAACTCGAGTTTCGCCTTGGGTTTCGGCTTTATCGAGCCCTTATTCTTGAGACGAGAGCCAGCATCGGCTCCGGCCAGCTCGCGAATCCCTCCGTCCGCGTTCCCAGTCACGCCCGCGTCGAGCGGGCCCGCATCGCCCGCGGCGTCCTCACTTCCCGCGTCCAACGGTCCTGCAGCCACCGTACTCGTCACCCCTCCATCGAGCGCCGGCCCCGCATCAGGCCCCAGCGCCGGCCCTGCGTCCGCCCTGCTCCCTCCATCCGTCCCACCAATCACAAACGCCTCGCCAGAAGGCTTGTCTTCCTCCCTCGTCTCGCTGATGGCCGACGGATTGCCCGGTTCCGTCGGCTTGGGCCCTTGGCCTCGAAAGGCGAACCACGCCAATCCCGCCACCGCCACGATGCTCACCGCGATGAGCACCGCGACCAACACGCCCGAATACCGACGGCCCGAAAGCGGCCCGGTTTGAGCCCCCGTGGAGATGTGGTCTTCATCCGCCACCTCCGATTCCGGCGACTCACGCAGCACCCGCTCCCGAGCCTGCTCAATCTCGTTCCGCTGAAGCGGAATCGTCGCGGACACCCCCGACGTGCTCCACCCGTCGCGCGTCCCTCGGACCTCTCCAGCCACTCCCGGATGCGCCGGCAACGCCGGACGCGAAGCCGTCCTCTTCCGTCCCCCAGCAGGCTTCGCCGCGCGCTCTCGCGCCTCCGCGCCTTCACCACTGGAAGCCCCGGGCGTCGCCGCCCCTCGCTCCAACACCATCCGCGCGAGCTGCGGGACAGGCGTCGTCGGCAGCGTGTCCTCCATGGACAACGACTCCGGCACCGGCGGCTTCACCTCGTTCTGCGCCTGAGCCACCATCGACCGAGGCGTCGGCACCGGCGGCTTCGGCTCCGCGGGCGCCACCATCGACCGAGGCGTCGCCCTGGGCCCCATCACCCCATGCGCCGGCGAGCCCACCACCACGCCTCCCACCCCCTCCGCCACCAGCCGCCCCACGAACTGGGCAATCTGATACGCCCCCACCGACTCACCGGCCGACAACAGGTACCGCTCCAGGTCCGCCTGGAACGCCCGGCAGTCCGGGTAGCGCTCGTCGCGCTCCTTCGCCAACGCCCGCTTCAGAATCTCCTGCAGCGCCACCGGCACGTCCGGCCGCCGCTCCACCACCGGAACGAAGGGCTCGAACAGGATGGCCTGCATCGTGCTCGCCTCGGTCGTCGCGTCGAACGGACGCTTCCCCGTCAGCAGCTCGTACAGCACCACCCCCAGCGCGTACACATCCACCCGCCGGTCCAGCGGCAGCGTGCGCAGCTGCTCCGGCGGCATGTACGCGACCTTCCCCTTCATCACTCCGGTCTGCGTGCGGTGCCCCTGCCCCGCCACCTTCGCCACACCGAAGTCCACCACCTTCACCGCGCCCTGCCGCGACACCAGGATGTTGTCCGGACTCACGTCGCGGTGGATCAACCCCAGCGGCTCACCCGTCACCGGGTCACAGAAGTCATGCGCGAACGCCAGGCCCTCCGCCGCGAGCGCCACCAGCTTCGCGCACATCACCGGCGGCAACGCCTGCTCCACCGCGCGCTTCACCAGCCGCCGCAGCGTGGGCCCGTCGATGAGCTCCATCGCCAGGAAGTAGCTGCCGTCCGCCTCGCCGAAGTCGAAGATCTGCACGACGTTCGGATGCTCCAGCTGCGCGGCCAGCCGCGCCTCGCCCAGGAACATCTCCACGAACGCCGGGTCCTCCGCCAGGTGCGGGAGGATCCGCTTCAACACCAGCGTCTTCTCGAACCCCATCGGGCCAGCGGCCTTCGCGAGATAGACCTCCGCCATGCCCCCCGAGGCAATCTTCCGGACGAGTTGGTACTTCCCGACGTGCATGGGTCGAATGGTTCTCCCAGGTTTCCCTGGAAAAGTGAAATGCGTGAGTGAGTGTTCTACGATGAACCCTACAAGCAAGCGTCAACCAGTTTGACCCTGACGTGACGGGATTCGTAGGATCCGCGCCACGCATGCCCCCGAAGGTCATCGGTCCGTACCGAGTCCTCCAGACGCTCGGCAGCGGCGGCGCGGGCACCGTGTACCGGGCCTTGGACCGCCGCAGCAACGACGAAGTCGCACTCAAGCTGCTCTCGGCCGGCCCCGCGCTGGACGAGCGTGCGGCTCGGCGACTCGCGCGCGAATTCGAGACGCTCGCGGACCTGTCCCACCCCAACGTCGTCAAGGTCTTCGAGGCGGGCGTCCACCAGGGTTGGCCCTACCTCGCCATGGAGCTCATCGAGGGCCTGACGCTGCGCCACTACCTGGACATCCGAGGGGACGACCTCATCTCCCCCATGAGCGCGTCCACGCCTCGCGGGCTGCTCTCCGTGCGGCGCACCGTGGACGACGACTTCGGCCCGGGCAGCGACAGCTTCTCCGACTCGCTGGGAGAGCCCCGTCCGTCGATGGACGGCCTCTTCAGCATGGACGCCTTCAACGAGGAGCCGCCCAGCGAGGACCTCAACAGCTACGGCGCCTCCGACCCGCTCGAAGCCGAGTCCGAGTCCGACGAGTCGATGGATGGCTTCGACCTCCCCCTCCCCCCTCCGCGCAAGCCGCCGGACCCGTCTCGGACGCTGCGGGAGGAGGACCTCAACCGCCCGGAGCGGATGGGCCGGCTGAAGGACACGATGCTCCAGCTCTGCGAGGCCCTGGCCTACATCCACGGGCACGGGCTGGTGCACCGCGACCTCAAGCCCTCCAACGTGATGGTGGACGAGGACCGGCAGGTGCGGCTGATGGACTTCGGGCTGGCCAAGTTCCTCGCGGACGACGTGGCCATCACCGAGGCCGGCAAGATGGTGGGAACGTACCGCTACATGGCGCCCGAGCAGATTCTGGGAGAGCCGCTGGATGGGCGCTCGGACCTGTACAGCCTGGGCGTCATCCTCTATGAGCTGCTCAGCGGGCGGCCCCCCTTCGATGCGAAGACGCCGCACGAGCTGTGGCGGCAGGTGCTGGAGACAGAGCCTCCGCCGGTGCTGGCGCTGAACCTTCATGGGGACCCGCAGTTCGCACGCGTGGCCCACCGCCTCATCCGCAAGGAGCCGGACGACCGGTTCCAGACGGCCGAGGAAGTCTACGAGGCTCTTTCCGAGTGAATCCCTCCACGCTTCACACCTTCACCGTGGACGCCGACAAGGCGGGCCAGCGGGTAGACCTCTTCGTGGGCGAGGCGCTGAGCCTGTCGCGCGCCCGCCTCAAGCGACTCTTCGAGTCCGGCGCCGTGAAGGTCAATGGCCGCCCGGCGAAGAAGGGCCTCACCCTCACCGCCGGGCAGAGCGTCGCGGTGGTCGTGGAAGAGGAGACCCGCGAGGCGCTCCCCGACGAGGACTTCCCGCTCACCGTGCTGCACGAGGACGCAGCGCTCGTCTTCGTCGACAAGCCCGCGGGCCGGCCCTCGCATCCGCTCCAGTCCGGCGAGACGGGCACGGTGGCCAACGCCCTCGTCGCCCGCTTCCCCGAGTGCGCGCAGGCGTCGGTGGACCCGCGTGAAGGCGGGCTGTGTCACCGGCTGGACGTGGAGACCTCCGGCGTCGTCGTCGCCGCCCGCTCCCGCGCGGCATGGGACACGGTGCGCGGCTCCTTCAGCGAGCGCGCGGTGGACAAGCGCTACCTCGCGCTGGTGACGGGGCCGCTGGTGGACGAGGGCGACATCGACCTGCCCCTGCGCCACCACCCGCGCCACCCGGACCGCGTGGAGCCCGCGCCCCACGGCGCCGAGGACGCACGCGAGGCCCTGTCCCGCTTCCGCGTGCTGTCCCGCGTGGGAGAGCACAGCCTGGTGGAGGTGCGCATCCTCACCGGCGTGCTGCACCAGGTGCGCGCGCACATGGCGGGCATCGGCGCGCCCATCGTCGGAGACACGCTCTACGGGGGACGCGA
The DNA here is from genome assembly GCF_000331735.1 of Myxococcus stipitatus DSM 14675. Taxonomy (GTDB): domain Bacteria; phylum Myxococcota; class Myxococcia; order Myxococcales; family Myxococcaceae; genus Myxococcus; species Myxococcus stipitatus. Next base: position 3,726,679 of record NC_020126.1, on the reverse strand, counting down.
GGCACCGGAGCTCGGGCGCTTCTTCCTGCACGCGCGAGCGCTGGGGCTCCCGCATCCGGAGACGAAGAAGCCCCTGCACGTCACCAGCCCCCTGCCCCCGGAGCTGCGCGCGGAGCTGGAGCGGCTGGGACTGCCCCTGCCGCGCGGCGAGAAGGAAGACGCAACGCAGTAACGGAAGCCCGGGCAGCGCTACTCGCCCATCACCTTCACGATGACGCGCTTGCGGCGCTGCCCGTCGAACTCCGCGTAGAAGACCTGCTGCCACGGCCCCAGGTCCAGCGCGCCCGCGGTGACGGGGATGATGACCTGGTGATGGACGAGCATGGACTTCAGGTGGGCGTCGCCGTTGTCCTCCCCCGTGCGGTGGTGGCGATAGTCCGGGCCCGAGGGCGCGAGCGCCTGGAGCCACTCCCAGATGTCCTCATGGAGCCCGGACTCGTCATCGTTGACGAAGACGCCCGCGGTGATGTGCATCGCGGAGACGAGCACCATGCCCTCCTGGATGCCGCTCTTGCGCACCAGCGAGGTCACCGTGTCGGTGAGGCGGACCAGCTCACGCCGCTGCTTCGTCTCGAACCAGAGGTACTCCGTCAGGGTCTTCATCGCGGGCCACCCTTCGCGAGCCCAGGACCGCGGAGCACACCTCCGCGGTCCACCGGCTGGACTCAGTACGTGTAGTAGACCGCCGGCGTGGTGCTGGTGAAGAAGTTGTAATACGTGGCCACCCAGTTGGGCTTGTTGCCGACCTCACCCGGGAGCGCGCCCGTCTTCGTTCCGTAGCCCACCAGCGTGGCTCCCGCATCCGTCTGGTCCAGGCGGCAACCATAGACACTGCCCGCGCCGAAGTTCGCACCGACGAACGCCTCGCGAATCGTCCCGAGCGTCGCCGGGTCGATGTGGCGGAAAAGGCAGACCGTGGGGGAGCTCCCGCTGATGCCTCCCTTGATGGAGAACCCGACGGACAGCCCCACCGCGGTGCCAAGCACATTGAGGCTGGGCGTGTTGTAGGACCGCCCCAGCTCGACGGTCGCCGCGGGATACGGACACGTCCCGGAGGCCGCGCGCGTCAGGCTGGCGACGTAGACCGGCGGATAAGGCGGCGAGATGGTCGTGTAGGAGATGGTGAAGGTGCAGCCACCGAACGTCGACGTGGTCAGCGCGGATTCCTGCTCACCCAGCGACTCCTGAGCGGGAGACTCCTCGGGCGCGCCACAGGCGACGAGGGACGCGGCGGCACAAACCCAGACAGCACGCTTGAAGGCATTCATGAATGAGCTCCGTTGCGGGGAAGCGCGGACTCTATCGCCACTCAGCAACGGCTCTCAACGCAACCCCACACAGCCGTTGCATCACACGCTCGTCGTCACCACCCCACACGTGAGTCATTGAGAACTCCGTGCGGAGCCCAAGCCCTCTGGCGTCACGCGGCCCCGCGAGTCCGCGCCACCCCACCGCACCCGACTTGACCCCGCGCCGTCTTCTGCGGTACTGATCTTGATATTGATACTGATTCTCAAAATCAACTGAGCTCGAAAACACGGCGAGTCGGAACGGAGCAACGAGATGGCGCGAGAACTGGGACCGAGGGGAAAGATGTGCCGGCGACTGGGGATTCCCCTCTCGAGAATCAGCGCGAAGGACCCGGACAAGGACCCGGTGCTGCGTCGGCCCTACCCTCCTGGGCAGCACGGCGCGACGGCGCGCATGGGCAACAGCGACTTCGCCCGGCGGCTGAGGGAGAAGCAGAAGCTGAAGCTGTACTACGGGCTCCTGGAGAAGCAGTGCCGGCGCGTGTTCCTGGAGGCGCGGCGGTCCCCGGGCAACACGGGCACGGTGCTGTTGCAGCTCCTGGAGAGCCGCCTGGACGCGCTGGTGCTGCGCGCGGGGCTGGCCACCAGCATCCGCCAGGCGCGGCAGTTCGTCCGGCATGGGTACTTCCAGGTCAATGGCGCGGCCACGGACATTCCCAGCTTCCGCGTGAAGCCCGGCAGCGAAATCCGCTACCACGCCGCGCACCTGAAGCTGGTCATCGTGCGGGAGTCGTTCGAGCGGATGAAGGGGCGTGTCGTACCGCCCTACCTGCAAGTGCTGGGTGAGGGCGAAGGGATGCGCTACCTGCGCCTCCCCGAGCGCGAGGAGATTCCCGTCGACGTGAATGAGCCGTTCATCGTCGAGTTCTACGCCCAGCGCAGCTGAGCGGTTCTCGAGAACACCTCGCTATGTCGTTCCCCCCGAGACGTTTGGGTTGTCGAAGCACGCAACCTCGACCTCGGGGGACACCATGGCGTATCCGCACCGACCCACCCCAGCCACCGTCGCATGGGTTCTTTCCACCGCGTTGCTGTTACAGGCGTGTGGCGATGCAACCCTGTTGGAATCCTCTGACCCCGGGGCCGCACGCTCCCAGGCAACCCATCCCCTGACGGGCGGCGTCGGCGCGTCCGAGGATATCCTCACGCAACTCCAGTCGGTCCCCGGCCTCACGGTGGTCGCCGAGGACCCCGCTCCCTATCCCGGGACACGCTTCTTCCGGCTCAGCTTCGAGCAGCCGACGGACCACCGGCGCCCCCATGGGGAGCGGTTCCCGCTGCTGATGACCCTCCTGCATCGCTCGGCCACGGCCCCGATGGTGCTCGCCTCCACGGGCTACGGCGCCGACGACTTCTATTACGAGGAGGAACCCACGAGGCTCCTCGAGGCGAACCAGCTCGCCGTCGGGCACCGCTTCTTCACTCCCTCGCGTCCGGCCTCCAGCAACTGGCGGCACCTGAACATCTGGCAGTCCGCCCATGACTCCCACCGCGTCGTCCAGGCCCTCAAGCCGCTCTATCCCCAGCGGTGGCTGCACACGGGAGTCAGCAAGGGCGGCATGGCCGCCGTCTACCACCGCTACTTCTTCCCAGCCGACGTGGATGCCACCGTGGCGTACGTGGCCCCCAACTCGCACGGCGTCACCGACGCCCGCTACGTCGACTTCCTCGACCGGGTCGGGGATGAGCCCTGCCGCACGAGGCTCCGCGCATTCCAGCGAGAGGTGCTGGTTCGCCGGGAGGAAGTGCTTCCCCTCATGGAGGAATGGGCGGCGACCCGCGGGCTCACCTTCCAGCATCTGGGAATGGACCGGGCCTTCGAGTTCTCCGTCATCACGGGCCCCTTCGCCATGTGGCAGTTCGGGGGCGCGCGGGCGTGCGCGCTGACGCCTCCGCCCGGCGCGCCGGCGGCGGACCTCTTCTGGTTCCTCAACGGAATCGCGGTGACCCAGGGCTACAGTGACGCGGACCTCAAGAGCATCGAGCCCTACTACTACCAGGCCGCCACGGAGCTGGGCGCCTTCCGCGCCCCCACCCAACACCTGAGCGGACTGCTCCGCTATCCAGGTCAGTACACTCCCGCAGCCCTGGTGTCCTTCCCCATCACCGAGCCCTTCAACCCCGGCCTCATGCGCCGCGTGGAGCATTGGGTCCATCACCGGGGAGGACGGATGTTGTTCATCAACGGGGCGAACGACCCCTGGTCCACGGGGGCGTTCACCGTCCGCGAACGCAACGACTCCTTCCGCTTCGACGTTCCGAATGGCAATCACCTGGCGAACATCACCAAGCTCCCCGAGGCACACCGCGCCGTGGCCCTGGAGCGCCTCTTCTCGTGGATGGACGTCTCCGCCACGCCCGCCCAGCTCCAGTCGCGGCTGGATGACGCCGCGCTCGCCCCACCCCGCATCCGGGAGCCTCGGTTCCCGCTGTAGCCTCGCGCGCGGCGTCTGGGTTGTCGAAGCCTGTAACCACACCCCAAGGGGGACGTAATGGAACACATGCACGCATCCAAACCATCCGTCGTGACCTGGTTCCTCTCCGCCGCACTCCTGCTGCAGGCCTGCGGAGCGCCAGACCTGGTGGAGCCCCCGGAGCCGGGAGCGCAACAACCCCAGACCTCGAGCGCCTTGGAGCGAGGGGCGGATACCTCCGAGGACATCCTCGTCCAGCTGCAGGCCATCCCGGGCCTCACGGTGAGGCGAGAGGCCCCCTCGCCCATTCCCGGCACCCGTTTCTTCCTGCTCTCCATCCAGCAGCCCGCGGACCACCGGCAACCCGCGGGGGAGCAGTTCCCGTTGCGGATGTGGCTCCTGCACCGCTCGGTCTCCGCGCCGACGGTCCTGTTCTCCAGCGGCTACGGCGGCATCGGCGTCCCCTACGAGTTCGAGCCCACCGCGCTGCTCGGCGCGAACCAGCTCGTGCTGGAGCACCGCTTCTTCGGCCCCTCCCGCCCCGCGTCCAACAACTGGAAGCACCTGGACATCTGGCAGGGCGCCAATGACATGCACCGCATCATCCAGGCCCTCAAGCCGCTCTACCCCCAGCGCTGGCTCACCTCCGGCGTGAGCAAGGGGGGAATGACCTCCGTCTACCACCGCTACTTCTTCCCCCACGACGTGGACGCCACGGTGGCGTATGTGGCGCCCAACTCCTTCGGGGTGGATGACCCTCGCTACATCCACTTCCTCCAACACGTCGGAGAGGCCTCGTGCCGCGCGAGGCTTCGCGACTTCCAGGCAGACGCCCTGCGGCGCCGGGAGCAGCTGCTGCCCGTCTTCCAGCAATGGGCGGAGGCCAACGGCGTGACGTTCGAGCATCTGGGCCTGGACAGGAGCTTGGAGTTCGCCGTCACCGAGCTGCCGTTCTCGTTCTGGCAATACTTCGGCCCGGAGCTCTGCGCGGAGATTCCCCTCCCCGGCGCGCCCGCGCAGGCCGTCTTCGACTTCCTCAACGAGGTGGTCCCGTTCGCCAGCGGTTACGGCGACCGCGCCTTCGAGTTCTACGAGGCCTATTACTACCAGGCCGCCACGGAGCTGGGCTCGTATCGGCTCCCCGAAGCGCACCTGCGAGGGCTGCTTCGCTACCCGGGCCAGAACACCCCCGCCTCCTACGTGTCCTTCCCCATCACCCAGGCGTTCGACGAGGACCTCATGTTCCGCGTGGGGCTCTGGGTCTTTCTCAAGGGGAGCCAGATGATGTTCATCTATGGAGAGACCGACCCCTGGTCCGCGGGAGCGTTCGAGGTCCGCCGTCGCAACGACTCCTTCCGCTTCTCCGCGCCCGGCGCCAACCACAGCACGGCCGAAATCATCACGCTCCCCGAAGCGGAGCGCACCCTGGCGGTGGAGCGGCTCTCCTCGTGGATGAACGTGTCCATCCCTCCCGCCCGACTCGAGACGCAGACGGACAAGGCCGCACGCGCGCCCTCCCCGCTCCGGGACTTGCGCCCGCGGCTGTAGCGCCAACCTCCCGGGCCCTCACGGACACCCGCGTGAGGGCTCGGGCCCGAGTCACTTGAGCGACAAGCGCCTGAAGAGCGAGCGGACGCCTCTCAGGAGATAGAACAGTCCTCCCGCCACGAGGGTCAGCAACGAGAAGATGAAGAGGGCCTTCAAGACACCCCGAGGACCACCGAGGGACAGGCCCACCACCAGCACACAGAGCCACGTCCCCCACATCAGCAGGGTCGGCGTCCACGAGGCCTTCCACTTCCTGCTGCCCTCGAAGCTCGCGAAGGGCAGCTTCTTGCGCGCGGACAGCCAGTCCTCCTGCCAGAGGCCGAGGACGTAGGGCACCACCTCCCACTCTCGTGGCCAGGGCAGCTCGTCGCCCACCGCCAGCGTCTTGCTCTCGAACACGGCCTTGAGCACCGAGGCCCCTTCCACGTCGGAGACCTCGTTCGCGGCCTCGACCTCCGCGTCCCCGAGCAGCCAGCCTTCCCAGAGCCGCGGCTGCCCCGCCACCTTCCGGCAGGCGCCATTGTCGAACTCGATGCGACGCAGCACCTGGCCACCTTCGCAGTGCACGACCGACACCTGGCTGGCCGCGGTCCGCGCCCGAATCCAGATGACCACCCCAGGGACCTGCTTCGACAACGCGCGCGCGGTCGCCTCGCCCTCGGCGGAGTCCGGCAACGTCAACTCCACCCAATCCGCGACATAGCGCGCCGGGCAGTAGCCCTCGACCGAGGGACGGAAGCCGGACGGCACGGCGGTCCTCGAATAGACGGCATTCACGACGTCCATGAGTCCTCGAAGGCCTGGAGCGATGTCTGGCCTTGTCCTGGGCTTGAGCGAGAAACCGCGCGGAGGCTCACGTGTCCCTCATGGCAGCAGCGCGGCGCGCATCGCCGCCACGGAGTGGAACATGAGCGCGGGAGCGTGCCGGGTCAGCGCCTCCGGCAGGGTGTAACCCCATCCCACCGCCGCCGCCGCGATGCCCGCCTCCCGGGCCGCTTCGATGTCTCGAATCTCGTCGCCGATGGACAGGGCCTCACTTGGGGCCACGTGGGTCCGCTTGAGCATGCGACGGAACTTCGCCGCCTTGCCGAAGAGCGCCGCGCCGCAATCGAAGTGCGTCACCGACTCCACCACCGGCCCCATCACCGCGCGCACCGACGCCTCCGTGTCCGAGCTGATGATGGCCACCGTCACCCCCGCGGCCTTCAGCGACGCGAGCAACTCCGGCACGCCAGCGAACAGGGGCGTCGAGCCCGCCGCCGCCAGCTTCTCCTTGCGCATGTGATTGACGATGGCGGGAAGCCGCCACAGGGGAACCTTCGTGCGCGCCATGATTTCGCGACCGGAGAGACCTCGCAGCTCCTGGAACTCCTCGGGCGACAGCCGGGCGAAGCCGAAGCGGTCCGCCACGTCGTTGAACACCGACTGGAACCACGGAAAGGAGTCGGCCAGCGTGCCGTCGAAATCGAAGATGACCAGGCGGTAGGGAGGCATGGGGGCGGCCCTGAGGGAAGCGGCGGCGAGTCATACCAGAAACCCCGCACGACACGCGCCGCGTGCCCCGCTCCCTCGGGGACATGGGTGCGAACAGCAGGGCTTGCGGGTCAACCCAGGGCCCTCGCCGCAACGCGTCCAGGAACTCCTTCAACGTCAGACAGAGCCGCTAGAGTGACTCTTGCGATGCGAGCCATCATCCATGTCGACATGGACGCGTTCTATGCGTCCGTGGAGCAGCGGGACAATCCATCCCTCAAGGGCAAACCGCTCATCGTGGGCGGACATGCTCAGCGGGGTGTCGTTGTCGCCGCCTCCTACGAAGTCCGCCCCTTCGGCGTGCGCAGTGCCATGGCCATGGCTCGCGCGATGAAGGCCGCGCCCCATGCCATCGTCGTGAAGCCTCGGTTCCCCGCGTACGCGGAGGCCAGCGAGCACGTCTTCGGCATCTTCGAGCGCTACACGCCGCTCATCGAGCCGCTGTCGCTGGATGAGGCCTTCCTGGACGTGACGGCCTCGGTGGGCCTGTTCGGCGCGCCCGCGGACATCGCCCGGCGCATCCGCAAGGACATCGCGGACGAGCTGAAGCTGCCGTGCTCCGCGGGCATCGCCACGGTGAAGTTCGTGGCGAAGATTGCCTCGGACCTGGCCAAGCCCAACGGCCAGCGCGAGGTCCGCGCCGAGGAGACCGTGGCCTTCCTCGCGGGCCTCCCCGTATCTCGCCTGTGGGGCGTGGGGCCCAAGACGGAGGAGGTGCTCCAGCGCTCCGGGCTGAAGACCATCGGCGACGTGTCGACCAAGGACGTCGAGTGGCTGGAGGCGCGGCTGGGCACCAGCGGCCGGCACCTGTGGGAGCTCGCCCAGGGCATCGACGTCCGCGAGGTGGTCCCCGACCGCGCGGCCAAGAGCGTGGGCGCCGAGGACACGTTCGAGGAGGACCTCACGGGCGTGGAGGTCCTGAAGCCTCACATCCACGCGCAAGCGCTGCGAGTGGCGCGGCGGCTGCGTCGCGCGGGAGTGAAGGGCCGCGTGGTGCAGCTCAAGCTCAAGCTCGCGGACTTCACGCTGCTCACCCGCCGCACCACGCTGCGCGAGGTGACGGATGACGGACAGGCGCTCTACCGCGCCGCGCTGGAGCTCCTGGAGCGGGCGCATGAAGGCAAGCCCATCCGCCTCACGGGCGTGAGCGTGCAGCTCGATGAAGTCCCGCCGCAGCTGGGGCTCTTTCCCGCGGCGTCTCCGCGAACGGCCAAGCTCAACGCCGCGCTGGACCGGATCGCGGACCGGTTTGGGAGCAAGGCCATCACCACCGCGGACATCGCCGGCAGCGACGCGCCCTCCGACGACGGGCATCGCTCCGAGCGCCCCGTCGACAAGCGCCGCGACGGACAGTGAGCGCGGCGCGGCTCAGTCCGCCGCGGGCACGGCGTCCGGCGGGGGCGGCTGTCTCGCGGCCTCGTCGCGCGACATCAGCAGCACACCCACGAGCGCGAGCCCTCCCCCGAGGACCTGCACCCAGTCCGGCTTCTCGCCCAGGAGCGGCACGGCCCACAGCGTGGACAGCACGGGATCCCCCAGCGACGCCACCGCGACGAAGGGCGCGGAGAGGTGGCGCACGGAGGCGTTGAGCAGGGAGTGGCCCAGGAGCTGAGGCACGAGGGCCAGCCCCACCAGCACCCACCACGTGATGGGCGTGAAGCCCGTCAGCGGCGAGTCGACGAAGAGGTGCGCCGCCATCAGCGCCGCGGCCGCGACGCCGTAGACGACGCCGACGTAGGTGCCCAGCGACATGCTCTCGCGCACCCGCCGGCCGATGACGAAGTACACGCCGGCCATGATGGCGCCGACGACGGCGAGCGCATCCCCCCACAGCGCCGTGCCTCCCGCCGCGAAGTCGCGAGCGCCGATGAGGACACTGCCCGAGAGGCACAGGCCCAGCGCCATCAAGCCCCGCGGGCCCACGCGCTCGGACAGGGCCACCCAGGCGAACAGCGTCACCCAGACGGGCTGCGTGGTGACGAGCGCCACGGAGCTCGCGACGGTGGTGTACTGGAGCGACGCAATCCACGTCGCGAAGTGCAGCGCGAGCGCGAGGCCCGACAACACGAGCCAGCCCCACATGCGCGGAGAGAAGGACGCGAGCTCCGCGCGGCCTCGCACGAGCGCCACCGCGAGCAGTGGCACCGCGGCCAGCGTCAGGCGCCACGCGGAGATGGCCAGGGACGGCGCCTCCGCGAAGCGGATGAGCGGCGCGGCCCAGGACACGGCCACGACGCCCAACACCAGACCTCCGTAGACGCGGGTCCTGGAGACATCCGCGTCCGGAGAGAGGCTCACGCCTCGCCGGCACCCGGGCCGGAGGAACCCGCCGAAGCGGCACCCTCTCCGGAGGAACGACGGCGACGACGACGGCGGCGGCGCTTGCGCTGTCCGCCCGGCTCGGAGCCTTCGCCCTCGGCGGCGTCGGCACGCGGCGGCGGCACCTCGCCCGCCTTCCACGCCTCCAACTGCTCGCGGTGCTCACCCGTGGCCTCCACCATCATCTCGAAGACGGTGAGGGCCTCGCCGAACAGCGGATGCCGGCGGAACGCCGCGCTCTTGCGCCGGCGCTCACCCGACAGCGTGCGCTGGGCCAGGAGCAACATGCGGCAGCGCTCGGCGATGCGGCGCGGCAGGCGGGCCGTCTGCACGAAGCCCGCGAGCAGTTCCTCCACCACCTGCGACACGGAGGGACGGCCTCCCTCCTGCGGCTCGGCCGGAGGGGCCGAGTGGCTGATGGGCACCAGCAGCGCCGCGAGCAGGATGGCGTCGTCGAGCGGCTCTCCCGCCGCCACACGCCGGTCCAGCGCCTGCGCGAAGGCGTAGAAGGTCTTCTCGCCCTCCTTGCCGTGCTGCTTGAGGTACGCGTTCACCGGCGGCAGCAGCAGCTTGAGCGCATCCAGCGCGTCCAGCAGCTTGAGCGCCGGCGCGGACACACCGCCGCGGATGAGCCGGAAGGTCTCCTCCAGCAGCCGCGCCGGAGCGCAGCGCGGCAGGTCCTCCACCGCGCCCTCCATGGCCGCGTACGTCCGCGACTCGATGTCCAGGTCCAGCTTCGCCGCGAAGCGCACCGCGCGCAGGATGCGCACGGGGTCCTCGCGCATGCGCACCTCGGGGTCGCCGATGGTGCGGATGAAGCGCTCGTCCAGGTCGCGCCGCCCTCGGACGTAGTCGATGACGCGGCCTTCGCTCACGTCATAGAACAGCCCGTTGATGGTGAAGTCCCGGCGGCGCGCGTCCTGCTGGTCGGTGCCGAACACGTTGTCGTGGGTGATGAGCAGGTCATCTCCCCCGGCCTCCGCCTCGTCCTCGTGCGTCTGGGGCGAGGCCGCCTCCAGCTCCGTCGGATTCGCGCGGAAGGTGGAGACCTCGATGATCTTCCCACCCTTGAAGTAGACGTGCGCCAACCGGAACCGACGGCCAATCAGCCGGCAGTTGCGGAAGATGGCGCGCACCTCGCCCGGATGGGCGCTGGTGGCCACGTCGAAGTCCTTGGGCTTGCGACCCAGGAGCAGGTCGCGCACGCACCCCCCCACCAGGTACGCCTGGTGCCCGTGCTGGTGCAGCCGCAGCACGACCTTCAGCGCGTCCGGGTCCAGCTCGTCCGGGTCGATCTCCGCCGGCTCGCCCGTGGAGCGGACGTGCGGCGCGTGCAGCTCGCGCTCGTAGGGGGTCGGCTCGGGCTCGGGCTCGAGGACGGTGGGCACCTGCTCCACCTCGTGCTCGGCCGCGTCCGCCGCGTCCTGCGCCTCGGCGGCGGCCAGCACCTCCGCCGCGCCCAGGCCCGCCTCGTCGAAACCGCCGTCGAGCGCGTCCACTTCGTCATCATCGTCGCCGTCGTCGTCCGCTTCATCCTCGGCCGGGCTGGCGCGCACGCCAGCGGAGGACGGGGAGTCCGGTGAGACAGGGGACGGGGGAATCACTTCTGAAGGGGCTGATTCGGTCGCCACGGACTCGGGGGCACTCGCCTGTTCCGAGGGGGCGGCCGTCAGCTCCAGATTGGAAGACATGGAAGAAACCTCTTGGTCACCGCGCTCGGAGCCCACTGCCGCCTCGAAGGAGGCAACCTCGCGCGCGTCAATTTCGGGCGCAGGTGGCAGCGGACCGCCGGCAGGCGGCGGTTCAGTCAAAACTCGCGTCATCACCGTGGACACCCCAAACGGGGTGCTTCAGGGGCAGCCGTCTATAGCGCATCCGCCCTGGCGGGGAGTAGCGCACTTTCTGGGGGTCCACCGGACAGGTGGAGCGCTTCCACCCCACCTGGCCCTGGCCCCACCCGAAAGAGCTTGTCCGTGCGTTCAAGGAAGCGTCGAAAGGCATCCTGTTCCAGCTCGCTCCAGGGCAGTGAAAAAGAGTCCGCCACGAGTATCAACCCCATGGACCGAGGCCGGAGCAGCGGCTTCCGCCCTCCCCCGGACTCTGTTCCGTATCAACACTCAAGGCTCGCGAAACGTTCTGGAGACGTCCCAAGCGGTGTGCCGGAGGCCCCTTGGACGGCGGCCCGGCAGGCCCCCCCCACCCTCCCCGCTAGGTAGGCGGCTTGCCCCGCCCCTTGTGGTTGCGCGGCAGGGCATGGTGGATGAGCGACACGTAGTCCACCGCCTGCACGGGCGGAGGGGGCGGAGGCGTGCCCAGCGCGGCGAGTCGCTTGCTGAACGCGGAGAGGATGTCCGGCATCGGACGCATCGCCGCGAGCAACTTGTTGGGCCCTTCCAATGCCTGCGACAGCGCCACGGCCGCCTGCTGGAGCGGCAGTCCCCGGCGCAGCAGGTCCTGGAAGGAGTTGGAGAGGGTGATGATGTTGTGCCCCGCCGTCTGCACCATCTCCACGGCGATCTTCAGCACCTGCGGCGCGGAGAGGTGCCCGTCCGCCAGCAGCACCAGCGCCGCCTGGAAGTAGTTGAAGATGGGCACCACCCGGGGCCCATACGGCGTGAAGTGCGCGGGCGGCGTCAGCTTGTCCAGGTGGATGAAGATGCGGCGGACCGGGTCCGAGACGGGAATCTGCTTCCACGCCGCGCGCACGCGCTCCGCGTCGTCCGGATAGACACCGCCCGCCTCCAGCACCTGTGACAGCACGCGCTCGTCGACGCGGCCGGCAATCAGGTCCGCGAAGAGCGAGTAGATGAACGCGTCGGCCTCCGCGTCGTCGCCGAAGAGGACCTCCTCCGCCTCGGCGGGGGCCTTCACCCGGCTCTCGAGGATGGCGGGCAGCTTGTAGCCCACCTGCCCGCGCAGCGCCCGGAAGCGTCCGCGCAGGAGGTTGCCCACGTTGTCCTTGAGGACGAACTCGTCCCACCGCACGCCGTCCAGCTTGAGCTTCTCCTCCAGCACCGCGCGCATCTGCTTGGGGCTGCCGGAGACGATGCACAGCCGCGAGTCGCCGTTCTCCGACAGCTCGCGGATGAGCGCGCTGGCGCCCGGCACGGCCACCTTCTCGTGCGCCTTCTGGAACGCGGTGCGCAGCAGGTCGCGGAGCGAGTCGAAGTCCGTCTGGAGGTACGTCTTGTCCAGGTCCCAGCGGTAGATGCGCCGCGGAGGCCGCGGGTCGATACGGTCCGGCAGGCTCACTTCAGCAGGCCTTCCCGGATGGAGTTCCCCAGGTTGTTCGCCACCACCTTGGCGGCCACCTTGCCCGCGTTGGCGATGGCGCGCGCCTTCGAGCGCCCGTGCGCCTTGATGAAGATGCGGTCGAACCCGAGGATGGGCGCGCCGCCGTACTGGTTCCAGTCGGTGATGTCCTTGATGCGCTGAATCCCGCTGGACAGCATGGCCAGGCCCGCGCGCCACCGCAGGCTCTCCTTGTAGGCGTACTGGGCCAGCTCCACCACCGTCTCGTGGACGCCCTCCAGCATCTTCAGGCACACGTTGCCCACGAAGCCGTCCGTGACGATGACGTCCGCGGTGCCCTTCGGGATGTCGATGCCCTCCACGTTCCCGATGAAGTTGATGTCCGTCATCTCCGACAGGCGCGCGTGCGCCTCCACCACGCGGGGCGGGCCCTTCTGGGGCTCCACGCCGTTGGACAGGAGCGCCACCTTGGGCCGCTCGTTGCGGGAGATGATGCGCGCGTACTGGGAGCCCATCACCGCGAACGTGACCAGGTCGTCCGCGGTGGCCTCCACCGTCGCCCCCACGTCGAGGATGAGGGAGAAGGGGTCCTCCTTCGCGCCGCGCACCGAGCGCGTCGGGTACACCGTGGCCAGCGCCGCGCGCCGCACCCCGGGGATGAGCTGGAAGTGCCGCGCGCACGCCAGCACACCCGCGCCCGTGTTGCCCGCGGAGACCAGCGCCTGCGCCTCGCCCTCCGCCACCAGCCGGGCGGCCACGGCCACCGACGCGTGAGGCTTGCGGGCCAGCGCCTCGCCGGGCTTCTCGTCCATGCCCACGAAGTCCGCCGCGTGCTGCACGGAGATGCGCTCGCCGTTGTGCTTCACCTCCGCGAGCGCGTTGTCGATGAGCGTCCGGTCTCCGACGAGCAACGCATGGATGTGCGGCGAGTCCAGGGAGAGCTGCGCGGCGCCGCGCACCACCTCCGCCGGCCCATGGTCCGTCCCCATCACGTCGAAGGCAATCGTCACGGGCTGCGGCTGCTTGACCACCATGGCCTCCATCTTACGACCTTTGTCCGACCCTCGCGCCTGCCATTCTCGCCTGAGTCGCGAGGGTTGCCGCCACCACCGTCCCCAGAATCAACATTCCCGCCGCCGTCCCATAGGGCGCCGCCGGGCCCAAGCGGGTGAAGAGCCACCCGCCCAACGCCGGGCCCACAATCCGGCCCAGGGAGCCCGCGGCCTGGAAGCCCCCCAGCGCCGCCCCCAGCCGCTCCGGGGGAGCATGCAGGGAGACCAGCGCGGACAGGCACGGATTCGTCAGGGCCGAGCCCACCGCCAACAACCCCATGACAGGAAACAACCATCCGTAGGTCGGCGCCACCGGAAGAAGTGCCAGGCCCACCGCCGTCACGCCGAATCCCGCCATGGCCACGTGCGCCTCGCGCCCCGTTCCGCCGCCTCCCTCCCCGCCCACCAGCCGGCGCACCACCCCGCCCTGCACCAGCGCGCTGAGCACGCCCACCAGGGCGAAGAGCCAGCCGGCCCGCAGGCTCGCCTCGCGCAGCACCTGCGCGTCCGCCATCACCGGGTGCAGGAACAAGCCGCCCTCGAGCGGCACCGGCCCGGCGGACAGGAAGCGCGTGAGCAGGTAGACGGAGAACGTCCCCTCCATCTGCGCGAAGGCGGTGGTGAACAGGAGCATCAGCACCAGGCACTTCGCGACGAAGGGCAGGCGCAGCGCCTGGGCGGCGCTCTTCAGGGTGCGCGCATGGCCATCCGGGCCACCGGGCACGCGCGACTCCGGCAGGAACAGGTACGTGCAGACCAGGTTGACGGCCACCAGGCCCGCCGCGAAGAGGCCGATGGCGAGGTTGCCGCCCCACGCCCCCAGGAAGCCGCCCAGCGCGGGCCCCAGCACGAAGCCGACCCCGAAGGCCGCGCCGATGACGCCCATGCCCCGGGCCCGCTCCTCCGGACGGGTGATGTCCGCGACGACGGCCTGCGCGGTGGCGATGTTGCCGCCGGAGATTCCGTCGATGACCCGCGAGAGGAACAGGAGCGGCAGCGAGTGCGCCCCGGCGAACAGCAGGTAGCCCAGCAGCGAGCCCACCTGACTGACGAGCAGCACGGGCCTGCGGCCGAACCTGTCGGACAACCGCCCCAGCACCGGCGCCGCCACCAGCTGCATCAACGAATAGACGGAGATGAGCAGCCCCACCGTGAAGGGCGAGGCACCAAACTTCACTCCGTACACGCCCAACTGCGGAATCAAGATGCCGAACCCGATGAGGTCCAGCGACACGATTCCGAAGACGACGCGCAGTGACGCCGTCCGGCTCACCCGTGTCTCCCTTGACCGGCCATGAAAAAACCGCCGGAGCGCGGAAGATAGCGCTCCGGCGGTGGGAATGGCGCGGCAAGTCCGCGCCCCGCGACGATTTGACGCGGGACTACAGGGCTTCCGCCGACTGCACGTTGCGGTTGGCCGTGTCGCGCTCGATGCAGCCCTTGGTCAGCGTGTACTGGTACGTGCCCAGCTCGTCACGCCAGTACTCACCCTCGTACGGCCAGTAGAGCTGGTCGTCCGCCACCGCCACGGAGAACTTGTAACGCTTGACGATGGCCGTGCGGCCGCCCGCCTTGAGCTGCTCCTCCAGGAACTCCTTCTCCTTCGTGGTGGTCTCGAACTTGATGCGCAGGCCGTTGGCGAGCAGCTGCTTGAGCGCGACGAGCTCCGTCTCCAGCTTGCCCTTGGCCATGATGCCCGCCTTGGAGATGAGGCCGGTGCGGTGGACCTTCAGCTCCTCCAGCAGCTGCTTGGACAGCTCCGAGTACTTGAAGGTGTCGCCGCGGCTGGCGAAGGCGTCCATCTCCCCTTCGAGCTCGAGGATGGAGTCGTTCGTCTTGCGCAGGTCCTGGTCCGTCAGGGCCAGGCGCAGGATGCGCTCCAGGATGAGGTCCGTCTCGTTCTTCTCCAGACCTTCCTTGTTCTTCTTCTGCACGTCGGAGAGCACCGAGTAGTACTCGTTGGCCTCCATGCCCTTCTTCACCAGCGACTCCAGCTGGTCGTGCACGGGCAGGTACGTGCGCTCGAAGTCCTGGAGGATGATGTTGCTCTCGCGGTAGCGGCAGTTTTCGTAATAGATGACCGCCTTCAGGATGAGCGCCTCCGGGAAGTACTCCTCGCGGAAGAACGGCGACGAGAGCGTGATGAGGTTGCCCAGCGCCTGCTCGTACTGACCCACGCGGTAGTTGGCCCAGCTCGCCTCGAAGAGCGACTCCAGCCACTGCGTGTTCCCGCGCTCCACCTTGCTCAAGTAGAAGAGCGCGTAGCGGTTCTGCTGCATGCCGTAGTGCGTGCGGGCCAGCTGCATGAACGCCAGCTCGCGCAGGGCCTTGTCGGCCTTGGCCTGGTCCGCGGACTTGCCCGCCATCGGACGGGTGAGCTTCACCACATCCTTCATGGCGTCCACCGCCGCCAGCATCTCCCCGTTGCCGCGCTTGGCCGCCGCGTCCTTCTGGTGGCTGCCGTTGCGGAACGACGCCAGACCGTCCAGGTACCGCGCGCGCGGATAGAACAGGTCCGTCTTGGGAATCATCAGCGTCAGGCGCTTCACTTCGTTGAAGCTCTTGTCCGCGTCCGCCGTCTGCCCGACCTGGTCCAGCGCCCGGCCACGCACGAAGTGGTAGCGCGCCAGCAGGTAGCGGAACTCGTTGCGGTACTTCTCCGGGAACTCCTGGTTCGCGTGCCGGGCAATCTCGTCGAGGATGACGGTCTCGTTCTTCGTCTTGCGGCTGATGAAGAACAGCCACTCCAGGCTCGTCTTGAAGAACTTGGTGGAGGGCCCCAGCGCGAGCAGCTTGGAGAACTCACCCAGCGACGAGTGGTACATGCCCATGCGGTAGAGCGACTTGGCCAGGACGTAGCGCGCCTCCGTGTGCAGGCCCGCGAGCTTCGCGTCCGCCAGGAGCTCGTGCGCCGCCATGGCCGCCTTCTCGTACTCGTCGTTCTTGAAGAGGCTGATGGCGATTTCCAGCCGCTGACGGTCCGCCGTCTTGCCGGACACGTCCACCGCGTCGAAGGACATGGTGGGCGCGGGGGCCTTGGGGGCCTCCTGCGTCAGGTCCAGCCCGAAGCCGCCACCCGGAGCGGGAGCAGGCGGCTGCGCGGGCGTGGGAGCGGGCGGAGTGGATGGGGCCTCGGAAGCGGACGACGGGGTCGCCGCCGCGGCCGGTGCCACGGGAGAGGGAGCGGACGACTCCTCGGCGGTGGCCTCCGGCTCCGCCGCGGGCGCCTTGCCCTTGGCGTTGCGCGCCGACTTCTTCTTCGACTTGGAGGACTTGGCCGACGAGGCGCCCTTCTTCTTCTTCTTGGACTTGGACTGACCACCCAGGTCCAGTCCTTCGAAGTTCTGGGCGAAGGAAGGAGCCGACCATGCGAGCGCGAGCCCGAGGACGGCGAGACGGATGAGCCTGTAGGAGCGCATCATGACTCGGGGTTGGACGAGGGGAAGAAGAAGGACACGCCCAGCTCGAACAGCAGCTGGTTGCGCAGGAAGTTTTCGTTGCGGCCCTTCTCCACGTAGATGAGGTCCCGCACCTCCGTGCGCAGCGTCACCCAGCGGTTGAAGAAGAAGCGCATGCCCACGCCCACGTTGCCGCCCGGCGTGAGGTAGTTCTTCGCGAGCGTGTCGGTCTGGTCATTCAGGTCCGGCCCTCGGTACTGGACCGCGGACGCGCCAACGACTCCGTACAAGTCGAAGTGGACGAACTTCTCCGCCAGGAGCGACAGCTTGCCGTAGATGGGCGCCCACTGGACGTCCACGCCCCCCAGCATCTTGATCTGCCCGGGAGCATCCCCGTCCAGGTCCTCCAGCTTGGGCGAGACACACCCG
Organism: Myxococcus stipitatus DSM 14675; assembly: GCF_000331735.1. Lineage (GTDB taxonomy): Bacteria > Myxococcota > Myxococcia > Myxococcales > Myxococcaceae > Myxococcus > Myxococcus stipitatus. The sequence goes on along the minus strand of NC_020126.1, from coordinate 3,709,424 downwards.
CGCGTGTCGCCATCCCCGAACTCGCAGATCTGCGCCGCGCCGGACACCGCGTTGAGCGCGTAGCCCGCCCGCAGGCTCACGCCGATGGTCTCGACGGGGTGGTAGGTGAGCGTGCCACCGAAGATGTACTTGGTGAAGAACGCGTCGCGCAGCGACAGCGTCGCCGAGGGGCTGAACTCGAAGCGGCCCTTCTTGAGGAACACGTGGCCCGACACGGGGCGCACGCGGTCGCGCAAGGGACCCATCCGGTCCTTGTCCACCTCGGACACGTCGCCGGCCTCCTCCTCTTCGGAGGTGGACTGCGCGCGAGAGAGCACGGGCGCCATGAGACACAGCGCGACCATCCAACGATAGAGCGACTTCATTCCGAGTCCCTCCCCGTCGAGCGGAAGGGCAGGAAGAGCGAGATGCCGGCGTTGAGGGTCATCATGTTCTGGATGGCCCCGTTCGCGCTGCCCAGGGGCTGATCCACATAGGTGGTGTTGATGAGCGCCACGTTCACGGCCACGAAGTCCTTGGCCACGAAGCGCATGCCCAGGCCCAGGTCCGCCGCGGGGTTGAGCCCGCGTCCCGGCAGCGACGAGGTCTCCGTCTTCACCACGCCCGCGCCCGCCAGCAGGTAGCCGTCGAAGTGCAGGATGGAGTTGAGGAAGGCCACCTTGCCGTACAAGGGGCTCCACTCGACGTCGCCCATCGCGGACCACTCGGGCACCGAGTTGTAGATCTTCGCGAAGTAGGCGTCCTTGGCCAGACGCACGTCATCCGACGGGACGACCTGGAAGAGCGTGCCTCGCGCGGAGATGGCCAGCGTGTCCGCCAGGTAGTAGGCGCCCCGCAAGGACGCGCCCACCTTGGAGTAGAACGGGTCGTTGACGGAGATGCTGATGAGGGGCGTCAGCTCGAACCGACCCTTCTTCCGATACACCTTGCGCTGGACGCTCTTCACCCGGTCTTCCTGGGTGATGTCCGTCAGCGGCAGAAAAGCCTCAGGGGGTGGAGCCTCTTCCTCAGCGGGTTTGGAGGCCGTCGCTGCGGGCGCGGCTTCCTCCGCCGGCGGCGGCGTGGGGGATTCTTCCGATTTGGGCGTGGTCTCTTCCGTGAGGTCGAGTCCCATGCCCTCCTGGCTCTGCGCAGGTGCCAGACCGGGCACCAGGCACAGCACGAGCAGCAACGTGTGGCGATTCAAACCGGGGGCTCCGTGGGGAGGGGGGGAAAGACTCCACCGGGGGTTCAGCGCGACTCTTCTGCTTCTCCATCCTATCGGCCACATTCCCGAGCAGCAACCGCCCTGAATGGGCTCGTCCTCTCCGTATCTCTTCGGTATTCCTGAACAATTCCAGGCGGGACACCGCGAAGCACGGGCGTTGGCGTCACAAGGTGCTGTGCTACCCTGCCCAGGTCAGTCGTGGGTCCCCGGGCCCCCTCCCCCCATTGTCGAGGTCTCATGAAGATGTCCATGCGAGCCGCCCTCCTCGTATCCACCGCATTGCTGTTGGGTGGGTGCAGCGTGAGCAGCGAGATTGGCAAGAAGTGCAACCTGGTCCGAAAGGCCACTCCCGAGGAGCTCGCCGCGGGTTCCGACAAGACCGTCGATCTGCTGGAGGGAGAGATCGCGGACCGGCAGGACTTCATCTCCTTCGGCGCCCCTCTCTGCGAGGACCTCATCTGCGTGAGGGATCAGGACTTCCCTCGCGCGCGCAACCCGGACGGCTCCCTGAACGAGTCCGCCGCCGCGGAGGGCTACTGCAGCAAGCCCTGCGTGGACGGCGCCGCCAATGCCTGCGAGGTGACGGACACGTCGGACGTGGAGCCGAACCTGCCGGGCCGCATGTCGTGCCGGTCGCTGCTGCTGGACCAGGAGACGCTCAACCAGCTGCGCGCCTCGGACGAGGGCTTCTACCGGAACACCTTCGGAGAGAACAACTCGCCCTTCTTCTGCGCGGGCGCGCTCAACTCCGGGACGGGTGGCTGACACTTTCGCGCGCGGGGCGTAGACCTTTTCCCGCGCGTGGTTCGTAAAGGCAGGGCCCGCGTCGCAAGCGCAAGGAGCCCTGCCTCATGAACCGAACGGTCCTCTTCCTTTCCCTGGCGGGAAGTCTCGCTCTCGCCGCCCTGGTGTTGGGGCTTCCCCAGGTGACCCAGCCGAGGAAGGAGCCGCCCCCCGAGGTCGCGGTTCCGACTCCCCCGCCACCTCCCCTCCAGAACACGCCGGGCTCGCTGACGATGACGAGCCGGCTGTCCCATCCGTATGTGCCCTCCGGCAGCTCGGAGGTGTTCGCGACGGTGGACCTGACGGGCGCGGAGGTCCCCGGGGCCAAGCGCAGCCCCGTGAACCTGGCGCTGGTCATCGACCGCTCCGGCTCCATGTCCGGCTACAAGCTGGCGCAGGCGAAGCAGGCCGCGCGGCACCTCGTGGGATTGCTGCGCGAGGAGGACCGGCTGGCCATCGTCCACTACGGCTCGGACGTGAAGAGCCTGCCCGCCGCGAGCGTCACGCCCGCGCAGCGTGAGCGGATGCTCCAGTACGTGGATGGCATCTGGGATGACGGCGGCACCAACATCGGCGCGGGGCTGTCCGCGGGCCGCTTCCAGCTCTCCACCGCGCAGAGCGAGTTCAAGGTCAACCGCCTCATCCTCATGAGCGACGGCCAGCCCACCGAGGGAATCACCGACAACGACGGCCTCTCCCGGCTGGTGCAGGAGCTGCGGGCCTCGGGCGTGACGGTGAGCTCCATTGGCGTGGGCACCGACTTCAACGAGGACCTGATGCAGGGCTTCGCCGAGTACGGCGGCGGCGCGTACGGCTTCCTCGAGGACGCGGGGCAGCTCGCCGCCCTCTTCCAGAAGGACCTGCAGCAGGCCTCCACCAGCGTGGCGCGCGGCGTGTCGCTCACCTTCACGCTGCCCCCGGGCACGTCGCTGGGCGAGGTGCTGGGCTACAACGCACGCCAGTCCGGCAATCAAGTCACGGTGGCGCTGCCGGACTTCTCCGCGGGACAGCTCGAGCGCGTCGTGGTGCGGCTGGTGACGACGGGCGAGCGCGTGGGCCAGACGGTGCGGGTGCTGGACCTGAAGCTCGCGTACACCGACCTCATCCGCAACGTGGGAACGGAGAACACCGCCGCGCTGTCCGCCGTGGTGACGGACCGCGCCGAGGAGGTGCTCGCGCGGCAGGACAAGGACGCGACGCTGTACTCGGTGCGGGCTCGCAGCGCGGCCAACCTCAAGAAGGCCGCCGAGGCCCTGAGCGAGGGACGCCGTGAGGAGGCCGCGCTCTACATCCGCCAGAACCAGGACATGTTCGACCAGGCGAGCGCTGTGGCGGGGCCCGCGGCCGTGGCTCCGGAGAAGGCCGCGCAGCAGGCCACGCTGGATGAGTACGAGAGCGCCACCAGCGACGAGCAGATGCGCTCGGCGGTGAAGCGCTCCAAGGCGAAGGCGCTGCGCGACTTCGGGCGCGTGGGCTCCACGTACTGAAGCGCCACCGCGCCGCTGTGAACTCGCGCCTCCGCGCGTCCCTCATCGGACGTCCGGAGGCGCGTGTGCATGGTGCGACGAAGGGCCTGGCTGCGCCCTCCTGTTCATCGGCGCGATGGTGCGAGCGCAAAGTCCTGGCGGCGTGACGCCCGATGATCGCTGGCACATCGTCCTGAGAGCGCGCCACCGCGACTGAGGAAGCGTCATCCCACGGATGCCTGACGCACGCTGACAGAGGCCACCGCGTCGCCTCCATCGGCTGCGGAAGCGCCATGTCACGGATGCCTGATGCACGCTGACGGAGGCCACCACGTCGCCCCATCGGCTGCGGAAGCGCCATGTCACGGATGCCTGATGCACGCTGACGGAGGCCACCGCGTCGCCTCCATCGGCTGCGAAGCACCATGTCGCGGATGCCTGATGCACGCTGACAGGGGCCACCGCGTCGCCTCCATCGGCTGCGGAAGCGCCATGTCACGGCTTCGTGACGCCCGCTGACCACAGGCACCGCGTCCTGCGAGCCCCCACCATGACCTCACGCACCTGACCAGCGCGGAGCCTTCGGGGCCGCATCTCCCGACGTGTCGCACGCGCCCTGCACGAACGCGCCGGGGACACTCACCGAAGCCCCTCTGACGACAACGTGGTGCACTTCCCGGCAGGTCGGAGCGGAGCACTGGGCGTCATGAGGAGAACAGTCGAGGTGTGCCGGTGCACCCCATGACGGGGGGCCTCGGAATAGTCTGGCCTGCCTGGATTCACGGCAGGCGGACGGTCAGCCGCACGACGCAGTCCGCCAGGATTGGCTGGAGTCGGAGCGAGCATTAGCCGGGTGTGTGTGCTCACGAGCGGCAGGCGACTTCCAGGTTGACCGTCGGAATCGCCCGGCCCTATCTCCGCGTTCCTCCTGGCTTCGGCTGGAGAACGCACGGAGGCTGGACCGAATGGCGAGCGGCAATACCCCTTGGGTCGGGGTCATCATGGGTGGCAAGAGCGACCTGGAGTACCTGCAGCCTGGCATCGACGTGCTGAAGGAGCTGGGCATCCCTCACGAGGTGCGCGTGGTGTCCGCGCACCGCACGCCGGACTGGATGATGGAGTACGCGTCCACCGCCGAGTCTCGCGGCCTGTCGCTCATCATCGCGGCGGCGGGAGGCGCGGCCCACCTGCCGGGCATGGTGTCCAGCAAGACGCTGCTGCCCGTCATCGGTGTGCCCATGCCCACCACGCTGCTCAACGGCATCGACGCACTGCTGTCCATCGTGCAGATGCCCAAGGGCGTGCCCGTGGGGACGCAGGCCATCGGCAAGCCGGGCGCGGCCAATGCCGCCCTTCATGCCGCGTCCATCCTCGCGCTCAAGTATCCGGAGCTGCGCGAGCGACTGGCCGCCTGGCGCAAGGCGCGCACCGACGAGGTGCTCGCGCATCGGGAGCTGTCATGAGTCCTCGCGTGGTGTTGCCGGGTGGAACCATTGGCATCCTGGGCGGCGGACAGCTGGGGCGCATGATGGCCCTCTCCGCGCGCACCCTCGGCTTCCAGGTGCAGACGTTGGACCCGGATGCCTCGTGCCCCTCGCGCTCCGTGGTGGACCGCTGCATCACCGCGTCGTTCGCGGACATCGCCGCCGCCGAGGAGCTGGCGAAGGGCTGCGACACGGTGACGCTCGAAATCGAGAAGGTGCCCCTGCCCACGCTCGAGGCCGTGGCGCGTCACACGCCCATGCGGCCGGGCGCCTCCGTGCTGCACGTCATCCAGCACCGGGGCCGACAGAAGGGCTGGCTCGCACGGAACCACTTCCCCGTGGGCCCATGGCGAGAGGCACACTCCGCCGATGAGCTGGCCCAGGCCATCGGCGCACTCGGAGGCCGCTGCTTCGTGAAGTCCAGCGAGGGCGGCTACGACGGACGCGGCCAGGTGGAGGTGAAGTCCGCCGCCGAGGCCCCCGCCGCCTGGCGCGAGCTGGGTGAGCGCTCCGTCGTGGTGGAGGCCGCGCTGGACCTCCAGTCGGAGCTGTCCGTGCTCGTGGCGCGCAGCCCCAAGGGCGAGATGGCGGTGTATCCGCCCGCCTTCAACCACCACGAGGAGCGCATCCTCGCGTGGTCGCTGCTTCCAGGTCCCCTGCCCACACAGGTGGCCGAGCGCGCGACGGAGCTGGCGCGCGGCATCACCGAGGCACTCCAGGTCGAGGGCCTCCTCGTGCTCGAGTTGTTCCTGCTGCGCGATGGCACCGTGCTGGTCAACGAGCTGGCGCCCCGTCCGCACAACAGCTTCCACTCGACGGAGGTCGCCTGCCTCACGTCCCAGTTCGAGCAGGCCGTGCGCGCCGCGTGCAACCTTCCGCTGGGCTCGGTGGAGGTGGTGCGTCCCGCGGCCATCGTCAACCTGCTGGGCGACTTGTGGCTGCGCGAGGGAGGCCCTCGCTTCGAGGACGCCCTGGCGCTCCCCGGCGTGCGGCTGCACCTGTATGGCAAGCGCGACGCACGCAAGGGCCGGAAGATGGGCCACTTGTCCGCCGTCGGCACCACGCCGGAAGATGCCCTCGCGCGAGTGAAGGCCGCGGCCGCCGTGCTGGGAGTCTGACGACATCATGAAGACCAACGCCGCGCGGCTGCTCGACTCCTTGGGCGTGAAGTACTCGCTGCGCGACTACGAGGTCGACCTCGAGGACCAGTCCGCGGAGTCCGTCGCCGCCAAGGTCGGCATGCCGGCCGAGCAGGTGTTCAAGACGCTGGTCGCCCGGGGAGACCGCACGGGCGTGCTCATGGCGGTGGTGCCCGGCAACGCGGAGCTGGACCTCAAGGCGCTCGCGCGGCTCAGCGGAGACCGCAAGGTGGACACCGTGCCACTGAAGGAGCTCCAGCCCCTCACCGGCTACGTGCGCGGGGGCTGCACGGCCATCGGCGGCAAGAAGGACTATCCCGTCTACGTCGACGAGACGCTGGAGCTGTTCGACGAGGTGGCCGTCTCCGCGGGCATCCGAGGCACCCAGCTGGTGCTCGCCCCCGCCGACTACCTGCGGGTGACGAAGGCCAAGGTGGGCCCCATCTCCCGCGACAAGACCTGAGCGGCCTCGGCTCGCTCGGCGGGACTCAGGTCGACGCGCCCTGCTCCGGCACGAAGAGCACCTTGCCGGACGTCATGTCCGCGGAGGCGATTCGCACCGCTTCGCCCGCGGACTCCAGCGGGAGCCTCGCGCGCACGGGGGTCTCCAGCTCACGCCCCACGAGTGACGGCACGCCCATCAGCGCCTTGAGCTGCTCGCGGCCGAAGCCCCTCCGAGCCCACTCCGACAGCGCGAACCCGTCCACCGTCTTGCGCCCGAAGATGACGTCACCCGGGTCGATGCGGCACTCCTGCTCCGACAGCGCGCCGTACACCGTCACCCGCCCGCCCTCCGGCAACGCGCTGAGCAACTGCCCCGTCAGCCGGCCCGCCACCGCGTCGAAGGCCAGCGTCACCTTGAGCTGGTGACACATCAGCCGCAGCCGCTCCTGGAACTCAGGCTCGTCGCTGCTGAGCACGTGCTCCGCGCCCAGCCCACGCAGCAACTCCACCTGCTCGGCGCGCCGCACCACGTGCACCATGGGGAGGCCTCGGCGCCGGGCCAGCGCGCCCAGCATGCGCCCCACGCTGCTCGCCGCCGCCGTCTGCGCGAGCGCGACGTGCTCTCCCGCGCGGGCACGCTCCATCAGCACCCACGCGGTGAAGGGATTGACGAAGAGGCTGGCGCCCTGCTCGTTGGTGATGTGCGAGCGCAGCGGGATGCACTGCTGCAGCGGCACCACCGCGTACTCCGCCCACAGCCCATCCCCGCCCACCGGCGCGACACAGGCCACCCGGCGGCCCACGAGCAACTGCCCCGCGAGCCCACCGGAGGCCACCACCGTGCCGCTGCCCTCGAAGCCCGGCACGGCGGGCAGCGAGTTGCGGATGCCGTACTGCCCCCTCACGAACTGGAGATCCGCCGGGTTGATGGGAGACGCGGCCATGCGCACCAGCACCTGTCCGGCCGTGGGACGCGGCACCGCGCGGCGCTGCACCTGGAGCGATTCGGGACGCCCGTCATAGGCATTGAGGACCAGCGCGCGCATCGCAAGGGGGACAGGGGGGGCTTTCATCCGACAGACCTTTTAATTCGCTCAGACGTGAAAGGGGGAGCCCCCTCGCCTACCTCCCGGTGCTGGAGTGTCGATGAACGCCACCATTTTGCAGTTGCACCACCGAGAAGCCTTCGAGCGGACCGTGACACGCGCCCTCGCCGCGGGGGCCGGCGCGGGATTGCTGCAGCTCGTCACGGCGAGGATCGGCCTGCCGCTGCCCCTGGCGTGGCTGGTGCCCGCGGCGGTGGTGCTGGCCTGCGCCCAGGGCGACAAGTGGGACCGCGTCCTGCTCGGGGGTCTGGGGCTGGCGCTCACGGCGGTGCCCTATTTCATGGGCATGGCCCCGGCCTGGACGGTGGCGTGCAGCGCGGCGGCGGCGGGCTCGCTGCTGGTGCGCGCGCGGCTGAACGAGAAGGGCGTGGAGGGACAAGTGGCGGAGGCGCGCCCCACCCTCGTGCACCTGGGCCTGGGGGCGCTGCTGGGCGCGGGGCTCACGCTGGCCGGGGTGGAGATTGCGCGCGTGTTCTCCGCGCGGCTGGTGGACCTGGCCACGCCCGCGCTGCTCGCGGCGGGAGCGACGGGCGCCATCCTGGGGCTCTTCGTGGGGCTCAGCTCCGTGGCCGCGCACCTGGCCCTCACCGCGGATCCGGTAGAGGCCCGCGCGGAGGAACTGATTCCCCGACTCGAGGGGGACTTCCGGACCCAGTGCGAGCGGGCCCTCGCGTTGTATCGCCAGTGTGGCCAGTCGCTCGCGCTGCTGCCTCGCGAGCCCGCGCGTGAGGAACTGGCGCGCACGCTGGCGCGCATCACTCGCGACGCGGTGGAGCTGGCCTCCGAGTGGGCTGGAGTGGAAGCGCAGCTGGAGGAGCGCGCGCAGGCGGAGCTCCTGGCCGAGCGGGATGAGCTGGAGCGCAGCGCGAAGGCCAGCACCGACGTGGTGGCGCGGCGACAACTGGAAGCGGCGGCGGCCTCGCTCGCGGAGGAGGTGGAGCGGTTGGGGGAGTTGAAGGTGCGGCGCGAGCGCATCCTCGCGAGGCTCCGCGCGGAAGTGGCGCTGCTGGAGCGTGCTCGCGTGGCGCTCTTGTCGCTGCGCAGCGGACAGGCGCAGCTCAAGGCCGCGGAGTTGTCCGCGCTGGCTCGGCGCTTCCGCGCGTTGTCCTCCGTTCAGTGGGAAGAAGGACAGAGTCTGGACGCCGTCGCCACGCAGGCCACCCTCGCCTCCTCCCCCATCCAACCCGTGGAGGAGGGGCCCGCGGAACCCGTCGACCCTTCTCGAATTCGCCTCTCTTGAGCCGGATTCCCAGGATGTCGAGTGCGGGCAGACGGCCAAAAAGGCGTCCGCCCGCACGCTGAGTCACAGTTGTTACGGTGGTGTCTGGGCATGAACTGTAGACGTGGGTACCGTCAGGTAACATCTGCCCCGTCATGACCCACCCCCTCGTCCGACAGCCCGGTGTGATTCCCCTCTGGTTGTGGAACGGCACTGAGCCCGGGGTGACGTCGTGGTTCCAGCCCATCGTCGATCTGCGCGACGGCGAAATCATCGGCTACGAGGTGTTGTCGCGCGGGCAAGGCTCACTCGAGTCACCGCATGAGCTGTTCACGCATGCGAGGACCTCCGGCTACACGTGGGAGCTGGAGCGCGCGTGCTGGACCTCCGCGCTGCGCAGCATCTCGCGGTTTCCGGAAGAGCTGAGACATGCGCCGTTCTTCTTCAACGTGAGTCCGGATGTCTTGAGCGACCCGCGATTTGGAGATGGATCGACGCTGGAGCTGCTGGAGCTGCACGGCTTGGGGCCGCGGCACCTGGTGCTCGAGATCACGGAGAAGGCGGTCATCGAGGATGGCGCCCTGCTCCAGCGGTTGACGCGCGAGTGCTCGGCGCAGGGCTTCGGGCTGGCGCTGGATGACTTCGGCGCGGGGCACTCCGGGTTGGTGACGCTGGTGCATTGCCTGCCGCGCTTCATCAAGTTGGACCAGGCGCTGGTCCGCGACATCCACCTGCACGACTACCGGCAGCACCTGGTGAAGTCGCTGGTCGCGTTCGCATCCAGTGTCGACGCCATCCTCATCGCCGAGGGCGTGGAGACGTGGGAGGAGATGACGGTGCTGCTGCGGCTGGGCATCCGTCACGCGCAGGGCTACCTGCTGGCGCGGCCGAGCCCCCTGCCCAAGCGGCCCTCCGAATCATTCGAGGCCCGTCGTCGCGAGGCCATGCGGGCCCTGCTCCTGCGCGAGCACGCGGACGACACCACCGTGGGTGGGCTCGTCATCCGGCGGACCACCGTGGAGGCGTCTACCTCGCTCGACGAGGTGAAGAAGCACTTCCACGACGCGCCCCAGGTGGACCATGTGGTGATGATGGATGGAGCGCGCCCGAAGTCGCTGGTGACGCGCCGGGGTCTCGCCGCGTGGGCACAAGGCAGTGCGCCTCTGGAGTTGCCGCTCATCGTCGAGGACCAGATGGCCGTCACGGCGCTCGTGGAGCTGGCCATGTCGCGCGCCACCGAGGCCGTCTATGACCCGGTGGTCGTCACCGACGCGCAAGGCGTGTTCCTGGGCACGGTGACGATGAAGCAGGTGCTGCTGCGCGCGAGCGAGCTCGCGGTGCGCCACGGGTCGAAGTAGCCCGCTTCCAACGAAGCGCGCGGGCCGCTCCGCCCTGTTGCCACGCTCAAGTGCAGGCGGCCGCTGTCGAAGTTGAGGCCCGCGTCCGATGAAGCACGCGGGGCGCTCCACCCTATTGCCACGCTCAAGTGCAGGCGGCCGCTGTCGAAGATGAGGCCCGTGTCCGACGAAGCGCGCAGGCCACTCCGCCTCATTGCCACGTCCGGTGCAGGCAGCCGTCCTCGAAGATGAGGCCCGCGTCCGACGAAGCACGCGGGCCGCTCCACCCTATTGCCACGTCAGATGCAGGCGTCCGTCCTCGAAGATGAGGCCCGCGTCCTCCAGCCCGGTGGAGCCGTTCTCCACGTGCGGCAGCACGTTCTTCGGTGGCGCCAGCAGCGTGTCCCGCCCCTTCGCGAAGCCCTGCTCCCGCACCAACACCATGTATGCACGACCCAGCGCGAGCGCCCGCTCACGCGACGGCGTCAGCAGCCACGCGAGGTCCTTGTCTCCTCCCAGCGCGGCCCGTCGCACGGAGGCTTCATCCAACTTCCCATTCGGGAAGAAGCGCGCGAGCAGCTCGTCATTCGCTCGGAACTCGTCGCCCCCCTTCACTCGCTCGAAATACGTCAACGCCTCGGGCTTCGCATGGCCGGCCTGCGGCACATCAGGCAGTCCTCGCAGGTCCTGATGCCGCCACCCTTCCCTTCCCGGCACCTTGCGCGGAAAACCGAAGGTCTGGTCCACCGTCACACCGAGGTTCGTGTGACAGCCCATACAGAACGCGTGCTCCTCCATCGTCTGCACACGCAAGCGCCCCTTCGAGTCCTCGATGAAGCCTTGCAGGCGCCAGCCGAACTCGTTGATGAGGCCCAACTCCGGCGTGCCCGGGAACGCAGGCAACCGGTTGCGCATCTTCTTCTCCTGCTCCTCCGCGTAGAAGGCCATCACCTGGTCCCCCGCGTACTCCTCATCCTTGCGCGAGTAGCGAACCTCCTTCATGCGCGCCGACAACAACGTCGGCACATCCGGGTCCACGTAGCGCACGGTGTGGAGGAACTCGACGCCGCGCGGATAGAAGTCGCGCCGCACGGCCACCTTCGCGGCACCTCCCGCGTAGTACACCGGCAAGCCCCGGACCTCGTCGACGACCTTGGACAACACACCGTCGCCGTCCACATCCATGCCGCCCGCGCGCTCGCTCACCGGCTCCACCCTGCGCCGCGCCGCGCGCACATCCAACACCTTCGGGTCCATCGTCATCGCGGCTTCGAGGATGGCCAGGTTGAGCCGATACACCTCGCGCGAGGGCTTGCCGTCCTTGTCCTGACGAAACACCGCAGGGAGCCGGATGAAGACATCATCCGTGCTGCCATTCGTCGGCCAGAACGTTCCGAGGAAGGGCTTGTAGCGCACGGCCCTCCAGCCGCTGCCGTCCCTCGCGAAGCCCTCTTCGTCGAATCCACGGGAGAGGTCCAGGTCCGGCACCCAACCCTTGAAGCCCCCCGGACGCCGCAGCAACGACTCGCGCAGCGGCGCGTAGTTGTCCTCGCGGATGTACTTCAACACCTCCGCGTCGGAGATGTCCGCCATCGCGGCGGAGCGGTCCACGAAGAGGTTGCTCCACTGGTTCAACAGGCCCACGTCGCTGAAGGCGTACTCCGCCTGGAGCGACTCGTCGTCCATCACGTTGAAGCCGACGCCGCCCGTGTGACACGTCCAACACGGGTTCGAGACACCCTCCGTCTTCGTGTAACACATGGACGGAATGGGGGCCTCGCGGTTGGCCACCACACTTCCGCTCGCCAAGGCCTGCGCGAGCGGGTCGAACAGCGGCTCCACCGCGGGCGGAGACTCACTTCGTCGCCAGACCGCCGCGGAGGCAAACAGACTTCCCAAGGCCAGACACAGCAGGAGGGCGCCTCGCGCGACTCCCTTCGAGATGAATGACATGCGGGGCGCCCTCCCAAGCTTCGCGCGTGGCTACGGCCAGACGCTGAACTGGTCCTCGCCGGGGTGCTGGACGCTGACGAAGAGCGTCTTCATGTCCGCGCTGAACGCCGGGCCCGTGGCCTCCGCGTCGCTCGGCATGGACAGCACTCGGAAGGCTCGGCGGAAGTGCGCGTTGCCTCGGTGCGCCGGGTTCTGGTTCAGGTAGTAGACGCCGTCCGCCACCTTGTTGACGCCGAAGTTTCCGTCCGTCCCGAACCACACACCCCCATCGCGGTCGATGAGGAGGTTGTCCGGCTTGGCGGCGGAGTACTCGGGCGCCGCGCTGGTCGCCGCGGACTCGCCCTTCCACACGCGGAAGAAGGAGAACGTGCGCGAGCTCGCCGGCGCCGCGGCGTTGGCCTCCCGGAGGGCGAAGATGGAGCCCACGCGGTCCGTCGAGCGGTTCTCCGTGGCGGCGCGCGTCTTCACCGCCCACGTCCCATCCTGCCCTCGCGAGGCCGTGGCGACGCGCCCCTGCTGGTCCAGCGCCGTCGGGTCACCGTGCTCGGTGAAGGCCACGTACAAGAGCGGCGAGCCGCTCGGGTCCTTCGGGTTCCACTCGAGGTCCTCGGGGCGGTTGAGCTCCATCACGCCCACCTTGTTCGCCGCCGTCCACAGCAGCTTGCGGACCTGGTCATCGTCCGTGAAACCACCGATCGCGTTGTAGCTGACGTCGCGCAGCGCGGTGCCCACCGTCATCGTCGGCTGGCCCCACGCCTCGCCATTGGGCGCCAGGTCCGTGCTGCCCAGGCTCAGCTCCACCCAGCGGCCCTGCCCCGGCTTCTCGTCGGTGGGGACGACACCGCCCACCAGCGAGTCCCCCGTGTTGTTGTCCAGGCCCGCGAGGTGCGCGGCGTAGAGCTTGCCCTCGTCGAGCAGCGCGCGGATGTCCGCCTTCGCCATGCCCGCCTTGTAGGGACGGCTGGAGACGAACTTGAAGATGCGGCCCCCTCGGCGGTCATCCCCGCCGTAGACGACGATGGGCTGGTCGGCGAGCAGCTTCCAGTTCGCGTCCACGACAATGGCCGCGTTCTCCCACCGCGCGCGGCCCATGACGCCCAGCTTGCGATGACCCACGCCCGGCTTCGACGCGTCCTTGCCGTACCAGAGGTCCGCGGGCTGGCCCGGGTCCACCTCCGTGAGGAAGCCATAGCCGTCCTTCAGGTGCGAGGAGCTCGCGTCCTTGCTGACCATGTCGCCCGACACCGGCGGCGAGAAGTCCGGCGCGAGCGGAGCCCCGGGCATCATCCCGGGCGCGTTGGCCACCCAGTCATTCTTCCCCGTCCACAGGCCGCCTTCCGGGTCGCCGTAGACGCCCTGCGCGTTCTCCTCCCCCGTGAAGATGGTGCCCCACGGCGTCTGCCCGCCCGAGCAGTTGTTGTGCGTTCCGGCCACCACCCCCGGAGGCAGCGCCGCCCCCGAGTCATCGTGGTCCACCCCCGACAGCGTCATGCCCACGACCTTCGCCTGCGTGGCGCTGGTCGCGTCGTAGCGCACGTTGCCCGCGTTGCGGTCCACGGCCCACTCGCCCGTGGCCGGGTCCTGCACCACGCGAATCCAGCTCCCTCCGACCTGCTTCTTCCATTCCTTGTTGTAGGTGGCGACAGCGTCATCCTGCCACGTCGTTCCATCTGTCACCGCGTTGGACAACGTGCCGCTGTTGCGCAGGAAGCGGGCGAAGTCCAGGTGCTGGCCCGTGGGCGCGGTGCCGACGCGCGGCTTCGAGCCGGAGATGTACTCGTGGTTGATCCACATCCACCCGGCCGCCCCGCTGCCCTGGTACTGCGGCGCGTTGCCCTGGGCGCTCCAGCCGTCGCCGAAGAACGCGATGTAGTCCACGTTCGCGCCGAAGCGAGCACCCGACTTGTTGAAGGTGATGGGGTCCATCCACTTGATGACGGTGGTGGAGTACAGGCCCGGCACGGTGCGCACCGAGTCCGTCGACGCGGGCGACAGCGGGAAGACGAAGGGCGTGGGCAGCGTGCCGGCCACGACCTGATTCACGCGCGCCTTCACGTACTCGGCCAGGTTCGTCGCGCCCGTGCCCAGGTCCCCCCGGAACGTCAGCGCGATGACAGCCGGAAGGGGCGTGCTCGCCTCCACGCCCGGAGCACGCGCCACGGCGCCAGGCCCCGGCTGGCCCTGCGAGCCCGGCCCCGTGGGCCCCGGCTCTCCGTCCCGGCCCGGCGTTCCCGGCTGGCCTGGCGCGCCGTCGTCACCGTCGGCTCCTCGAGGGCCGGAGGGGCCCGCGTCACCGTCGCACGCGGTGAGGGACAGGGAGCTACCCAGAAGCATCGCGCCGGTCGCGAGCCGCAGCAGTCGAGAAGACATGAAGCACTTCCTCCAGGGGTCAAGGGCCCCCGCCACAGCGGGGTAGGGACCCGGACACATCCTGAGGAGGCCGTGTGGCGACGACTTGTTCAGTGCGTCACTTCTTCATCACGGCACGCTTCACCGCGTCACAGGCGGGCAACACGTCAGGGAACGATTTCGATTCCCGCCACGCCCTCGAACTCCACGGGGCTGCCCTTGCGCACGCTCACCTTCTCCGCCCAGCCCCCCGGCACCTCGAGCACGTACTGGCTGGGCGCCCCCACCGAGCGGGACTCGAGCGTCTTCGGCACCGCGCGCGACACGATGCCGGCGACATGCAGGTCCGAGGTGATGAAGAACATGTCCAGCGGGATGAGCGTGTTGCGCATCCAGAAGCCCTGCATCTCCTGCGACGGGAAGAGGAACAACATGCCCTTGCCGTCCGCCAGCTCCGTGCGCCACATCAGGCCCCGGGTGCGGGCATCGGGCGTGGCCGCCACCTCCACCTCCACGCGATGCACCCCGCCGAACGCGTCCTTGAGCCGCACGTGGGCCCGAGGCAGCGGCGGGCTCACGTAGTCCTTCGCGGTGACGTCGGTGACGGGAGGCTTCACGGGGGCCGGGGGCGGAGTGGGTTGTCGGCCCTCCGCGTCCTGCTGGCAGGCGCTCAGGAGCAGCGGAAGCACCACGAGCGCGAGCCGACGCGGAGTCATCATGGATGCTGGGGGTGCAGCGGCTTGTTGAGCAGCTTCTCGGTGAGCTCGGGCCCCAGGCTGTCGGACATCAGCCGCTCCACCACCGTCTCGAACTCCACCCGCTGCGCATCGCTGCTGTAGATGAAGCGGATGCCCATGCCGGGCTCGTCGCCGTCCGCCTTGGACCAGACCACCTCGCCCAACAGCTCGAAGGGCGCCTCCCGGTGCGGCACGGTCAGCTTGAAGAGGAAGCGCGTGCCGATGGGCAGCGGCTTCTTCGTCTTGATGAAGGTGCCCCCCTTGCTGATGTTCTTCGTGTAGTCGGCGAAGAACGAGTTGAGCTTCTTGTAGTCGACCTTCAGCTCGATGGGCGCGCGCCCGTGCTGGCGGTGCTCGGGACCTGGCTTCTGTTCGGACATGCTGGCCGGGAGTATAGGGGAGGCCATGGAGCAAGTCCTCACCCGTGCCCGCGCTCTCTTGCGCCGCCCGGCCGTTCTGGCCCTCCTGCTCCTGCTGGCGGGCGGGGGCTCGGCGCTCATCTTCCTACCTCTCTTCGGAATCCCGGGCTTCGAGCTGGGCCTGGCCCTGGCCATCGCCGTGGGGCTGCTCGGGGGGGGCACGGGCGTCGCCTCGGCCCTCCAGGAGCGCCGCATCCTGCGCTCCCAGGAGCCTCGGCCCGCCCAGGCCACCCGCCCGGAGCGCCCCGGCACCGCCGTGGGGCGCTCCCTGGGCACCGCCCTGCTCCTCAACGGGGCCGCGCTCGTCCCTCCCCTCCTCGCCTCCACCGTCTTCGCGTGGCTGCGCACCGAGTGCAATCCGTTCGAGCTGGTCGGTTTCTACCCCATGCTCACCCTCCCCTCCGCCGCCCTGGCATCGGCGGCGGGAGTCTTCTGCGGCTTCCGCGCCCGGAGCCCCCTGCGGGGCGTGGGCCTGTACGCCCTGCTCGTCCTGCTGTCGCTCATCCCCACCGTGTGGCCCATCGTCGCGGGCCCGCAGGTCTACGCCTTCAACCACTTCCTGGGGCACCTGCCCGGCCCGCTCTACGACGAGGCCCTGGTCCTGACGCCCGCCCTGGCCTGGTTCCGGCTGGAGACGCTGCTGTGGGTGTGGCTGTTCGCCGCGGCCACCACCGCGACGCTGAGCGTCACCTCCGGCACCCTGGGCCGCGAGGGCCTGCGCCCCTGGGCCCTCCCGTGGCTCCTCCTTCCGCTGGGGGGCATCGTCGTGCTGGAGGCCAAGGGCCCTCAGCTGCGCACCCGGATGACGGACGCGTACCTGGCCGAGACGCTGGGCGGAGTGCGCGACACGGAGCACTTCCGGCTGCACTACCCTCGGGGCAAGTCGAGCGAGGACGTGGACCGGTTCGCCCGGGACCTGGAGTTCCGCTGGATTCAGGTCCACCACTTCCTGGGGGTCGCCCCCACCGAGCGCATCCGGGTGTGGCTCTATCGCAACGAGGAAGAGAAGCAGCGCCTCGTCGGCGCGGGCCGCACGCAGTACGCCAAGCCCTGGCGTTACGAGCTGCACATCCAGGACAAGCCCTTCCCCCACTCCACGCTGCACCATGAGCTGGCGCACGTCATGGCCGCCCCCGCGGGCAGCGGTCCCTTCCGCGTCACCACCCGGCTGGGCGTGTGGCCGCTCATGGGCGTCATCGAAGGGTTCGCCGTCGCGGCGGACGGCCCCGCCCAGGGCGACCTCACGCTGCACCAGTGGGCCGCGGGCATGCGCCGTCAGAAGCTGGCGCCCGACATGCGCAAGCTGATGGGTCCGGAGGGCTTCTACCAATCCGCGCCCGCGCGCGCGTACACCGTGGCGGGCTCCTTCCTGCTGTACCTGGCGGACACCTACGGCGCCGACCGGCTCCGAGCGCTCTACGCCCACGCGGACTTCCAGGAGGCCTATGGGCGCCCGCTGGGGGAGCTGGTCTCCGAGTGGGAAGGCCACGTCGACTCCCTCCCGCTGGACGAGGCCGCCGTCGCCCGCGCCTTCGCGCGCTTCCGCGCCGGCAGCCTCTTCAGCCGCGCCTGCGCCCGCGAGGTGGCCCGGCTCACCGAGTCCGCCCGCTCCACCCTGGCGACGGCCCCCGCGGAGGCGCTGGAGAGCTACACCCGCGCCGCGGCGCTCCAGCCCGAGGAGCCCTCGTTCCGGCTGGGGGAGGCCGCCGCGCTGTCCTCGCTGGAGCGCTACGACGAGGCCACCACCGTGCTCTCCACCCTCGCCCAGCAGGTGAAGGGACAAAAAGTCACGGAGGCGGAGGTGGCCATGGCCCGCGCGGACGTCGAGTCCCGCCGCGAGCAGCCCGCCCAGGCCCGCGTGTACCTGGACACCGTGCTGTCCCTGGACGCCACACCGGAGCTCACGCGCACCGCCCAGGTGAAGCTCGCCGCTCTGGAGTCCACCGCGCGGCGCGAGGCCATCGACGCGTACTTCCTCGCGCCCCGCGAGGAGCTGCGCCTGCTGATGCTCTCTCGCGCGCTCCAGGCCGTTCCCGCGGATCCCTACCTGAACTACCTG
Source organism: Myxococcus stipitatus DSM 14675 (assembly GCF_000331735.1). Lineage (GTDB taxonomy): Bacteria > Myxococcota > Myxococcia > Myxococcales > Myxococcaceae > Myxococcus > Myxococcus stipitatus. Next base: position 3,691,722 of record NC_020126.1, on the reverse strand, counting down.
CTGGGCCGCCGGCTCCAACAGGTGGGCTCGCCCTTCCTCGCGGGGGAGTACCTCCAGAGCGCCCTGGCGGATGAGACACTCCCCCTCCCCCTGCGCCGCGAGGCCCTGCGCGTGAAGGTGGAGGCGGCCTATCTCTCCGGCGACTGCGGCGCGGTGCGCCACGAAGTCGGTGTCCTTCCGGACTTCGGAACCGCCTTCAAGGCCACGGCCCTGGAGTGGATGGAGCGGTGTGATTTCGAGGAGAAGACCTTCCGGGGGCCTCTCGTGCCACGACAGGCTTTCCGCTAGCCCCGCTTTCCGCTAGGCAGGCAGCCCACACAGCGGCGACGGGCCAGCTCATCCGGAGGGTAACGATGCGGTTCGAGGCGAAGCAGCGAATCCAGGGGACGGTGGATGAGGTCGAGCGAGCACTCCTCGACGAGCGGTATTTCGCCTTCCTGCTTCAACATCACGGCGTCCTGCTGGAGCTCCAGCCGCTGGAGATCAAGACGGAGGGGGACCTGGTCCGCCGCCGCGTGCGCTACCGCCCCCGGCCCGTCATCGAGTCCATTGGCCCCAAGCGCGTGCCCCCGGAGTGGTTCGCCTTCATCGAGTCGTCCACCTACGACAAGCGCCGCAAGGAGCTCACCTTCACCAACGTGCCCACGTCCGGCACCATCTCCAAGATGCTGGTGAACACCGGCAAGATGCGCTTCCGGGACCTGGGCGCGGGCCAGACGGAGCGCACCATGGACGGGGAGATCACCCTCAAGCTCCCCCTGCTCATGAAGCCCCTGGCACTCATCGGCGAGAAGATCATCCAGGGCGAGGGCTTGAAGATTCTCGACAACGAGATTCCCGTCCTCAACCGGTTCATCTCCGAGGTCATCCGCAAGGGCTGAGGCACGCGGAGTGCAAGGTGGGGCCTGGGGAATGGGTTGACTTCCCCGCCCTTGTCTACGTAAGGCCCCGCCATGCTCATCCGCTTCCTCGCTGTTTGCGCCCTGTCCCTGTTGGCCGCCTGCGCTTCGAAGCGCATCCCCGGTACCGACATCGACGACAACTCCGACACGCGCGCCATTTTGGCAGTGATGGAGAAGTATCGGTCTGCCGTTGAGGCACGCGACGCGCAGGCCATCCAGTCCCTGGTGTCCAACGACTTCCACGAGGACGCGGGCACGCCCAACGAGCCCGAGGACGACCTCACGGCGGCGAACCTGGCCCCGTACCTGGCCACGCTCTTCCAGCAGCTCCAGTCGCCCAAGGTGGAGCTGGACGTGCGCCGCATCCAGGTCGGCAAGGAGGTGGCCACGGCCGTCTACTACTGGAAGGTGAACTGGCGCATGCCCAGCCTCACCCCCCGCCCCCAGCGCGAGGCGGAGCTGGAGCAGATGGTGTTCCGCCGCGAAGGCGACACCTGGAAGATCCTCACCGGAATCTAGCCGGGCCGGCGGCCCCGGGGCGTTGGACCCGCCCCGGGCGCCTCACCCGACTCACAGCCCGAGCAGCGCCGCGTAGCCCTCCGGCCCCATCGCCGTCAGCGCGCGCGTCCGGGCCAGGTACGTGCGGTAGTCCTTGCGCACCAGCTTGTCGGCCGGCAGCGGCGACAGGTGGTAGTCGCGAATGCGGCTGGACGTGAAGCGCACGGCGCCGAAGAGCGCGTGGCCGAAGAGGTTGGCCCGCTCCACCGGGGCCAGGGGCCGGATGTCCTGATAGCCGCGCACCAGCGCCCGGCACAGCTCCGGCAGGTACTGCCCCTGGTCGAAGCACCACGCGTTCAAGGTGATGACCAGGTCCAGGCCATAGGCCTCGCGGCAGGCCATCTCGAAGTCGAAGAACGCGCCCACGCTGTCGCCCAGCCACTTCACGTTGTCGGTGAAGAGGTCCGCGTGGATGACGCCCAGTGGCTCCAGCCCCTGGCGCCGGGACTCCGCCGTGGCGAGCGCGTGCTCCAGCTCTCCGGCGAGCCCGGACAGCGTCGCGTCGGGGTGACGCGCGAGCTCCACCAGCCAGCCGCGCACGACGTCCGGTGAGTAGGGGTTGCCGCGCGAGCCCGTGAAGGACTGCGTGTCGCGATGCAGCTTGCCCAGCTCCGTGCCCAGTCGCTCCAAGTGCTCCGCGGTGAGGCCCGGGTGGCGCTTCTCCTCGCCCGCCAGCCAGCGGAAGACGCTGACGCGGCCCCCCTCCATCTCCACGAAGGTCGCCCCATCGCGCGTGGTCAGCAACACCGGCGAGGGGAAGTGGTGCGCGGCCAGGTGGTGGAGCAGCGCGGACTCGAAGCGCAGGTCGTCCGAGGAGCGCACCGTCGTGTGGCGAACGAAGTAGCGGCCGCTGTCCGTCTCCACCCGGTGGTTGGTGTTGATGGAGCCCTGGGGGATGGGCGTCACCCCGCGCACACTCCCCAACCCGAAGGTGTCGGCGATGCGGGTGAAGACCTCGGGGGACAGCGCCGTGTGAACTGCCATTGCTCACTCCTCCATGCTCCCGGCCGCATGGATTGACACCCGGGAGGGGCGTACCTAATAGCATCCAACGCCAGCGCGGGGAGACAGGTCCATGAACACGGAAGGTCAAACCGACTGGAAGCGCCGCGAGGGTTGGAAGAGCGCGCTCGCACAGGTGCTGGCGGTGGCCGTGCTGCTCGCCGGAGCCGTCACCTGGTTCGTCCACCGCGGCACGGTGCGAAAGCAGACAGAAGAGCACCTGCGCGCCGCCCGCGCCGCGGCCTCTCGGGGCAATCCCGCGGACCTGGCCCGTGCCCTGGCGGAGCTGGACACCTTGTTCCAGGTGGATGACGGGGCCCGCGACGCCCAGGCCCTGGCCGCGGACCTCCAGACGGTGCTGTGGCTGGACCACCACCAGCCCGGCGCGGACGCCAAGGCCCGCGAGCACCTGTCTCGCGCCGAACAGCTCGACTCCCGCTCCGGCGAGCGCTTCGCCACGCGCGCGCTCCACCTGCTCGCGCAAGGACAGACGGCCGAGGCGGAGAAGTTCCTCGGGGAGCTCCAGGCCCAGGGCGCCAGCAGCCCCCGGCTCACCCTGGCCATGGCCCTGACGCTCCAGGCGAAGGGGGACCTCCCCGCCGCGCGCCAGGCCTTCGCCCGCGCCGCGGAGAACGCCTACCGGGACCCTCGCTTCTCCAGCGCGTACGGCCTGGCCCTCCTCGACGAGGGACAGCCTGGCCAGGCGGTGGAGGCCTTCGAGAAGGCCCTCCAGGCCAACCCGGACCACCTGCTCGCGAAGCTCAGCATGGGGCTTGCCCAGGTGTACCAGGGCAAGAAGCTGGAGGAGGCCCAGCGCGCCCTCGACGCCGCGAGCCAGAAGCAGGCGGAGCTGACGCCCGTGCTGCGCTCGCGCATGGGCACGCTGAAGGCGGAGCTGGCCCTGACACGAGGCGCCGCGGACCAGGCGCTCCAGGACGCGGACTCCGCGCTGAAGGCCGTGCCGGATGACGTCTACGCGCTCTTCACCCGGGCGCGTGCCCTGGCCCTCCGGAAGGACACCCAGGCCCGTGCCGCGTTCGAGGCCGCGCTGGCCCGGCGACGCACCGCGCCCCTTCTCTACCTGGACGGCGCGCGCAGCCTCCAGGCGTCGGGCGACAACGCGAGCGCGCTGGCGCTGCTGGATGCCTACGAAGGGACCTTCGGCAACATCCAGGTGGCGACCACGGACGGGAAGAAGGTCCGCCTCCTGGAGCAGGACGGGCGCTACTGGCTGGCGCGGGGCGGGCTGCTCGAGGCCGCGGGGCGACAGGACGACGCGCTGGGCGCCTACGACAAGGCCATCGCCGCCAAGGGCGTGGGGCTTGCGCGGGCGCAGTACGCCAAGGGCGCGCTGCTGGTGATGCGCAAGGACTACGAGAACGCGAAGGTGCTGCTGGCCACGGTGGCCCCGGACACCGGCGCGGGGACGCTGCCAGAGGCCTACTCGGCCATGGGCGACCTGCTCTTCGCGCAGAGCGCGTACGCGGCCGGCTGCCAGCACTACTACTTCGGGCTGGTGCGCGCCCGGGCCCAGGGCACGCCGCGCGAGGAGCTGGCGGCGCGCATCGACACCGTGAAGAAGGGCCTGGAGTCCGCGGGCCAGGGCGCGATGGCCAAGGCCTGGGTCACCGAGACGAACACGCTGCTGCAGTGAAGGGACTACAGCAGCTCGGCGGGACTCAGCGAGCGGTGCCTCGCGCGGACCACGCGCCAGACGCCGTCGTCCTCCTTCTCGAAGGTTCCCTCGATGAGGTAGGCGTTCAGCACGCTCTCCGCCGCCAGGTCCTTCACGCTCTCCGCCTGTGAGCGGCCGAAGATGAAGCGCGCCTGGAAGTCGCCCTGCGTGGGGGAGACCTCATGCACCTCCAGGTTCGTCACGAAGACGCGGACCCACTGGCCGCGCAGCACCTGGCCCGTCAGCACGCCGCGCACCTGCCGCTGGTCCCAGTTGCTGTCGGTGCGGAAGCGCTCGGACACGCCCTCCATCACCCCGGAGACGTCCTTCGTCTCCGCGGCGCGGGCCATCGAGATGACCTGACGGGTGATGGCCTCGGAGACACCCGGCTCCTGGCGAGGCCAGAAGTAGAGCACCGCCCCCGCCGCCGCCAACGCCAACCCGAGCCCCACCACCCGCGAACGCGACAACATCACCATGCACGCCTCACGCCGCCTCGGGCTCGAGCACCAGCTCGTCCGCGTCGATGATTTCGGCGGGCCGGAGGGCCTCGCCAATCTGCTTCAGCCGCCGGTCCGACAGCTGCTCCAGGTACGTGCGGATGTGCGGGAAGGAGCGGACCAGCTCGTGGAACGCGTTGCGCTCCAGGAAGGCCGCCGCCGTCTTGCGCGTGACGACGACGGTGGCCGTGGCGCGCAGGCCCGTCAGCAGGGAGATTTCGCCAGCGACCTCGCCCTCGCGCAGCACGCCCAGCGTCACGGTGCCGCCCGCCGGGTCCTCCTTCTGCACCACCAGCTCTCCGGCCAGCACGATGAACAGGCCCGGCGAGTGCTCGCCCTCCACCAGCACCTTCTCGTGGCCCTGCAGCGCGCGGAAGGTGAAGCGCTGGAGCAGCGCGCCCCGCTCCGACTCCGGCAGCGCCTGGAACATGGGCGAGGTGGCCATCAGGTTGCGCGCCATGCGCTGCTGCGCGAAGTCCGCCAGCACCTGCGGCACCGCGGGGTAGAGCTTCGCCATCGCGTTGAGGTGCTCGCGGCGGATCTCGAAGACCTCCGTGTCGGACACCGCGGCCACCGTGGCCGTCGGCGGCGCGCCCGTCAGCAGGGCAATCTCACCGAAGATGGAGCCGCCGCCCAGGAAGCCCAGCGTCTTGGCCTCGCCGTCCATCTGCCGCGTCACCTCCGCCTTGCCCGCGACGAGCACGCAGAGGTGGTCGGCGGGCTCGCCCTCGCGGCTCACCACCTCCTCGGGCCGCACCCGGCGCCAGTTCATCCGGCCCACCAGGTCGATGAACGCGTCGCGGTCCAGGTCCGCGAACAGCGGCAGCGGAGGCCGGCTGTTGGGGTCCGCGGAGCCGCCCGGGTCCGGCGCGGCCAGCACCTCGATGGCGCGGTTGGACAGCTCCTCGCCGACGAGCCCCATCAAGTCCGTGTCCACCTTGCCGTCGTAGAGCGTCTCCGGCGGCAGCGGCGGGGGCACGACGGCGCGGCCCGGAGCGCTGCGCACCGCGCGCGAGTGCACGCGGATGAGCGTGTCGCGCAGGCGCCGCTCGTTGGGCGACAGGTCCAGGGCCAGCTTGCACGCGGCCATGGCGGACAGGAGGTAGTCGCGGCGCAGGAGCCCCTCGGCGCACGCGTGGTACGACGTGACGGCGCGCTCGCGCTCGCCCAGCTCCGCCAGACACCGGGCGGCCAGCATCCGCGAGCGGTGGTCCGCCGGGACCCGGCGCACCGCCTCCGCGAACACGGCAAGGGCCCGCTCGAACTGACGCTCCTCGAGGAGGTCCATCCCGAGTTCACGCAGCGACGACTCGCTCATCCCAGATCTCCACGCGCCTTCGTTGTTGGCGAGCGCCCGCTCATGGCTGCAGCTCGCTCAGGAACATCTCCGCCTTGCGCTTCGTATCCGAGCCCTCGGGCGCTGTCTCGATGACAATCTTGAACTTCATCGCGGCGGCCGACGGGTCCCTGTCGCGCTCGATATAGGCGCGCATGTAGAGCTCCTCCACCTTCTTCTGCAGCTCATCCAGGCCGTCGCGCGCGCGGCGGTCTCCGGGGTTGAGGCGCAGGGCCTCGCGGAAGTTGGAGCCCGCGACGACCAGGTCGCCCTTCTTCAAGGCCCCCTGCCCCGCCGCCAGCGCCGCCGACGCGAGCTGCTCGTCGATGGTGCGCCCCAGCGAGCCCTGGAAGCCAATCTGCCGGTACAGCTCCGCGGCGCGGCGCAGGGGCTTCGACGCGGACTCCAGCGCGTTGGACGCGAGCTTCTTCTGCGCGTCATCCAGCGTGCGCTGGAACTGGGGGATGAGCGTCTTGAGCTGACGCGAGCGGTCCTTCACGTCCTTGTCCGCCTTGTACTTCTCCACCACGCGGTCGCACTCCAGCACCGCGCGCTGGTAGTCCCCGCCGTTGAATCGCCGCTCCACGTCCGTGAAGGCCTCCTCGATGAAGCGCTTGCGCTCCTCCTTGGCGAGCTCGTCGGCGCGCGCACGTCCCGCCCGGGCCCGGCGCGCGTCGTCCGCGGACTCCTTCGCCAGCTCGGCGATCAAGTCCTGGAGCCGCTGCGAATAGGCGGGCTTGCTGACGTCCGGCATCCGGTCCAGCAGCGCGCGCACCGCGTCCGGGTCTCTCGCGGTGAAGGCCTCCTCCATCTTCCCGACGTGGAACGCCGTGGCCTTCTCCTCCAGCTCCGCCTCGAGCTTGCGCCGCACGTCGTCCGACTTGGCCGTGCCCTGCGGCGCGGCGTCGAGAACCTTCCGGGCCTCGTCGAAGTTCTGCGCGTCCATCAGCTCGCGCGCGGCCTGGAAGACCTTGCGGACCTCCACCTCCTTCGCCACCGCCTTGCCCAGGCCCTCCTCGTCCACGCCGGGCCGGAGCTTCTCCGCCTCCTCGAGGAAGGCCAGCGCCCCCGGGTAGTCGTCCGCGCGCATCGACTCGCGCGCCTTCTGCATCAGCAGCTTCGCCCGCTCGATGCTCGGGTCCGGAGGAGGCGGCGGGGGCGGCTTCGAGGGGACGAGCAGGAGCCCCAGCATGAGCAGCACCACCACGGCGCCGCCCACGCCGATGAGCAGCTTCACCTTCGAGTTGCCCTCCGCCGCGGCGGCCCTCGGAGGCGGGCGGGTGCGGGGAATGGCGATGGCGCCCTTGCCCTTGTTGTTGCCCTCGCGGTTCTTCGCCTGGAGCTGCTCGGGGACCCGGTAGTTGGCGTTGGTGGCCTCGTTGAGGCGCGGGTCATTGGGGTCCACGTCGGTGCCCCGCGCGGAGCTCGCCGCCTTGCGGGCCTCGTCGCGCTCCTTGGAAGCCTCCTCGCGCTCGCGCTTCTCCTCGGCCTCGCGGGCCTCCGCCTGGACGCGCAGCTCCTTGATCTGCTCCGCCTCGTCCACGAAGCGCAGCCGCGTCTTGCCCATGGCGATTTCATCCCCGTGCTTCAGGATGCACTCGTCCACGCGCTGGTCATTCACCTGGGTGCCGGAGATGCTCCCCAGGTCCCGCATCGCCACGCCGTTCTGGCTGTAGACGAGCTCCAGGTGCCGGCGCGACACGGACTGGTCGTCCAGCACGAAGTCGCAGTCCTTGCCGCGCCCCACCACCATCCGCACGCCCTGGAAGCGCTTCTTGCGCCCCCGGTCCGGCCCCGCCAGCACCAGCATCTGCACCGGCGGCCCGGCCCGCGTCGCCTCGGAGTTGTCGTCGTCGTCCTCCCGGCGGGGCTCGTCCTCGCGGGATTCCGGGATGGCGCCCACGCGCGTCTCGTCCGCGCGCGAGCGGGGTGGCAGGGCGTCCCCGTAGAGCTCGGGGTTCGCGGGACCGTCGGAGGCGTCATCCCCGGAGGCAGGCGCGGCGAAGTCCTCGTCGGACGAGGAGGCCTCGCGCGGCGGGCGGCCCCGGGCCGACGGCTTCGCCGATGGAGAGTCCGCCCCCCCATTGCCGCCAGAACGGCCGGCACCAGAACGGGAGGAGGATGGAGGACGAGCAGGCATGAGGTGGGGTCCAGGTTCCGAAACGTCGCGCATCTTAAAGCGCCGCCACCACGGTGGGAATGCGACAAGCCGACCAGTGGGGAAAGAAGGGCGACCTTTGTCCGTTGCTCTGGGAGATTCCCCTTTCTATGTAGGTTTCCACACCCCCAGCGCTTCACCGAGGGAGTTATCGACATGCCCCGAGCGTCCGCGCCGCCCCGGCGCGCCCCCCCGTCCCAACTGGCCCCCCTGGCGGCCCGGCGGCCCGTGCCCGCGCCCCTCCTGCCCCAGGGGCTCCTGGAGCGGCTGCTCGCCGTGGCCATGGAGCGAGGGGGTGACTTCGCGGAGGTCTACGTGGAGCGCACCCAGAGCACCAGCGTGGTGCTCGAGGAGTCTCGCATCAAGAGCGCCCAGACGGGCCTGGTGCAGGGCGTGGGCGTGCGGGTCATCTCCGGAAGCAAGGTGGGCTACGCCTTCTCCGACGACTGGGACGAGCCCGCGCTCCTGCGGGCGGCCTCCACGGCGGCCATGATTGCCCAGTCCACGGGCGCGGAGCGGGCCTTCCCCGTCTCCCGCGTCGCGGTGCCCAGCCACTACCACGTCCCCACCCCGCTCTCGGACGTGGAGGTGGCGCTGAAGGCGTCCTTGCTGACCCGCGCGGACAAGGCCGCCCGGGCCTTCGACGCGCGGGTGACGCAGGTCAACGCCGCGTATGTCGACCAGACGCGCCGCATCGCCGTGGCCAACACGGAGGGGCGCTACACCGAGGACACCCAGGACCTGTGCCGCCTGTCGGTGCACGTGGTGGCCCAGGGCAAGAAGAACGAGCGGCGCACGGGCATGTACGGCGGCGGTGGCCGGGTGCCCTTCACCCACTGGGAGACCTTCCCGCCCGAGGAGGTGGCGAGCGAGGCGGCCCGGCAGGCGGTGGCCACGCTGGGCGCGGTGGACTGCGCGGCGGGCCCCCAGACGGTGGTGCTGGCGCCGGGCTGGAGCGGCATCCTGCTGCACGAGGCGGTGGGCCACGGGCTCGAAGCGGACTTCATCCGCAAGGGGACGTCGCTGTTCGCCGGCAAGCTGGGGGAGAAGGTCGCCTCCGAGCTCGTCACCGTCATCGACGACGGCACGGTGTCCAGCGGCCGAGGCTCCATCAACATCGACGACGAGGGCACGCCGGGCGAGCGCAAGGTGCTCATCGAGAACGGCGTGCTCAAGGGCTATCTCTACGACAGCCTCAACGCGAAGCTGATGGGCCAGCGCTCCACGGGCAGCGGCCGGCGGGAGTCCTTCCGCCACCTGCCCATTCCGCGCATGACGAACACCTTCCTCGCGCCGGGCAACCACCATCCGGAGGACATCCTCAAGGAGGTGAAGTCCGGGCTGTACTGCGCCACGTTCGGCGGCGGGCAGGTGGACATCAGCAACGGCAACTTCGTCTTCGAGGTGAGCGAGGCGTACCAGATTGAAGACGGCAAGCTGGGCCGACCGGTGAAGAACGCCACGCTCATCGGCGTGGGGCCGGAGGCCCTCAAGAACGTGTCCCGCGTGGGGTGCGACCCTCGGCCGGACCCGGGCATGGGCGTCTGTGGGAAGAGCGGGCAGTCGATGCCGGTGGGCGTGGGGCTTCCCACGGTCCGCATCGACAACGTCACCGTCGGCGGAACCCAGGTCGGCTGAAGGAAAGAGCACCCAAGACCATGGACTATCAAAAGCTCGCGAAGCGAATCGTCCAGCGCGCCACGAAGAAGGGCGCCCTCCAGGCGGAGGCCTTCCTGGAAGTGGGCCGCCAGAGCACGGTGCGCGTACGCGAAGGGCAGATTGAGGACCTCACCCAGTCCACGTCCAAGGGCGTGGGCCTGCGCGTCATCGTGAAGGGCCGACTGGGCTTCGCCTTCACGTCGGACTTCGAGCCCTCGGGCCTGGAGCGCCTCGTCGACCAGGCACTGAAGCTGGCCGAGGCCGCCGCGCCCAGCAAGCTCAACGGCCTGCCCGGCGCGAAGGAGCTGGGCCGCCTGGGCGACACCGGCGCGCTGTATGACCCGGCGGTGGCGAACCTCCCCGGCGACTGGAAGGTGAAGGTCGCGCTGGAGGTGGAGAAGGCGGCCCGCGCGGAGGACTCACGCGTGGCCACCTTCAACGCGGTGGGCGCCGGGGACTTCGTCTCCGAGGTGTACGTCGCGTCCTCCGAGGGGATGTCCGGAGGCTACTCGGGCACGTACGTGTACCTGTACGCGCTGCCGGTGGCCTCCGCGGACGGCCAGCTCCAGAAGGGCTACTGGCTGGACTACAAGCGCTTCCTCGACGACCTGGAGTCGCCGGAGTCCATCGGCCGCGAGGCCACGCGCCGCGCGGTGCGCATGTTGGGAGCCCGGCGGGTGAAGACGCAGCAGGTGCCGGTGTTGTTCGACCCGCTCGTCGCCGCGTCCTTCGTGTCGGGCGTCGCCAGGGCGGCCAACGGCAACGCCGTGCACCAGCAGGCCAGCATGTTCGCCGCGCGCCAGGGGCAGCGGCTCGCGGGAGAGCACGTCACGCTGGTGGACAACGGGCTGTTGCCCCGAGGACTCGCCACCGCGCCGTTCGATGGCGAGGGGGTGCCCACCCGACGCACGCCCATCATCGACCGGGGGGTGCTCTCCCACTTCCTCTACGACGCGTTCACCGCGCGCAAGGCGAAGGCGCGCCCCACCGGCAACGCCAAGCGGGGCTACAACGCGCTGCCCTCCATCGGCACCAGCAACCTGTACCTGGAGCCCGGCCAGAAGTCCCCCGAGGAGCTCATCCGCGAGGTGGACCGGGGCTTCTACGTCACGTCGCTGCTGGGCCACGGCGCGAACCCCGTCACGGGGGAGCTGTCCGCGGGCGCCAACGGCCTGTGGATCGAGAATGGCGAGCTGACGCACGCGGTGCAGGAAGTCACCGTGGCGGGCAACGTCCTGAAGATGCTCCAGGACCTGGACGGCGTGGGCAACGACTTGCAGTTCCGGGGAGGCGCGGCGGGGGCGCCGACTGTCCGCTTCCGAGGTCTCACGCTCTCCGGGGAGTAGCCCTACCTCCCGCGTCCCCCTAGCGTGGGCGGCGCGGGAGTGTGTCACCCCACCCTTTCAGGGCGCCGGATGTCAGGGCCTCGGGCTACACCTTTCGTCGTCCGCAGCGAAGGAGGGCACACCCCATGGCAGCGAAGTCCGCACGAAAGACGGCCGCCGCGAAGCCGAAGCCGAAGCCCGCGGCCACGCCCCGCAAGCCGCGCCGCAAGAAGGCGGCCCCCCAGTCACGAGGCCTGTCTCCGGCCGATGTGGCGAGCGACTCGGTGGAGTACCCCACGGACATCCTCGACGCCGTGCGCGAGGACGGAGGCGAGGTCCTCGGCGTCTACCGCGAGCCCTTGGGCGGCCATCCCGTGGTGCTCGCGGTGCTCCCCATCGACAAGGTGGAGCCCACGCCGTACCAGCGGGACTTGTCCGAGCCCCACGTGAAGCGGCTGGCCAGCGCGATGGAGCGATTGGACCGCTTCCTGGACCCCGTCATCGCCGTGCGCAAGGACGGCCGCTACTGGACGCCCAACGGCAACCACCGGCTGCACGCGAGCAAGCTCTTGGGTGCCAAGTCCATCATCGCGCTGCTGCTGCCCGACGAGGACGTGGCCTATCAAATCCTCGCCCTCAACACGGAGAAGGCCCACAACCTCAAGGAGCGCTCGCTGGAGGTGGTCCGCATGTACCGGGGCCTGGTGGGCGCGGGCCGCGCGGGCGCGGAGAAGTCCTTCGCGCACCTCTTCGAGGAGCCCGCCTTCATCACCCTGGGCGCCGCCTACGAGCAGCGTCCCCGCTTCTCCGCGGGCGCCTACCATCCCTTCGTCAAGGTGGTGGAGGACTTCCTGGACCTGCCACTGGAGAAGGCACTCGCCGTGCGCGAGGCGCGGGCCCAGAAGCTGCTGGAGCTCGACGACGCGGTGGTGGCGGTGGTCAACGCCCTCAAGGAGAAGGGGATGCAGAGCCCCTATCTCAAGAACTTCGTCGTCGGCCGCATCAACTTCCTGCGCTTCCGCAAAGGCGCCGGAAAGCCGGACTTCGACGGCACCGTGGCGAAGATGTTGGCCAGTGCCCTCCAGTTCAACCTCGACTCCGTCAAGCGCGAGGACATTGGCAGGATGGGCGGCGGCCCGCTCGAGCCGGACGACGAGCACGCGTAGGGAACAAGGATTGCAAGCAGCGGCCCCCACCATGACCACCTCGACCGTCCTCGTCGTCGATGACGACCGCGCCAACCTCGACTCCGTGACGCGCATCTTCCAACGGGAGAGCATGGCCACGCTGGCCGCCACCAACGGCACGGAGGCGCTGGAGATGCTGCGCCGCCCCGAGGTCATGGTGATGGTGACGGACCTGATGATGCCCGGCATGGACGGGCAGGAGCTGCTCCGCGCGGCGCGCACCATCCGCCCGGACGTGGAGGTGGTGTTGATGACGGCCTACGGCACGGTGGAGACCGCCGTGGCCGCGATGAAGGACGGCGCCTACGACTTCATCACCAAGCCCCTCAAGCGCCACGCGCTGGTGAAGGCGGTGCAGAAGGCGCTGGAGAAGCGGGCGCTCGTCTCGGAGAACCAGACACTCAAGGCGAAGCTGGCGGAGATGAGCGCCGCGGGCGGGCGGAGCATGGTGGGCCAGTCCCCCGCCTTCCGCGCCATGCTGGACACCATCCGCCAGGCCGCGCCCTCCACCGCCACCGTGCTGCTGCTGGGAGAGTCGGGCACGGGCAAGGAGCTGGCGGCGCGCTCGGTGCACGAGTACTCCAGCCGGGCCAAGGGCACCTTCGTCGCCGTCAACTGTGGCGCGCTGCCGGAGAACATCCTGGAGGCGGAGCTGTTCGGCGTGGAGCGAGGCGCCTTCACGGGCGCGGTGGCCCGGCGAGAGGGCCGCTTCGAGCGCGCCCACGGCGGCACCCTCTTCCTGGATGAAGTGGGCGAGATGCCCCTGTCCGCTCAGGTGAAGCTCCTGCGCGCGCTGGCCGAGGGCGAAATCGAGCGGCTGGGCGGCACGCAGACGGTGAAGGTGGACGTGCGCCTGGTGGCCGCCACCAACAAGGACCTGCAGAAGGAAGTGGCCGAGGGCCGCTTCCGCGAGGACCTCTACTACCGCCTCAACGTGGTGGAGATTCGCGTCCCCGCGCTGGCCTCGCGCAGGGAAGACATCCCGCTGCTGGCGGACGCGTTCCTGCGCCGCTTCGCCGCCAAGAATGGCAAGGCCCTGCGCGGCTTCTCCCCGGAGGCGCTCCAGACGCTGGAGAACTACGCCTGGCCCGGCAACGTGCGAGAGCTGGAGCACGCCGTCGAGCGCGCGGTGGTGCTGGCGCGAGGCGAGGTGCTGGAAGCCAGCGACCTGCCGGAGTCGGTGCGCAAGGGCCCGCTCGGCGCCGCGTCCCAGCTCGTCATCCCCATCGGAACCCCCATGGAAGAAGTGGAGCGGCGGGTGATCCACGAGACGCTGCGCCACACCAAGGGCGACAAGACGCTGGCCGCACGACTGTTGGGCATCGCCGCCCGCACCATCTATCGCAAGCTGGAGCGCGAGCAGTCGTCCGGCGGCGAACCCACCCCCGGCACCGACGACTGACAGGCCGTCACACCGGCCCCCACCCCGCTTTGACAATTTGTCCCGAGGCCCGGGACGGCCTGCTCCCTCGCTCGGGACGGTCGCCCTTTCTGGAATAATTTCGAGCGCTTGGCCGTCCCCCTTGGATGGCCCGCCTGGCCCACGATGGCACCTGACTTGCTCTCCACGGGTTCGGCTTTCACTCGGAAGCGTGATGGAACTCTTCTTTCGCAAATACTTCTGGACAGTGACCCTGCTGTTCATCGCGCTCGTCGCCCTGTTGGCGGCGAAGACGGTGAACCTGTTCGTCGAGTCCGCCATCTCCCCGGTGCCGACGTCGGGGGCCAACGCGCGTGCGCCCACCCAGACACGTCAGCAGGCGGCGCTGGCCCTGCCTGACATGGAGGGGCTGTCGCGGGTGACGGGCATCAAGATTCCGGAGCCGGAGAAGCCGGTGGTCGAGCCGTCGGCGCCGCTGGCGGACCTCAACGCGGAGCCGGTGAAGAGTGGCCTTCGCGTGAAGCTGTTGGGCACGCTCGTCGCGAGCAACCCGGATTGGTCCTTCGCTTCCATCCAGGACATGGTGACCCAGCGCGCGCAGACGTACATGAAGGGCAACGAGCTGCAAGGCGCCACCGTTCACGAAATCGAGCGTGAGCGCGTCATCGTCATCAACAACGGGCGCAAGGAGTTCATCGACGGCAACCCGGGTGACGGCGCCGGGACGTTCACTCCTCCCACGCCGCCGGTGGCGGTGGGCAACCCCAACCCCAGCAGCGGCATCCGCGCGGTCAGCGACAACGAGTACGAAGTGCCGCGCGAGGAGATCAACAAGACGCTCAACGACCTCAACTCCGTGGCCATGCAGGCGCGAATCGTCCCCGCCTTCAAGGACGGCCAGGCCGTGGGCTTCAAGCTCTTCTCCATCCGCCCGGACTCCATCTACACGAAGATTGGCGTCCAGAATGGTGACGTCATCCGCCGCATCAACGGATTCGACCTCAACAGCCCGGAGAAGGCGCTGGAGGTCTATTCCAAGATGAAGGACGCATCCCGCATTGAAATCGAGATCGAGCGCAACGGAGCGCCGATCCGCAAGTCCTACAACGTTCGTTAAACCCCACGTCGCGCCCGCTCCTCCATGAAGACGCTCCCGTCCTGGATGCTCTGCCTGTGCCTCGCGCTCGCCGTCCCCGCGCAGGCCCAGCGTCGCCCACCGCCGCCCGACAACTCCGCGCCTTCGGCGCCGGGTGAGCGGACCATCACTCCCCAGTCGCCCACCGCCGACGAGGCCAATCAGGGCGCGCGCAACATCCCCACGTGCGAGGAAGCCCGGCGCAACGCGCGCTACGGCATCTACTTCGACAAGGTCGAAATCGAGAAGCTGGTCCAGACGGTGGCGGACGCCACCTGCCGCACGTTCATCCTCCCGGAGAACGTGCGCGGGAAGATCTCCATCATCGGCCCGGAGAATGGCCGCGTGGAGGTGAACGCGGACGCGTTCTACTCCGCCTTCCTGGCCGCGCTCGACGCCAACGGCCTGGCCACCTACCAGTACGGCCGCTTCATGAAGATCGTCGACAAGCGGTCGGCGAAGCAGAACCCCATCCCCACCATCGTCGGTGACGGCGAGCCGTACACCACCAACGAGCAGATGGTGACCAAGCTGTTCCGCATCCGCAACGTGGAGGTGGAGCCGCTGCGCGGCGTGCTGCAGCAGCTGGTGTCGAAGGACGGCGACACGATTCCGTACCCGCCCGACACCATCATCGTCAACGACGTGGGCTCCAACATCCACCGCCTGGAGCGCCTCATCGACCAGCTGGACACGCGCGCCGCCAGCGACGAGCTGCGCGTCATCCAGGTCCAGTACGCCTCCGCGCAGGACGTGGCCAACACGGTGCAGCGCATCTTCGAGGCCAAGGGCGCCCGCCCCGGTCAGCGCCCTGGCGCGTTCGTGCAGGGTGTCCCGCCCGCGGGGGGCACCCCCGAGGTCATGGCCCAGCCCATGCCGGGTGGCGGAGAGAGCTCCGGCGGCCCGGTGACGCTGTCGCAGATCATCCCGGATGAGCGCACCAACAAGCTCATCATCGTCGCCAGCCCCGCCGCGTTCTCGCGCATCCAGGACATCGTCGCGCAGATCGACATCCCGTCCGGCACCGGCGGCCGCATCAACGTCTACTACCTGGAGAACGCCAACGCGGAGGAGTTGGCCAGCACGCTCCAGTCGCTGGCCCAGGGCACCGCCAACCGCCCGCGCACGCCCGGCGCGCCCAACATGCCGCCCGGCGCTCCCCGCGGCACCTCCACCCAGGCCGCGGAGCTGTTCAGCGGCGAGGTGAAGATCTCAGCCGACAAGGGCACCAACTCGCTGGTCATCGTCGCCAGCCAGTCGGACTACAAGAACATCGTCCAGGTCATCCAGCAGCTCGACGCGCCCCGCCGCCAGGTGTTCGTCGAGGCCGTCATCATGGAAGTGAACCTGACGCGGGATGCCGAGTTCGGCATCAACATGCACAGCGGCTTCTCGCTCAACACCGACCGGGGCGCGGCGCCGGGCCTGATTGGCACGAACAACAGCGGCCAAGGCCTGCCTCCCTCGCTGAGCCTGGGCAACCTGGCGCAGTTCGGCGGCTTCCTCGCGGGCCTCCAGGGGCCGGTGATTCCGGCGCTGGAGAAGCTGGGCCTGGACATCCCCGCCTTCGGCATCGTGCTCCACGCGATGCAGCAGAGCGCGGACGTCAACGTGCTCTCCACGCCGCACATCCTCACCAGCGACAACGAGGAGGCGGAAATCACCGTGGGCCAGAACGTGCCCTTCCAGTCCGGCTTCACGCCCTCCTCGCTGGGCTCCCAGGTGGGCGGTGGCGCGGGCGCCAACGGCGGCCTCAACCCGTCGATTCTCGGCGCGCTGGGCGGCCTGGGCTCGCTGTACGCGCCCATCCAGCGGCAGAACGTGGAGCTGAAGCTGACGGTGAAGCCGCAGATCAACGACAGCGACTACATCCGCATGGCCATCACCGAGCAGACGGAGGAGATTGCCTCCGACAACCCGGTGCTCGGCCCCACCACCAGCAAGCGCAGCGCGAAGACGACGGTCATCGCCAAGGACCAGGAGACCGTCGTGCTGGGCGGCATCATGCAGGACCGCACCATCGAGTCCGTGAACAAGATTCCCGTGCTCGGCGACATCCCGCTCATCGGCAACCTCTTCCGCGACACCACGCGCAAGAAGACGAAGACCAACCTGCTCCTGTTCCTGACCCCGTACATCATCCGCGGCCCCGAGGACTTCCGCATCATCCTGGAGCGCAAGATGAAGGAGCGGCAGCAGTTCGTGGAGCAGTTCTACGGACAGCTCCCGGGCTACGACGCGGCGGTGGACTTCAGCCGCAAGCCGGGTCCGCTCGCGAAGATGAACCAGGCCGTCGTCCGCGAGCGTCAGCGCGTGGAGAGCGGCGCGCCGGGTGACCGCGTCATCGGGCCCAACAGCTCGCCCTCCAACCGGCAGAACATCCCGCAGCCCGCCTCGCCGCCGCCCACCCCTGCCCCGGCCTCCGAGGCTCGCGACCCCGAGGTGCGGGAAGCGCAGCCTCCTCCCACGGGTTCCGAGGAGTCCACCCCGGTCGTGCCGGTCCAGCCGGCACCCGAGGCGCCCGCGTCGGACTCCACCGGCGACGCCTCGCAAGAGCGCCTGCGCATCCAGCCGGACACGGGAACCTGAGCCCATGAACGTGACCGCCGACCCCACCCTTCCCGCCGTGACTGGCACGGCCACCGCCCGGAACGACTCCACCCAGGTCGTCTCCCACGGGCAGGCCTTCCTCTGCGGAAGGCCGCTGGGAGAGATTCTCCGCGCGCTCGTCCCCTCGCTCACCGAGGAGAAGCTCCAGGAGGCGCTCGCCGCCCAGGAGGAGAAGGGCGGGCGGATTGGAGAGGTGCTGGTGGGGCTCAAGGCGGTCTCCGCCGAGGACGTCGCCAAGGCGCTGGGCCACCAGCTGGACCTGCCCTACCTGGCGCGCATCTTCACGGAGGAAGTGGACGCGGAGCTCGTCAAGCGCATCCCCATCAACTTCGCCAAGCAGTCGCACATCCTCCCGCTGGCCCTGGAGGGTGACAGCGTGGTGCTGGCGGTGGCGGACCCGCTGGACACCTCCGCGATGGACCACGCGCGGCTGCTGCTGGGGCAGAGCATCAGCCCCCGGCTCGCGCTCGAGAGCACCATCACCGACGCCATCAACAGCGTCTATGACCGCTCCATCAACGAGGCCGAGCAGCTCGTCGACGAGATGGAGACGCAGGACCTGGACGCCATCGCCCATGAACTGGACGAGCCCCAGGACCTGCTGGACGTGGATGACGAAGCGCCTGTCATCCGGCTGGTGAACTCGGTCCTCTTCCGCGCCGCCAAGGAGCGCGCGAGCGATATCCACATCGAGCCCATGGAGCGCGAGCTGTTGGTGCGCTTCCGCGTGGACGGTGTGCTGCAAGAGGTCATCAAGCCGCCCAAGCGCTACCAGAACGCCATCGTCAGTCGCGTGAAGGTGATGGGGCAGCTCAACATCGCCGAGAAGCGCCTGCCGCAGGACGGCCGCATCCGCATCAAGCTGGCGGGCCGCGACATCGACATCCGTCTGTCCACCATCCCCACGACCAACGGGGAGCGCATCGTCATGCGTCTGTTGGACAAGACGGCGACGCTGCTGGACCTGGCCGAGATTGGCATGAGCAAGGCCACGCTCCAGTCGATGGAGGCCGTGGTCAAGCGCTCGCACGGCATCGTCCTCGTCACCGGCCCCACGGGCTCCGGCAAGACGACGACGCTCTACGGCGCCCTGTCGAAGATCAACACCCCGGACCTCAACATCCTCACCGTCGAGGACCCGGTGGAGTACCAGCTCAAGGGCATTGGCCAGATGGCCATCAACCCCAAGATTGGTCTGACGTTCGCCCAGGGCCTGCGCTCCTTCCTGCGCCAGGACCCGGACGTCATCATGGTCGGCGAGATTCGCGACAAGGAGACGGCGGAGATCGCCATCCAGGCCTCGCTCACGGGCCACCTGGTGCTCTCCACCGTCCACACCAACGACGCGGCCGGCGCCGTCACCCGTCTGGTGGACATGGGCGTGGAGCCCTTCCTCGTGGCGTCCTCGCTGACGGGCATCCTCGCCCAGCGTCTGGTGCGCCGCGTGTGCCCCGACTGCCGCGAGGCCTACCAGCCCACGGACGCGGAGCTCAAGGAGCTGAGCCACACGCTCGCCTCCTTCAAGCAGCGCTACGGCGTGGACCGCATCTACAAGGCCACCGGGTGCCCCACGTGCAACCGCAACGGCTACCGCGGCCGCACGGGCATCTACGAGTTCCTCCCGGTGGACGATGACGTTCGCCAGCTGGTGCTGAAGAACGTGGACGCCTCCACCATCAAGAAGTCCGCCACCGGCAAGGGCATGACGACGCTCTTGGAGGATGGCGCGCGCAAGGTGTCGTTGGGAGAGACGACCATCGCCGAAGTGCTGAGCATCACCCAGGAGGACATGTAACCGACAGCTCCTCCCTGGGAGGGGCCGGGGTCATCGAGCCATGCCGGTCTTCGAGTACAGAGGTCTCAACTCCGCGGGCAAGCAGATCAAGGGCCTGCTGGAGGCGGATTCCCCCAAGACGCTGCGCACCAAGCTGAAAGCCGACGGCATCTTCCTCACGGATGTGCTGGCACAGGCGGAAGGCAGTCGGGGCGCGGTGGCCAAGGGCTCCAACGCGGCGCTGGTGGCGCGCGACATCGACCTGCGCAAGCTGGGTCGCGGTCGCGTCAACACCGACGACGTCGCCATCTTCACGCGCCAGCTGTCCACGCTGCTGGGCGCGGGCGTCACCTTGGTGGAGTCGCTCACCGCGCTGGTGGACCAGGTGGAGAAGGAGCGCTTCAAGCGCGCCCTCTCCGACATCAAGCAGCGCGTCAACGAGGGCTCGTCCCTGGCGGACGCGCTCGGCCAGCACCCGAAGATCTTCCCCAGCATCTACGTCAACATGGTGCGCGCGGGTGAAGCCTCCGGCGCCCTGGACGCGGTGCTCACGCGCCTGGCCGACTTCACGGAGAACCAGGCCCGGCTGCAGCAGAAGATCCTCAGCACCATGCTCTACCCCGCCATCATGATGGTGGTGGGCGGCGGCATCCTCGTCGCGCTGATGGTGTTCGTCGTCCCGAAGGTCACCAAGATCTTCGAGACCATGAAGGCCACGCTGCCCCTGAGCACGCGGGTCCTCATCGCCACGAGCAACTTCTTCCAGAACTGGTGGTTCGTCGCCGTCCCCTTCATGGTGCTCTGCGGCTGGCTGTTCGTGCGCTGGACGAAGAGCCCCAAGGGCAAGCCGAAGTGGGACCGCATCACGCTCAACGCGCCCATCGTCGGCAGCCTGGTGCGCCTGCTGTCCATCTCCCGCTTCGCGCGCACGCTGTCCACGCTGCTCAAGAGCGGCGTGCCCCTGCTCGCCGCCATGGACATCGTCAAGGCCATCATGACCAACACGGTGCTGGCCGAGGTCATCGAGAAGGCCCGCGACTCCATCCGCGAGGGTGAGAGCATCGCCAATCCGCTCAAGCGGTCCGGCGAGTTCCCGCCGCTCGTCTACCACATGGTCGCCATCGGCGAGCGCTCCGGCCAGCTCGAGGAGATGCTCACCAACGTGGCGGACAACTACGAGACGCAGGTGAACGTGCGCATCGGCGCCCTCACCTCGCTCCTGGAGCCCCTGCTCATCGTGGTGATGGGCGCGGTGATTGCATTCGTCGCGCTCTCCATCCTGATGCCGATTCTCCAGGTGAACTCGGCCATCCGGTGAGGGGTGCCTCGGACATGATGAACGACACGCTCGACCGTTGGATTCAGCGCGTGACGCTGGTGGCGATGATTGCCGTCGCCGCGGCGCTGGTGACGGTGGGGGCCCGGCTGTACGGGCCCCAGGCCACGGCCCCCACCTCCGGGGTGGTGGACGGGCCCCGGGCCCCCTGACAGGAAGTCCTGAACACGATGCGGTGGCTTGCCAGAAAGTCACCCCGAGGTGAGAGCAGACATGAGCCAGACGACCCAGAGCCAGCAGCGCCGCCGCCGCAACCGCCGCGGCATGACCCTGATTGAGATCATGGTGGTCATCACCATCCTCGGCCTCATCGCCGCCGCCGTGGGCGTGGCGGTGATTCCCCAGCTCGAGGCGGCCCGCCGGGACACGGCCGGCCTGGACATCAAGAACATCCAGAGCGCCCTGAAGCTCTACTACACGAAGAAGGGCAAGTACCCGGACACGTCCTCGGGGCTCAACGCGCTGGTGGAGGCGCAGACGCTCGAGCAGCTGCCCAAGGACCCGTGGGGCAACGAGTACGTGTACCTGAACGAGGGCGGCAAGCCCGTCATCATCTCGTACGCCGCGGATGGCACCGCGGGCGGCGAGGGCAATGACGCGGACATCTCCTCCGCGGACGCGGCCGCCGGCAAGAAGTGAAGAACGCGCAGCTCCCGCGTGTTGACCAGGCTTTGGGCATGAACGAGCACGACTCCCATCCATCCCAGACGCCCTCGCCCGCGGGGGCCGCCCGCCCCCATCGTCTGGGGCGCCTCGTGCTGGGGCTCATCATCCTGGTGGCCAGCGTGCTGGCGTTCGTCCTCGTGTACGCGACGGAGGACCGCACGCTGGCGCCGGACCAGCGCCGGGCGCGCGACGCCATCCGCAGGATGGAGGGCAAGTTCAAGGCACACCAGCGGCTGATGGGTCGCTTCCCCTCGCGGGAAGAGGGCTTCCAGCCGCTCATCGACGCGAAGCTGATGGACGGCGTGCCGCTGGACCCGTGGGGGAATCCCTACGTGTACTGGACGGACGGCAAGAGCGGCGCGGTCGTGTCCTACGGCGCGGATGGCAAGAAGGGCGGCGTGGGTCTGGACGCGGACCTGAGCAGTGGAGGCGTGCTGGCCAACGGGGGGGCTCCATGAAGAAGACCCAGCGCCGAGCGCAGCGCGGCCTGACGCTCATCGAAATCTCCATCGCCATCATCATCATCGCGATGCTGTTCTCCGCGGCGGTGATGGGCATCGGCTCGCTCACCGGCGCCAAGGCGAAGGGTGCGGCGGGCGAGCTCGCGGGCACCATCCGCTCGCTCTACGACTCGGCGGCGCTGCGCGGCAAGACGTGCCGCCTGGTGTTCGAGATTCCCGAGCCCAAGGAGGAGAAGGCCACACGCTACCATGCGGAGTGCGCGGAGAGCGGCGTGACGACGGCGAGGGACCGCGACAACGCGCTGCGCGACGAGAACCGCGAGCGCGAGCGGTCCCGGCGTGACAGCCGCGGGGGCGACCGCGACGAGCGGCGCAGCTACCTCACCACCGGGGGCGACACGCCTTCCACGCAGGACCTGATGGACAGCGAGAAGGTGCGCGTGGAGAACGTGTCGCGCTTCTCGTCCTTCACGTCCGAGGAGCTGCCCGCGCGGGAGCTGCCCGAGGACGTGCGCATCTCCATCTGGACCCGCCAGCAGCGAGAGGCGGTCGACAGTGGCGTGGCGTATCTCTACTTCTTCCCGCAGGGCTACACGGAGAAGGCGTACGTCTACGTGAGCCAGGGCGACAACGTCTGGACGCTGGATGTGTCGCCGCTCACCGGCAAGGTGAACATCGTCGACGAAGCGCTGGAGGTGCCGCGATGAAGCGAGCCCATGGCTTCACGCTGCTGGAGGTCATCGTCGCGCTCGCCATCCTGGGGATGGCGCTGATGGCCATCTTCGACCTGAACGCGGGCGCGGTGGCCAACCACGTCTACACCAAGCGGCTCACGGTGGCGTCGCTGCTGGCGCGCTCGAAGATGACGGACGTGGAGCAGAAGCTCTACGACGACGGCTTCTCGCCCGACGACGACGAGGAGTCCGGCGACTTCTCCGACGAGGGCTGGACCCAGTTCAAGTGGAAGGCGCGCATCATCGCCCCGAAGCTGGACGGAGTGACGCCCGACCAGCTCATCGGCGCCATCTTCAACCTGCCCATCGGCGGCGACTCCAGCGACCCGATGAGCGGCATCGCCAGCCTCTTCGGCGGTGGCGGCGCGGGCGGCGACAAGGGAGGCAAGACGCCCAGCGGTCCGCAGCCCGCGGGAGGCGGACTGGGCGGCGCGGCCATGGGCATGGCGCAGCCCATGTTCGCGCAGATGGTGCAGCAGCTCACCCAGGCGGTGCGCGAGGTGCACCTCACCGTGTACTGGCAGGAAGGCACCCAGGTGGAGAGCATCGACCTGGTGACGCACGTGGTGTCGCTCGGCCCGGGCTCGGACCGCAACGGCGGCTTCACGCCCAACCAGGGCACCACGCCGGGCGCGGACAACCAGTGGGTGGACCCCAACAGCCCCGGGATGATTGTGCCGAACCCCATCCCTGGCCCCAACGGCACCATGCTGCATCCGCAGACGCGCCAGCCGCTGATGCGCCGCTCGGAGTGGCTGCAGCGGGTGAACGGTGGCCAGCCACAGCAGCCGCAGGGCGGGGGCGGCACGCCGACGCCTCCTCGAGGCGGGATTCTTGGCGGAGGCACCCGGTCGCCGTTCCCGAACTTCCCAGGCAGCCAGAGGAACGACCGATGACCCGACACGCGCGTGGCTTCACGCTGATGGAGGTCATGGTGGCGGTGGCCATCACCGCCCTGATGGGCACGGTGGTGGCCATGGCCTTCCAGACGGGCCTGACGGCGAAGGAGACGGTGGAGACGGACGCGGACCACTACCGGCAGCTGCGCGTGGCGATGAACCGCATGTCGCGCGAGATTGGCTCCGCGTACGTCAGCGACCGGTTCGACCTGAAGCGCTTCCGCGACCAGCAGGACCGGCCCACCAACTTCGTGGGAGAGAGCGACCGGCTCTTGTTCACCACGTTCGCCCACCAGCGGCTGTACACGGACGTGAAGGAGTCCGACCAGGCGGTGGTGGAGTACTTCGTGGAGCCCAGCGACGACCGCAAGGCGAAGGGGCGGCTGGACCTGAAGCGGCGGACGAATCCCAACGTGGACGACCGCATGGACCGGGGCGGCACGACGGACGTGCTGCTGGAGGGCGTGAAGAAGCTGGAGTTCGAGTACTGGAACTCCGACAAGAAGGAATGGGATGACGAGTGGGACACGCGGCGGCTCGAGCAGAAGAGCATCCTGCCCACGCGTGTGCGGATGACGGTGACGGCCGTGGACGAGACGGGCAAGGAAGCGCGCTATGTCACCCAGGCGCGCATCATGTTGAACACCGAGCTGCCGAGGTACTGATGCCCCTGCCCTTCTTCCAGCAGGCGCCCCGGCGGCGCCGTCCGAAATCCGCGGCGCCCGGAGCGGGGCCCAACCCGCGCGGTGAGCGGCGCTCGCGGGGCGTGGCGCTCATCATCGCGGTGGTGTCCATCGCGCTGCTGACCGTCATCGCCACCGAGTTCGCGTACAACAGCCGCGTCGACCTGCAGCTCGCCGCCAACCAGCGGGACGAGGTGCGCGCGTACTACATGGCGCGCTCGGGCGTGGCGATGTCGCGGCTGCTCCTGCGCTTCCAGCGGCAGGTGGACCAGACGCCCATCCCCAACCCCGCGGCCCTGCTCGGCAGCCTCATGGGGGGCCAGGGACAAGGCAACCAGGGCAACACCCCGCAGCCCACGTCGCTCAACCTCCAGCTCTGGAAGATGGCGCGGGTGGACTGCCACCTCCTGAAGGGCCTGGTGAAGAGTGAAGGCGCGGAGGGGACCTCCAGCGACATCGCGCCCGTCGAGGAGAAGGACGAGGACGACGAGCGCTTCAAGATGGACGGGGAAGAGGACCCGGCCTCGCGGGAGATGTCCGCGCAGATGACGCGCCGCTCTTTCGGAGGCTTCGAGGGCTGCTTCCTGTCGACCATCTCCGACGAGGAGGAGAAGCTCAACGTGCACCGCCTGATGGCGGGCGCGGGCGACGCGCTGCCCACCGCGCTGCGGCTGATGGACATGCTCGAGGACAAGCGCTTCGAGTTCCTCTGGCAGCGCGACGACGCGAACAAGGTGCGCAGCACGCCCGAGAACGTGATGCTGGCCATCAAGGACTGGGCGGACGACGATGAGACGGGCTCCGCCATCAACCGCACGGACCCCGTCAATCCCCTGCCCTCGGGCTTCTCCGACGAGGGAGGGTCCTACAGCCGCTATGAGCCGAGCTACGAGCCGAAGAACGCGCGCTTCGACAGCATCGACGAGCTGTACCGGGTGCACGGGGTGAACGACCAGTTCATGGCGGCGTTCAAGGACCGGCTCACGGTGTATCCGGACATCAACTCACGGCCCAACATCAACACGGACGACCCGGTGATGATGGGGCTGGCCATCATGTCGGTGGCGGACCCGGCGCGGCCGGACCCTCGGTTGAAGGACCCGGTGTTCCTCAACGAGCTCATCACTCGCATCCGCTCGGCGCGCATGTTCAGCTTCTTCGGCATGTCCGTGCAGGACTTCGTGGCCGTGGTGGAGAGCGCCGGCATCGCCGCCAATCCCGCCGTCAGGTCCAACGTGGCGGGCAACCGCCTCATCGGCGACAAGAGTCAGACGTTCACCATCAAATCGGTGGGAGAGGCGGGCAACGTCCAGAAGACGCTGACCGCCGTGGTCCGGCTGGACGACACGCTGGGCAAGCTCCTGTACTGGAGAGAGGAATAGCATGGCCCGCATTCTTGGCCTCGACTTGGGCAGCCACTCCGTGAAGGGCGTGGTGCTGGAGGCTCGGACGAAAGGACACGCCACCCGGAGCTTCGTGGAGGTGCGCCGCGCTCAAGAGGGCGAGCGCGCCGACACGCTGCGCGCCGCGGTGACGGAGCTGCTCGGCAAGCTGCCGCCAGGGCACGCCGACCAGGTCGTCGTCGCCCTGCCCGGCCCGGCGCTCATCACCCACGCGCTGAGCCTGCCGTTCTCCGACGGCAAGCGAATCGAGGCGACGCTGCCCTTCGAGGTGGGCAGCCTGCTGCCGTTCGACATCTCCGACGTGGTCTACGACTACCAGGTGGTCAGCCTGAAGGAGACGGACGGCAAGGAGAAGGCCAGCGACCTCCTGGTGGGCGTGGTGCGCAAGGAGGAGCTCAAGTCGCTGGTGGACCTCCTGTCCGAGCTGAAGGTGGACCCGCGCATCGTCACGCACCCGGGACTCGCCTATCAGAACCTGCTCCAGCAGGCGGCCGGCCTCTTCGAGGGCTCGGGCGAGGGCGGCGTGGTGGCCGTGGTGGACATCGGTCACGAGCGCACCTCGGTGGCCGTCGGCAAGCCGGGCACGGGCGTGCAGTTCGCGCGCACGTTCGCGGGCGGCGGACGGGACTTGAGCAAGGCCCTGGCCACGGAGTTCCAGACGTCCCTGGCGGAGGCGCACCACTGGAAGGAGCAGCACGGGGCCATGGCCAGCGCGGCGCGCGGGCCGGACGCGGAGCGCGCCGCGGCGGCGTTCACGCGCGGGCTCCAGCCGCTGCTGCGCGAGCTGCGCCCCACCCTGAAGGCGTACACGGCGCGCACGCGGCAGCAGGTGGGCGCGCTGGTGATTTGCGGTGGCACGGCGCGGATGCCGGGCCTCGCGGAGCAGCTCTCCAAGGACCTGAACCTGCCGGTGCGCGTGCTCGCGCTTCCCTCGGACACGGCGGAGTCGATTCCCACCGCGGAGCAGCCGACGGCGGCGCAGGCGTACGCGCTGGCGCTTCGGGGCAATGCGGCCGGGGCGCGAGCGCCTCGGTTCAACTACCGGCGGGGCGAGCTCGCCTTCAAGGGTGACTTCGACTACGTGAAGGACAAGCTGGGGCTCCTGGCCTCCTTCGCGGCCACGCTCCTGCTCCTGCTCATCGCGTTCGGCGTGGTGCGCAACTCGGTGCTGTCGCGGCGCGAGGCGCAGGTGGACGCGGCGCTGTGCGAGACGACGCAGCGAATCCTGGGGCGGTGTGAGAAGGACTACAACCGCGCGCTCAACATGCTCAAGGGCGTGGAGAGCCCGGCGGCGGCGCTGCCCAAGCTGTCCGCGGTCAACCTCCTGGCGGAGGTGACGCAGAAGGTGCCGCAGGACCTGCCGGTGAAGTTCGACCGCATCCAGATCGACACGGAGCGCGTCATCCTCCAGGGCGAGACGGACTCCTCCAAGCAGGTGGACACGCTGTCCAACGCGCTGAAGAACCATGCCTGCTTCAAGGAAGTGAAGCAGGGCAAGGTGGAGCGCACCCGGGACGGGCAGAAAGTCACGTTCCGCTTGGATGTCCAGGTGCAGTGCCCCGGGACGGAAGGGGGGGAGAGCTAGTCATGGCCAAACTTCAGGAAGCACTGGCGCCGCTGCAGACGTGGTTCGAGCGGCTGAGTGACCGTGAGCGGCGGATGGTGTCCATCGCCGGCGCGGCGGTGGCGGTGTTCATCGTCTTCGCGGTGCTGATGACGTTCGCCAACAGCGCGTCCGGCTATCGCAAGCGCACGCAGGACAAGCTGGCGAAGCTGCAAGAGGTGCAGGCGCTGGCGGCCAGCTTCCGCGATGCGCAGGCCAGCCGTCAGTCGGTGGAGACGCAGCTCACGTCGAGCAACGTGCAGCTGATTTCATACATCGAGGACAAGGCCACGGCCGCGGGCCTCCAGGTCCCCAACATGACGCCCAAGGGCGACGTGGGCATCGGCGACGGGAAGATCATGGAGAGCTCCGTGGAGCTGACGTTCTCCGATGTGGACCTGAGGAAGCTGACCGACTTCCTGCGCACGGTGGAGAGCGGACCGGGCGTGGTGAAGGTGAAGTACCTGCGCATCGAACCCCGTCCGTCGGACTTGCTGACGGCGTGGACCACCGTGGCCACCTACCGGATGAAGCAATAAGCCATGTCCTCAGAGACCAAGCCCGCTCGTTGGAAGGTTGTCGTGGGCTACGGCGCGTTCGCGCTCGTGGCCTTCATCCTCTGCCTGCTCTTCACCTTCCCGTATGACATGGTGCGCACGCGCATCATCTCGGAGGCGGGTCAGGCGGGGCTCGCGGTGCGCATCGGCTCGTTGCGGCCGGGGCTGTCCGGCATCACCGCCACCCACGTGCGGGTCAGCAAGCCGCCGCAGCCGATGACCGCGGAGACGCTGGCGCAGCTGGTCAGCGGCGAGGGCATTGTCGGCGCGGCGGAGCTGGGCGAGGCGGTGACCATCGACAGCGTGGCCGTGCGCCCCACCCTCTTCCCCCCCGGCCTGGCGGTGCGGGCCAGCGCGCTGGGAGGGACGGCGGCGGTGGACGTGGGGTGGCTGGGCGACACGAAGGTCCGCGCGGAGTTCGACAAGCTGCGGGTCAGCAACGGCAACCTGCCTGCCTTCCTGGGCGTGGACGTGGACGGCGAGCTCAATGGCGCGCTGCGGCTGACGATGCCCAAGGGCAAGAGCCCGGAGCCGGACCTGTCGCTGGCGAATGGCGAGCTGTCGCTCGACTCGCAGGGCCTCATCATCAAGGGCGGCAAGGCCTCCATCCCCATGGGGGGAGGCAACTCGATGGCCATGGACCTGCCGCAGGTGGCCCTGGGCGCGCTGGTGGGGCGCATCAACTTCGAGAAGGGCATGGGCACCGTGCAGGAGCTCAAGCTCAAGGGCGAGGACGTGGAGGCGCTGGCCACTGGCACGCTGAAGCTGGGCAAGCGACTGGAGTACAGCGAGCCCGCCATGGACGTGAACCTGCGGCTGGACCCGGAGGCTCAGAAGCGGCTGGGCCTGCTCGCGGCGGGCATCACCATCTTCCCCCCGGACAAGAAGGACCCGAGCTTCCGAGCAGCGAAGCTGGGCGGATTCCTCAACCGGCCCACGTTCCTTCCTCGCCGGTAGGACGGGGCGTCACACCCCGGCACGTGGGGTTGAAGTCCGCGTGCCGGGACGTGTAAAGCGCGGACACAAGGGAGGTCCGCGGGATGCCGGAGCTGGTGTTTTTCCGTCGTGGCGAGGAGGTGTTGAGGGTGGGCGTGGACCGGGCACGGATGGTGCTCGGGCGCGGCGAGCAGAGCGACGTCGCGATTCCAGACCCCGAGGTGAGCCGCCAGCAGGCGGCCCTGCTGTGGGATGGAGCGCGATGCCGGGTGGAGGACCTCTCCGGCAAGGGCACGGTGGTGAGTGGGGAGACGGTCACCACCGCGGAGCTCCCGGATGGCGCGGACCTGGTGTTGGGCCAGTGGCGCGCGGTGTTCCGGCTGAGCGGTGGTGGCGAGGGCACGGAGTCCACCACGGAGATTGGACACACCACGTCCGTGCAGACGCGGGATGCGCAGCGGTGGCAGGCGGCGCAGGTGCGCGTGAAGCAGGGCTTGAATGAGTCGGTGCACCGGCTCACGGGCGACAGCTTCACGGCGGGCAAGGACGCGGGCTGCGACCTGGTGTTGCAGGACCGGTTCGCCTCCAGCAAGCACCTGAAGGTGACGCGCCGGGAGGCGGTGTTCCACGTCGTGGACCTGCGCTCGACGAACGGCACGTGGCTGGGGCCGGTGCGGGTGTTCGAGGCGGAGGTCACGCTGCCCACGACGCTGCGGGTGGGTGAGACGGAGCTGGTGTTGGAGCAGGCGGTGTCCGGGACGAAGAAGGAGACCACGTCCTTCCACGGCATCATCGGCAACGACATGGCGGTGCGGAACCTGGCGGAGGTCATCGAGCGGGTGGCGCCGTCCACCGCGGCGGTGACGATCCTGGGTGAGTCCGGCACGGGCAAGGAGTTGGTGGCTCGGGCGATTCATCAGTGCTCGCAGCGGGCGAACCGTCCGCTCATCCCGGTCAACTGCGCGGCCATCTCGAAGGAGCTCATCGAGAGCGAGCTGTTCGGCCACGAGAAGGGCTCGTTCACCGGCGCGGCGAACGCGCGCAAGGGTGCCTTCGAGGAGGCGGACGGCGGCACGCTGTTCCTGGATGAGATTGGCGAGCTGCCGTTGGACTTGCAGGCCAAGCTGCTGCGCGCGCTGGAGAGCGGTGAAATCAAGCGCGTGGGAGCCAGCCGCCCCATGCACGTGGACGTGCGAGTCGTGGCGGCGACGAACCTGGACCTGCTGGCGGCGGCGCGCGAGGGGAAGTTCCGCGAGGACCTGTACTACCGCCTCTGCGTGATTCCGTTGCACCTGCCGCCGCTGCGCAGCCGCAAGACGGACCTGGCCTCATTGGCCGAGCACTTCGTGAAGATGTACGCGCCGCGAGGGCAGACGGTGCGCTTCACGGCCTCCGCGCTGGACAGGCTCCAAGGCCACGGGTGGCCGGGCAACATCCGCGAGCTGCGCAACGTGGTGCACCGCGCGCTGCTCATGCGCAAGGGCCCGGTCATCGACGCGAGCGATTTGACGTTCGACCAGGAGATGAACAAGGAGACGGGCATCGCGGTGCCGGAGCTCCCGCCTGGGATGACGCTGGAGCAGATGTTGGAGAAGCTCGAGCGACAGATTGTCGAAGCCGCGCTGCGCCGGTTCAACAACAACCGCGAGCGCGTGGCCCGTGAGCTGGGCGTGGCCCGCTCCACCCTGTTCAAGCGCCTGAAGGACTGGGGGCTGACGCGGCAGGACGAGCAGGAATAGCAGCGGACAGACCCTCGGATGGGCTCTTCGCGGTGGAGAGCCCATTCGCTGACGACGGCCTCCCCGGAACGTCATCGTTCGAGCTGATCGAGTGGCAGGTACCCCAACTCCGTGGCCACACCTGCCTGGACATCGAACTGATACGTCTTGGAGCTCTGCTCGACACGCATCGAGTAACGGCCAGGGGGAATGCCCGCGACGACGAAGCGTCCATCCTCAGCGACGTGCTTCAGGAGATGATATTCCCCATCTCCGAAGGAGAAGTACGGTGCCTGGAGGTAGGTGGGAGACGGAATGAAGCCCACGCGACCCGCGACGGCGCCGGCCTCTTCCAGTTGGATGTCCGCGACGACGCGTTCGCCGGCTCTGCCAGAAATCGTGCGGCTGCCCGCGTAGCCATTGTCGAGCCAGGCTTCGACGAACCGCTGATACGTCGGAACCTTCACCGCGAAGCCCGAGCCTTCAAAGCGCGCGTGCCGATGCACGAAGGGCCCGTTTCCACATCGAGTCGGGCCTCCGGACTGTCTTATCGTGATTCGAACTCCAGACGCCGGGCGGCCATCGGGTAGAAAGACGTGCCCCGCCAGCTCGAAGTATTCGGTCGCTCCGCCTGAGCCGGGCCACCAACCCGGGTCCTCCTTCGTCTCGGGCACAAAGGAGACATGTTTGACGGGGATGACGACCGACCACTCGGACGTCAGGCTCACAGCCCGCTCGACATCGAAATGGGTTCCCTTGGAGGAGGCCAACACCTCCGCGACATGGACGCCCGCCTCGACACGCCCCGTCCAGCTTCCGTCCTCGCGAAGCTCCAGGGGAATGGAGCCCCAGACAGACTCCATCGAGACGCTGGAGACGCTTGGGTTGAATGCTCCACCTCGAACGTGTCTGAGCTGTGGCTTCACCGACACATGGACGAAGTCCCCGAGCCGCAGGTCGAGCTGGGCGTCCATCTCCCCCACGGTTTCGACCACGCGGTTCGTGTACTGCCCCTCCGTCGAGAACGGAAAGACGACGGGGGCGAAGAGATAGATGTTGCTCCACCCGGGAGTCACACCGTCCAGGTGGTAGTTGCCCAGGAAGTCCGTCACAGCCTGCGTGGGCATCCGGGGCCACGGGTCGGACTCGCCACTGACAGCCATCAGCCGAACCCCCACGGCTGGCGAGCCATCTGAATGCAGGAACTGTCCACGGATGGAGGCGCCGGGGGGCAACAACAAGGTGCTGGAGACAGTGCCTCCCGCAACGAGCCCGACATCGACCTCGCAGAACTCTCCGTGTCGCGCGCCTCGCGCGCAGAGGGTGAACACCCCTGCGGGCGCCGCGGAGAACCGCGCAATGCCCTCGCCATCTGTCATCGCAGACTCCAGGGGCAGCCGGGGGTCTTCGCGCCACTCATCCCGCAGCAACGCCACCGTCACTCCAGCGAGAGGTCTCTGGTCCTTCGCGGAGAGCACTCGTACGCGCACCCGCCCCGTTCCGTCCAGGGAGGGAGGGAGCGTAGGTGGAGGCGACGCGAGCTCGAGCACAGACATCGAGGCCGGGACCTGTCGCTCACATCCCAGCAGCCACACCAGGACGAACGACATCACAACGCCGGCAACCACCCTCCATCCACGTCTTCCATTCATCGGATGGTTCTCCTGGGAAGGCGGCGGTCATGGGCACGTGTTGGCATCCAGCCCTCACCAGGCTGACAGGTCCCCCTCACATCCGTGGCGATACCTGCCTGGATGTGAAAGGGATACGGCGCGGAACCATCCAGCATGGGTCTTATGTTCATGACGGGAGGAAGGCCCGCGACAGCAAAGCGCTCATCTCGGTGTCGCATCACTCGATTGCTCCGGCACCAGGTACCCGAGGTCCGTGGTCCTTCCCGCCTGGATGACGAAGCGGTACGTCGTGGAGTTCCCGCTGAGCTTGAGCGAATGGCCCCCAGGGGGGAGTCCCGCGATGATGAAGCGTCCATCCAGCTCGAGGTGTGTCAGCGGATGCTCGTCCTTTTCATCAACGAGCAACTGCGGCGCCAGGAGGAAGGGCCACCTGCTCAGCAGTCTCACGCGGCCCACGACGGCCCCCGTCTCCTGGAGGCGGATATCAGCGACGACTCGCGCACCTTCCTGGCCCTCCACCGTGACGCTGCCGGCACGACCATCTTCGAGCCAGGCATGCACGACACTCGGTGAGCCCACGCCAGGTCTCACCACGAAGCCCGCGCCCTGGAAGCGGAAGTGCCAATGCGCAGGCGCCTCTGGCATCCGCATTCCAAAGCTGCTCGACGGCTTCTCCACCGAGACTCGTGCACCGACCGCGGGTGAGCCATCAGGCAGGAGGACGTGCCCCGCGAGTTCGAAGGAAGCGTACTCGCGTGGACGGGGAAACAATGCCGCCATGCCCGTGCCGGAAGGGTCCAGCCCGTAGGGAGCCTCGATGACCGACGAGACTCCCGGCCTCAGGCTCAGGGGCACCGGGGCCGAAATGGAATGCTCCCCGGATGAACCCACGACAACCAGGTCGCGGCGTCCCACTTCGACGAGCCCCGTCCAGAAGCCACCCTCCTGGCGCCGCAGCGGCAGCGTGAACTGCCCCCTCTCGAACAGCCAGACACGCTGGATCCTGTCGTCGGACTCGGACCCGACACCGCTCCAGTCCTGCTCGGGGTTGCGGCGGGGAAACACCATCACATGGGCAAGCCCCCGGAGCTGGATGTCCAGTCGGGCCTGCTCTCCCTCCTCGACCGAGATGTTGCGAGGAGCCCCCCACCCCTCCGAACGAAACGGCACGAGGGCTGGGAGAAAGGGATAGACGTCGATGTCTCTTGGCGTCGCGCCATCGAAGGCCAGGACGCGAGGACCCGTCGGAGACACTCCATCCAGGTGGTAGTTCCCCAGGGCGTCCGTCACGGCCTGAGTGGGCATCTGCAGCGGGTGATACGAAGTGCCGACAGCCATCACTCGCACTCCCGCGGCGGGCGTCCCATCGACGTGGAGGACCTGCCCTCGGATGGAGGCCCCAGGAGGAAGCACCAGCGAGGACTCGAGGGCGCCTCCTGCGACGAGTCCGACATTCTCCTCGCACGACTCCGCGTGCCCCGCGCCTCTCGCGCAGATGTTGAACACCCCGGCGGGTGCCGCGGAGAAGAGCACCATGCCCCGGGCGTCCGTCGTCGCGGCCTCCAGCGGTTCGGTGATGTCGACAGGCGCCTCCCGCAGCAACGCCACCATGGCCCCCGCCAGAGGGCGCTGGTCCTTCGAGGAGACCACTCGGACCCGGACCTGGCCCGTGCCGTCGAAGGAAGGTGGGAGCCTCTGCGAAGGCGGCGCCGAAGCGGGAGCCCGCTGCCCGTGTCCCAGCAAGCCCAGGAGCATCACCGTCGTCAGGACCTTCGCCGCGAACATCCCTCCACGCCTTCCTCGCATCATCGAGGTGAACTCCCGGGCCCAACGCAAAGAGGAGGAACGCGCCACGACGCAGCCCGCGAAGGCACGCAAGCACCAGCCTTCAGGTACGCGGCTGTCTTTCGCGGGCGATGGCCCGCCAAGAATGTGCTGAGGCATGATTCATCCATGCGCATCGTCGCCGTCTCCGACACTCACCTCTTCCATGACGAGCTGCTGATGCCACCGGGTGACATCTTAGTCCACGCGGGCGACATGTGTCGCGCGGGGGACCTCGAGGAGCTTGCCCGAGCCGCCGCGTGGCTCCGGGGGCTCCCCTACCGTCACAAGGTCGTCATCGCGGGCAACCACGACCAGTCCTTCGCCGACGCCCCCGAGGAGGCCCGCGCGCTCCTGGGCGACGACATCGTCTACCTCCAGGACAGCGGCGCCACCGTCGCGGGCCTGCGCTTCTGGGGGAGCCCCTGGCAGCCGGCCTACAATGACTGGGCCTTCAACCTCCCGCGCGGAGCCCCACTCGCCAGCAAGTGGGCCCTCATCCCCGAGGGCCTCGACGTCCTCGTCACCCACGGCCCTCCCGCGGGCTTCGGAGACCGCTCCTCCGTGGGAGGCCGCGGCGGCTGCGTGGACCTGCGCGAGCGCGTGCTCGCCGTCCGGCCCCGCCTGCACCTCTTCGGTCACATCCACGACGACGGCGGCCTCTGGCGCGGAGACTCCACGTGCTTCGTCAACGTCACCACGTGGGAGTGCGAGCGGCCCCCCACCGTCCTCGAGCTCGATGAGCAGGGAGTCACCGAGGTGAGCATCCCCCCCGCCCGACGCTGACCCGACTCGAGAATCACGGGCCTGTAGATCCTTTTGGTGGCTGGTGCGTTCCAGGAAAGGTCCCCGTTGGGGTCTTCAGGAGCCCGCCCGTGATGCACGCCGCCGCCATCGACCTTCCGCCGCTGACCGAGCTCTACAACGAGCACCGCTCCCGAGCGTTGGCCATTGCCCGGAGAATCGTGGGCGACTCCGATGACGCCGAGGACGTGGTGCAGGACGTCTTCGCCCGGCTGGCCTGGCGCTCACCCGACTACGGCGGACGCGCGGCGTGGACCACGTGGCTCCACCGGGTCATGGTCAACAGCAGCATCAACTGGCTGCGCGCACGCAAGCGCCGCGAGCGGCTGAGCCACGAGCCGCTCGAGCCCCTCTCCCCGGAGAGCCAGGCCATGGGCACCGAGATGAAGCGTCACTTCACCGACGCCATGCGGGAGATCAACGAGCAGCAGCAGCACGTCCTCTACCTGCGCGAGGTGCGCGGGCTGAGCTACCCCGAAATCGCACGCATGCTGCGCATCCCCGAAGGCACCGTGAAGAGCACCCTCCACCGCGCCCGGCAGCGCACCTTCGGCCTCATGGCCGAGCGCGGCCACCACCCCTGACGCTCACCGCCCCGCGCGAAGCTGGAGCGCCTCCCGAGCCGTCCACCACGGCGCGGGAATCGCCCCCTGCCCCGTGGCCAGCACCACGATGCCGCCCACCATGGCGCACGTCGTGTCCATGTCGCCGCGCCCGGACACCGTGGCCCACAGCGCGTCCTCGAAGTGCTCCAGGTGCCTCACCGCGCACCAGATGACAAAGGGCACGGTGTCCTCCGACAACACCCGGGAGCCACTGCCCAGCTCCTTCGCCGCCGCCGTGGGCGTGGTGTCCAACGGCCACTCCCTCGCCCGCTCCAACCCACGCCGAGTCGCTCCCGCCGGCGTGTACTCCAACACCACGTCGAACAGCTCACGCGCGGGGCCTCGA
This sequence comes from Myxococcus stipitatus DSM 14675, assembly GCF_000331735.1. GTDB lineage: Bacteria > Myxococcota > Myxococcia > Myxococcales > Myxococcaceae > Myxococcus > Myxococcus stipitatus. Next base: position 3,656,311 of record NC_020126.1, on the reverse strand, counting down.
GCCCCAGCGGCCCAGCCCGCGGCCACCGCCACGGCCATGGCCCCCGCCTGCCCGTCCGGATGGAAGTGCGTCACCTCCGCCGACAGCCGCGCCTCCTCCGCCGCGCGCCGCAAGTCGTCCGCGAAATAGGCCCCCAACGGAGCCACGCGCATCGCCGCGCCGTTGCCCTTGGAGCCCGTGCCGTTGAAGACCTGCGACGACACCGGCCTCCAGTCCATGCCCAGATGAATCCGCTCCAGGATCTCAATCGCCCCGCCGCCGTAGCCTCGGTAGGGGTTGTCCCGGAACCGCTTCGCGAAGAGCTGTGCGAGCCGGTCCTGCGCCACCCGTCCGTGCTCATCGAGCACCTGGACCAGGGCCAGCGCCATCTCCGTGTCATCCGTGTACGGCCACGGGGGCGCCGGTGCCCTGCGCGCCTCCACCACCTCGGCCACCAGGCTCCGAGCCGCGAAGAAGCGCTCGCCAAACCCATCCCCCACCGAGAGCCCCTCCAGCGACAGCAGGGCTCGCGACATCCGCTCGGCGTGGTCCACGGGCCTTCGAGTCGAGGACATGGCGCCCGTTATCCTCCGGGCGTCATGTTCGTGTCAAATCAACACCATCCTACTCATCGCCCTTCGAGCCCACGAACTGGTCGCCCTTCTCGCGAAAGAGGACGTTGAAGCTGGTGAGCGAGCCGTACACGCGGGTGATGTAGCTCTGCATCTCCACCTTCTCCGCGTCGGACAGCTTCGGGTGCGCGTTGAGCTTCTGCTCGAGCACGCGCAGCTTGTCGCGGACCATGACGACCTTGTGGAACAGGTTGTCGATGGGCATGTCCTTGGCTTGCAGCTCCGGGTTGCCCGGGACGAGGCGCACGGTGCCGCCCTCCCACTTGCCCGCGAGCGGTGGCGAGTCGGCCAGGCCGGACGCCTCCCGGAAGATGTCCATCAGCTCTTCACGCGTCATGCTCAGCCCTTCCAGGTCAACGACTTCATGGGGGTCCACCCGGCGCCGCACCACCACCGGGGCCACGCTGCGAGCGGTGCGCTCGCGCGTGGGTGCATGCGCCGCCGGGGCCACTGCGGTGCCCCGGGGCGCGTACTTGTCACAAATGGGGGCCGACGGCGGAAACATGCCCCGCGAGGACTGGAGCCGGCACGGCCCCACCCACCCTCGGCGCTCGTCCACCGAGTGAGGGCTCCACAGCTTGCAATTGCCGCACACCTGCTCTTCCGGACGGAAGGTCGGCAGGGGCGGAGCCGCGTCCGCCGAGTCACCCATCAGCGAATCTCCGCCGCCACTGGCGAGTTCTTGCGCACGCCCAGCTCCTTCAGGAGAACGTCCGCGTTCTCCACCTGGTCCAACATCCACAAGACATACCGCACGTCCACGTTGACGTTGCGAGCCACCTCCGGGTTGTAGCCGAAGTCGTTGGCCACATTCTCCCAGACGCGGTCGAAGTTGACGCCCACCAGCTGGCCCTTGCCGTTCACCGTGGGACTGCCGGAGTTGCCCCCGGTGGTGTCCGCGTCCGACAGGAAGTTCACCGGCACGTCCTTCAGCTTCCGGTCCGCCCACGCACCATGGCGCTTCGCCTCGGCCACCTTCGCCACGCGCTCGGGCACGTCGAAGGGGTCCTCGCCGGTGTTCTTCGCCATCATTCCCGACAGCGTCGTCTGCGGCGTGTACACCGCGCCATCGCGCGGCGCGTATCCCTGCACCTTGGCGAACGTCACCCGCAGCGTCGAGTTGGCGTCCGGCGCCACGGGCTTGCCCGCATGCGCGAGCACGGCCTTGCGCCACGACGGCCGCAGCCGCAGCGCCATGCCCTGGCGGCGGTCCACCGCCTCATCCATCGCCTCCAGCTCCCGCGCCAGGTCCAGACCGAACGCCAGCATCGGGTCCTTGCGCGCCTGGAGCTGCGCCGTCGTCTCCGTCGCCATCTTCAGGCGCTCGGCGAGCGTCAGCACCTGGGTGCCCGCGTACAGCGCGTCCACCTTCGCGGCCACGTCCTTCTCCACGAACGCCTTGCCGAAGTGCTTGTCCACCGTCGCGATGCGCTCGTCCGCGCCCAGCGCCTGCGCGCGCCGCACGAAGGCCGTCAGCAGCCGCTTCTCCGCGGGGAGGTGGACGTTCTTCTGCTCGCGCTCCAGCCGGTCCTTGATGCGGGCGTGCTCACGCTCCATGTAGTCCGGGCGGCGCTCCATGTCCGGCTTGGCGCGCTCGGCCGCCAGGCGCGACACCGTCACCGCCATCGCGGGGGCTCGGGCCAGGCGCTGGACCGCGCCCAGCAGGAACTCGCGCTCGAACACCTTCGCGGTGGCCTGCTGCGCCGCGAGCAGCTCCTCGCGCGCCTTGACCGCGGACGCCCACGTCGCGGCGCCCTGGGCACTCGCGCTCTTCTTCGCAATCCAGGCGGCGACCTCGGCCTCCGACTGGCGCTGCTTCTCCACGATGTGGCCGCGCTTCAGGCCCGCCAGCTGTCCGCCCGCGTTCTTGTAGCCGTTGTGCAGCCCCTTGAGCACCGACGCGACGGCGATCTTCCCGGCCGCGTCCTTCTCCCCCTCCTCCTCGAGGATGCGGATGGCCTCGCCGTACACGTCGCGCATGCGCGGGTAGACGCGCGACTGACGCTCCGCCATCTCCTCCGCGAGCAGCGCGCGGTAGGTGCGCCCCGGGTAGCCGAGCACCATCACGAAGTCGCCCGGCTTCACACCCTCCGTGGCGAGCGGGAAGAAGAACTCCGCCTTGTGCGGGATGTTCTTCTCGCTGTACGGCGCGGACGAACCATCCGGCGCGGTGTAGGCCCGCACGATGGCGAAGTCACCGGTGTGGCGCGGCCACATCCAGTTGTCCTCTTCGCCGCCGTACTCCCCCACGCCCCGGGGCGGGGCATAGACGAGCCGCGTGTCCAGCAGCTCGACCGAGTCCACCAGCGTGTAGTTCACGCCGCCGTCGAAGGTCGCCACCTGACAGCGCGTGGCCGGGCGCTTCTCACACTCGGCCACCAGCTCCTTCTGCTTGCGCTCGATGGCCTTGTAGCGGGCGGCGTCATCCGCGCCCTCGGGAACCGCGGCGAGCACCTGCGCCGTCACGTCCGTGAAGCTGCGAGGCACCTGCACCCGCGCGCCCTTGCCGGGCAGCTCGTCCTTGCGCTCCGAGGCCAGGAAGCCCGTGGTGAGCAGGTCGCGCTCCGGCGAGCTGTGCTCCTGGATGAGCCCGTAGGCGCAGTGGTGGTTGGTGATGATGAGGCCCGTGGAGGAGATGAACGCGCCCGTACAGCCGCCCACGTTCACCGCGCCCGCGAGCAGGCCGGTGCCACGCTGGGGGTCCCAGAGCTTCTTGGGCGACACCTGGAGTCCCTGGGCGCGCAACCACGCCGGGTCCAGTTCCAGGACCTGCTGAGGGGTCCACTTCCCTTCCCCGGCCAGAGCCGGGGCAGCCACGAGCGAGAGCAGGAGGAGCGTCTTCTTCATGCCCACTTCCCTACCCCGTCCGGCGCCCGCAAGCGACTGCCGCCTTCACTCGCGACGCCGTGCGGCAAGCCAGGAGTTTCCCGGGAAGAGGAAGCCCGCTTATGTGTTGGGGTGTCTCGCAGTCGAATGCCCGGGGAAGCCCATGAGGACCGCCAGCGGAGCACAGCTCGATTTCGGCCGCCTGGCCCTCCTCCTCGTGATGCTGGGGGTGGGCTGGTACTTCTGGGACGCCCCCGCCTTCTGGCCGCTGAAGCTGTTGGTGGTGATGATGCACGAGAGCGGGCACGCGCTCGCCACGCTCCTGGTGGGGGGCTCGGTGGACCGCATCCACCTGGCGGCGGACGAGTCAGGAGCCTGCCTGTCCCGCCTGCCTCCGGGTATCTTCCGCCAGATTGCCGTCTACTCGGGGGGCTACCTGGGCAGCGCGGTGGCCGGAGCGGGGTTGCTGCTGGCCACGTTCCGCTTCCGGCTGCGCCGCTGGGTGCTGGGCGCCGCGAGCGTGTGGCTGGTCGTGATGGGCGTGCTGTACGCGGGTGACAGCTTCACGCTGGCGTTCTGCGTGGGCACCGCCGTCGTCCTCGGCCTGGGGGCGAAGCTGCTGCCGGATGGCGCGGTGGACTTCGTGAACCTCTTCATCGCCGCCTTCACCGCGCTGTACGCGGTGTTCGACTTGCGCGACGACCTGTGGAACAGCGCGGTGCGCTCGCGCAGCGACGCGGCCCTCCTGGCCGACCTCACCCACGTGCCCGCGGTCGTCTGGGCCGCGCTGTGGACGTTGCTCGCCGTGGGGCTGCTCGGCTTCACCGCGTATCGCTCCCTGCACAGCCGCCCCCCGAGCCTCCAGATGCCCGCGGTGGGCGCCCGCGCCCGCGGCAGGGCCTGAACCCCGGCACTTCACCCCGCGTCACAGCTCCGTGAATCAGTCCGGTTACCGAGTCCGCACGGCCTGGAGGGGCTGTCCGTGGCGGCAAATGCTCACGCTGGATTGTTTCATCTCGGCCTGAAATGACCTCGCACGCAGGGAGACGCCCTGTTCAGAGGGGTGGTCATCCTCCGTGCGGGCTGTCGCGCGCCACCAACTCCCAAGGGTTTGCGGGGACGAAGGGCTTCGCCCAGGCCCGGGTCCTCCCGCACTCCGAGTCAAGAATAAACCGCGAAACAAACTTTCACTGATTTGTCTGCCTGAAAACAGACGCACTATAAGTGCGAGCGCCGTAGCGACTTCCAGCTACGGGCAATCCCACACTCCAGGAGCGGACATGAATCTCAAGACAGTGATTGGCTCGCTGACGTTGGCCGTGATGCTGACCGGGGGTACGGCCCTGGCGCAGAACATCGAGCCGGTGCCCCCGCACGACACGGGCGACCTGCCGAACAAGGAAGGCAGGCTGGAGCGGGTTCCGTTGAGCAAGGTGCTCCGGGACGCGCCCCGCGAGGACATCGAGAACCAGCCCGTGGAGGGCTTCCTGCCGGACCTCCCCATCCTGGTGGACGGCGTGCGGTACACGGCCAAGGAGATCCAGGAGAAGGACATCCACCTGTCGCACTACGTGCTGGATGGCCGTTCCGCGGAGCTGAGCGTGGTGCAGGGCTTCCGCACCACGGAGCAGCTGAAGGAGTACTTCTCCGCGACGGGTCAGTTCCCGTCCGAGCAGCCCACGGGCAACCAGCTCGCGAACTGCAATCCCTGGTCGGTCTTCTTCGAGCACTCGTGGTACGGCGGCGCGTCGTTCTCCGTCTACCCGGGCTGGGGCTACCCGAACCTGGGCTGGTGGAATGATCGCATCTCCTCGCTCTGGAGCACCCAGTGCGGCCGTTGGACGCTGGTCACCGAGCACTCCTGGTACGGCGGTCACGTGCTGTGGATTGGCCGCGCGTGGGCCGTTCCCAACATGGGCAGCTACGGCTGGTACACCGGCTGGTGGCCGTTCCGCCGCTGGCACTCGTGGAACGACCGCATCTCGTCGGTCGCCGTCTACTGGTAGTCCCGAAGTGACGTGACGGGAGCGGAGGTCCTTCGCGCCTCCGTTCCTCCCGCCCCCAGCAACCCCTGGGCACATGAAGACGCAACTCGATTAACAACAGAAACTCGCGAACAACTAGAACTCAATGTAGACAACTGGAGTCACATCCACCCCTCATCTCGAGGTGACTCCATGAGAAGTGTTGCCCTTGCCGTCGTCGTCGCGGCCCTCGCGGCCTGTGGTCCCGGCACGCCGGAGGATGCCGCCGCCCTGGCCGCGGACACCTGGTCCGCCGCCCTCCTCTCCCCCGTGGAGAATCAAATCTCCGTGCACATGCAGGGAGCGAACGGGAACCCGCTCCCCTACGGTGAGTTCATTCCGCCGGGCTACAACGCCTCCACGGAGCTGTACCCGGTCGTCATCCACTTGAATGGCATTGGCGAGTTGGGCCGGGCGCCGAATCCCACCGACCTCTACGAGGTCCTGACGCGCAACGGAGCGCTGCGGAACATCCGCACGAGCGCCACCTGGAAGACCTACTTCGCCCAGAAGAAGATGATGGTCTTCGCCCCGCAGGCGGTGGACAACTACTCACCGGCGGAGATTCGCCCGTTCGTCCAGTTCATCGTCGCCAACTACCGGGTGGACCCCAAGCGCGTCTACCTGACGGGGCTGAGCATGGGCGGCTGGGGCGCGTGGCGCTATGCCACGCTGCACGGGAGCGAGCTGGCGGCGATGGCCACCTTCGCCACCGCCATCGGCGCGCCGGGAGAGACCATCCCCCAGCTCAAGGATGTGCCCATCTGGGCCGGCAGCAGCTTCGGAGACCGCTGGGGTGAGCGCTCCTGGGTGCTCCCCGTGACGAAGAACTACAACCACTGGGCCTTCCCGCCCGTCGTCGAGCTGCCGCAGACGACGACGTACCTGTTCAACAAGACGACGCAGTCGTGGACCTCGCAGGCTGGCATCGTCGCCACGGGGAACACCATCCTTCGCTACGTGGTGTTCTCGGGCAACGCCCACATGGGCTGGGCGGAGACGTACGGCCTGCAGTCCTTCTGGGACTGGATGTTCGCCCAGTCGCGCCCGTAACCGGTTACCCGCGACGAAGGCGACTGGGGGCCTCCTCGCGCCTCCAGTCCCCTTCACTTCCTGGGGCGCATCCTGAACGCGACGAACGAGGCGACGTCCGGGTAGGAGAAGTAGGGATTGAGCCGCCGCACGTCGCCCATCGCCGCCACCGGCGCGTCCGCGTAGTCGTGCCCCGGCCACAGCCGCGTGGAGTCCGGCACCTTCAGCAGCACCTGCGACAGCGAGCGGTACATCGCCTCCGGGTCCCCGCCCTTCATGTCGCACCGGCCACAGCCGTTGATGAAAAGCGTGTCGCCGGACACCAGCGAATCCCCCGCGAGCAGGCAGTGCGAGCCCGGGGTGTGCCCCGGCGTGTGGAGCGCCTGGAAGCGCGCGGGGCCCACGGGTACGACGTCCCCAGGCCCCAGCGGGCGCAGCGCGTCCTTCAGCTCCCGCAGCTCCGCGGAGAACGCCACCTCCTCACGCTGGGCATAGACAGGGAGGTCGTGGCGCGACAGCAGCTCCGGCAAGCCATTGATGTGGTCGAAGTGGCAGTGCGAGACGAAGGCGCCCGCAAGGCGCTTGCCGTCCTCCGCGACGGCCTGCTCGATGGCCGCGACGTCCCACGCGGGGTCCACCACCACGACGTCGGGCGAGTCCGCCGCGCCGACCAGGTAGACGAAGTTGTCCATGGGTCCCAGCTTGAGCTGCCGCACGTACGGGTCTGGCATCGTTCAGTCCTCCGGTGAGAACTCTAGCGCCTGACACTTGAAGCGACCGCGTCTTCCCACTTGAATGGGCGCCATTCCCCGGAGGTCCACACACCGTGAAGCGCTCTCTGCCGTTGCTCATCTGTACCCTTCTCGCCGGCTCGAGCGTGGTCGCCAAGGAACGGTCCACCTTCCGGTACACCGCGCCCCCGGACGGCGAGCGCCCCGTCATCGTCGACGCCGTCATCGGCCCGCAGGGCAGCGACTTCGCCCTGCGCCTGCGCTTCGACAAGGCCCCCTGGGGCGAGGAGTGCAAGAACCGCTGCGCCAACGCCACCCTGTTGATTGACGCCGACAACAGCAAGCAGACGGGGCTGCGGCTCTCGCAGGGCGCGGCGGGCAATGGCGCCGACCTGGCCATCATCATCCAGGGCGTGCGCGAGTACGCCACGGAGGGCGGCGGCGCCCAGAACTGGCTGCGCGTGAAGGTGCGCCTGCTGGGCAGCGAGGCCAGCACGGTGGACGACGGCGAGCTGCTGGCCGAGCTCAACCACCGCCACGACACCGACCGCATCCAGTCCGAGGACAAGACCGTCTACCTGCTCATCGACACCACCAACGCGGCCATCCCCTCGGGGCGCAAGGCGCGCGTCGTCTACCAGCCGCCGGGGGGCAAGCCCATCCAGGCCACGGTGACGGGCTTGATTGGCGGGGGCGGCACGCACGGCGTGCGCATCTTCAAGGATGGCAACTGGGGCCGCGCGCCCCAGGCCAATCCCTGACCCCACTCGGAGTCGAGGGCCTCAGGTCCCTCGCCAGAAGTCGGCGTGCTCCTTCGCGAACGCCTCGAAGGAGCGCGGTGGCGTGCCCGTCACCTCCAGCACATGGTCTCGAGGTGACGGTGCGCGTCCTTCGCGGTGGAAGCGGAACATGTCGATGAGTCCGTCGGCATGGGCGGGTGTCACCGAGTACGGCAGCACGGCCTCTCGGTAGGCCGCCTCCGAGACGGTCTCATACGTCAGCGTCCGGCCCGAGGCCTGGGCCAGCGAGCGGACCCTCTCCGGATAGCTCAGGGATTGTGGCCCGCCGAGGTCCAGCGCGCGGCCGGCGAAGCGCTCGGAGGTCAGACACACCGCCGCGACCCGGGCGATGTCCCGGGCGTCGATGGGGTCCTCCTTCTCGTCTCGCCAAGGCAGACGCAGCACCCCCTCGGTCCGCAGGGAGTGGCCGTAGTACGTGATGAAGTTCTGCATGAAGCCCCCGGGCCTCAGCAACGTGAAGGAGAGCCCCGAGCGCTCCACCTCGCGCTCGATGGCCCGGTGGACACGCGCCAGGTAGAACGCCTCGCTCTCGGCTCCGAGAATCGACAGCTTCACCAGCCTGCGCACGCCCGCGTGACGTGCGGCCTCGATGACCCGCAGTTCCGCGCCGACCTGGTCCACCATGTCCCCGGTCACCAGGAAGACGCTCTCGGCGCCCTCCAGGCACGCCGCCAGCCCGTCCCCCGTGGCCAGGTCCACCCGCACATGCTCCAGGCCCTGGAGGTGCGGCGTCCGGGCGCGGGAGACCGCGCGCACCGGAAGACGCCGCTCGTGAAGTTCCTCGAGGACCGCTGCACCCACCACTCCCGTCGCACCCAGGATGACGTTCATGCGGGCAAGATGCGCTCGAGGCGACTTCACCCGATAGGAAGCATCTGACCCCGCTCCTCGGGTGGCAACACCTCCGCGCCGCGCGCCGTCGACACCAGCGCCCCTGGGGACAGACCGGCGAGCTTCCGGCACTCGAGCAACCAGTGGGACTGGTCGAAGTACCCCGCTTCATGCGCCAGCCAGGTGAGCGAGGGCGACGCGCCCCTCCGCGTGGACGCGAGCGCGCGCTGGAAGCGGCGGACCCGGAGGAGGTCACGCGGCGTGAGCCCGACCTCTCGGCGAAACAGCTCGATGAACCTCCGATGGCTCAAGCCCGAACCCATGACGAGCGACGCAACGGACACCTCCGCGGCGCTCTCGTGGAGCCGCGCCAGCGCCCTCGCGACCTCCGGGTGTGAGGCACGCCTGACATCGAGCCGCGCCAGGAACAGCTCCCCCAGCAATGCGAAGCGGTCCTCCGTGCCTTTCGCCTCGCGCAGTCGAGTGACCCAGTCCTCCACGTCAGCGCCCCAGACAGAGGCCAGCTCCACGTGCCGCTCGGCCAGTTCCTCCTGGGGAATCCCCAGCAGCGGCCAGGCACCTCCCACCCGGAAGTGGACTCCCGCGAGCAGGGCCTGCTGCGCCGTGGGCACGTCATACGCCGTGAGCCGAGGCCCGGCGACGTGCGCCCCCGAATGATGACCCTCCGCGCCATCCAGCTCCCGCCACTCCAGGCGCTGGCCCGCGAGCGGTATCACCCACTCCACGGTCCCCGTGGGCAACACCCGCTCACGGCCGTGCGCAGGGAGGTACCCCTCGTAGACCCAGAACGCGTGGATATACGGGCGGAGCGCGGGAGGCGGTGCGACCGCCCGGTAGAACGCATGAGGACCGGCCATGGAGCCCCGGATGATGCCCGGTCCAATACCCCGGTCCGGCGCCGGACAGGCGTCCGAGCCCACCCCTCCCCTCCCGCCCGGGCGGATTCTGGAGTCGACCTCGCGTCCTCTCCTACCCGCACCCACCGTCCCGCCCCTGGGTGAGTCGAAGGAGCCCTCCCGCCCGGAATTTCAGGTGGTTACAGGCCTGTTCCACTTGGATGGAGAACTGGACGGACGTATAGGTGGGATGTCTCCGAGGATGCGCAACCCCCCGAATTCGTTCCAATTGTCAGGGGGCCATGGTAGTCCCGGCCCTTCGTTGCAGATTCGAGAGTCCATGGCGCGGAGTGCGCGAGTCACGCACCGCGTTCGGGTACGAGACGTTCTCACCTGGGTCTGAAGAGCATGCGCGCAGAAGCCGAAAAGAAGACGCCGAAGAAGCAAGGGGGCGGGGGTGGAGCCTCGGGCGCGGCGGGCGGTGGTGGTGGTGAAGGGTTCATCCCGGCCTCGCTGGCCGAAGAGGCGCGGCGCCGGTACATCAACTACGCCCTGTCGGTCATCACCTCACGTGCCCTCCCGGACGTGCGCGACGGCCTCAAGCCCGTGCAGCGCCGCATCCTGTACGGCATGTGGAACGACCTGAACCTGTCGTTCGACACGAAGTACCAGAAGTGCGCGCAGGTCGTCGGCGCCATCATGGGCCGCTACCACCCGCACGGCGACGCCTCCATCTACGACGCGCTCGTGCGCATGGCGCAGGACTTCTCCCTGCGCTACCCGCTGGTGGACGGGCACGGCAACTTCGGCTCGCTGGACGGCGACTCGGCCGCCGCCTACCGCTACACCGAGTGCCGCTTGGACAAGCTGGCCACCGAGATGCTCGGCGAGCTCGAGCGCAAGACGGTGGACTTCCGGCCCACCTACGACGGCACCCGCAACGAGCCCATCGTCATCCCCGCGCGCGTGCCCCAGCTGTTGATGAACGGCACCACGGGCATCGCCGTGGGCATGGCCACCAACATCCCGCCCCACCACCTGGGCGAGCTGGTGGACGCGCTGGTCGCCCTCATCGAGAACCCCGCGCTGCTTACGAAGGACCTGCTCAAGTTCGTCAAGGGCCCGGACTTCCCCACGGGCGGGCAGATCCTCAACGACAAGAAGGAGCTGCGGGAGATCTACGAGGCGGGCCAGGGCAGCATCCGCATCCGGGGCGAGTGGGACACCGAGGAGCTCAAGCGCGGTGGCCAGCAGATCATCGTCACCTCCATCCCGTACACGGTGAACAAGTCCACGCTGGTCGCGAAGATCGGCGACCTGGTGCGCGAGCGGAAGCTGCCGCTCATCGTCGACGTGCGCGACGAGTCCACCAAGGACGTGCGCATCGTCCTGGAGCTCAAGAAGGACGCCAACGCCGAGCTGGTGATGGCGTACCTCTACAAGCACACGCCGCTGCAGACGACGTTCGGCGTCAACCTCACGTGCCTGGTCCCCAGCGAGGACAACCCGGAGGTCGGCACGCCCAAGCGGTTGGACCTCAAGTCCATCCTCCAGTACTTCCTCGACTTCCGCTTCGGCGTCGTCACGCGCCGCTTCCAGCACGAGCTGGGCGAGCTGCAGAAGCGCGTCCACCTGCTCGAGGGCTTCGAGAAGGCCTACGACGCGCTGGATGAAATCATCCGCATCATCCGCCAGTCCGAGGGCAAGCAGGACGCGGCCCAGAAGTTGATGGCGCGCTTCAAGCTGGACGAGCTCCAGGTGGACGCCATCCTGGAGATGAAGCTCTACAAGCTGGCCCGCCTGGAGATTCTGGTCGTCCAGAAGGAGCTCAAGGAGAAGCGCGCGGAGATCAAGCGCATCGAGGGCATCCTCCGCGACAAGAAGAAGGTCTGGTCCACCGTCAAGGACGAGCTGGGTGAGATCAAGGGCCTGTACAACGACAAGCGCCGCACGAAGATTGGTGGCGCGGGCTCCGAGGAAGTGGAGTTCAGCGCGGACGCGTTCATCGCGGACGAGGACGCCCACGTGGTCCTCACCCGCGACGGCTGGGTCAAGCGCGTGCGCGAGGTGAAGGACCCGTCCTCCACCCGTCTGCGCGAGGGCGACGCGGTGATGACGGTGCTGGCCGGCAGCCTCAAGGCCAACCTGGTGCTGTTCAGCAACTTCGGCACCGCCTACGTCACGCGCTTCAACGACATCCCCGCGTCCACGGGCTACGGCGACCCGGTGCAGAAGCTGTTCAAGTTCGACGACGGCGAGCGCGTGGTGGCCGCGTGGTCGCTGGACCCCCGGCTGTCCGCTCCGGAGAAGCTCGTCGGCGTGACGAAGCAGGGCATGGGCATGCGCTTCCTGCTGGAGCCGCACCTGGAGGTCTCCACCCGCGCGGGCCGTCGCTACGCGAAGACGGGCGAGGGCGATGAGATCATCGGCGTGCACGAGGCGGCGGAGAAGGACCTGCTCGCGGTGCTGACCAAGAAGACCCACGCCCTGGTGTGCAAGGTGGCGGAGGTCAACGAGCTGGCGGGCCCGGGCAAGGGCGTCACCGTCATCAAGGTGGATGACGACGACCAGGTGGTGGAGTTCCTCGTCACCGCGCCCAACCAGAAGGACGCGAGAATCGATTTCGAGACGCAGAAGGGCCGCAAGCTGCAGCTCGCCCCCGCGAAGTACGGGGTGACGGGCCGCGGCGGCAAGGGCCACGAGATGTCCAAGCGCGACGCGGTGGCGGACGTGAGCAGGAACGTCGTCTTCATCCCGTTGCCCGAGAAGAAGGACTAGCCAGAGGACGCCATGGCGACGAAGAAGGAAAGCTACACAGGCGCGGACATCCAGGTCCTCGAGGGCCTGGAGCCGGTGCGCAAGCGCCCGGCGATGTACATCGGCGGCACGGACAGCACCGGGTATCACCACCTGCTGTGGGAGATTCTCGACAACTCGGTGGACGAGGTCATCAACGGCCACGCCACCACCGTCGAGGTCACGCTCCACAAGGACGGCCGAAGCATCACCGTGGTGGACAATGGGCGAGGCATCCCCATCGACATCATGCCGAAGCTCAAGAAGCCCGCGTTGGAGGTCATCCTCACGACGCTGCACTCGGGCGGCAAGTTCGAGCAGGGCAACTACACCCACTCCGGCGGTCTGCACGGCGTGGGCAGCTCCGTCGTCAACGCGCTCTCGCGCAAGCTGACGGTGGAGATCAAGCGCGACGGCAAGCGGCACGTCCAGACGTACGCGCGCGGCAAGGCGACGAGCCCCCTCAAGGTGGAAGGCCCCGGGCGTGGCACGGGCACCTCCATCACCTTCGAGCCGGACACCGAGATCTTCGGCGACAAGCTCAAGTTCGACGCGGAGCTGGTGCGCGAGCGGCTGGAGGCCAAGAGCTACCTGCACAAGGGCATGATCGTCGTCTGGAAGGACGAGACGACCAGCCCCGCCGCGGCCATCACGTACAAGCACGATGGCGGCATCGCGGAGTACCTCACCAAGGTCATCGCGGAGCGCCAGAAGCCGCTGGTGCCGGCGGGCAGCACCACGTTCTACCACTCGCGCGACAACGGGGTCCGGCTGGAGGCCGCGCTGGGCTGGACCGAGGCCACGGACGAGCAGGTCCGCAGCTACGTCAACGGCGTCCCCACCCCCATGGGCGGCACGCACGAGGCGGGCCTCCGCGGCGCCGTCGTCAAGGCGGTGCGCAACTACATCGAGACGCACGACCTGACGCCCAAGGGGGTGTCGCTCACCGCGGAGGACATCCGCGAGGGCATCACCGCCATCCTGTCCGTGTACGTCGTGGAGCCACAGTTCCAGGGCCAGACGAAGTCGCGGCTGAACAACCCCGAGGTGACGGCGCAGGTGGACGGCGTGCTGCGCCCCGCGCTGGAGAAGTGGCTCAACGACAACAAGAGCATCGCGGAGGCGGTGGTCGCCCGCATCATCCTGGCGGCGCGCGCGCGCGAGGCCAGCCGCGCCGCGTCCCAGGCCGTCAGTCGCAAGACGGCCGTCAGCCACCGGCTCAACCTGCCGGGCAAGCTGGCGGACTGCTCGTCCACGGACCCGAGCGTCAGCGAGCTGTTCCTCGTGGAAGGTGACTCCGCAGGTGGCTCCGCCAAGCAGGGTCGCGACAGGCGCACCCAGGCCATCCTCCCCTTGCGCGGCAAGGTGCTCAACGCGGAGCAGGCGTCCACCGACAAGGTGGCCACCAACAAGGAGCTCCAGGACATCGTCAGCGCGCTGGGCTGCGGCATCGGCGCCGACTTCGACATCAGCAAGCTGCGCTACGGCCGCGTCTTCCTGCTGATGGACGCCGACAGCGACGGCCACCACATCGCCACGCTGCTGCTCACCTTCTTCTACCGCCACCTGCGCCCGCTCATCGACAGCGGCGCCATCCACATCGCCCAGCCGCCCCTGTTCCGCGTGGACATCGGCAAGGAGACCTACTGGGCGCTGGATGAGGCGGACCGGGACCGCATCATCCGCGAGAAGGTCAAGGGCAACGCCAAGCCCAACATCATGCGCTTCAAGGGTCTGGGCGAGATGACGGCCGACGAGCTCAAGCAGACGACCTTGGACCAGAAGAACCGGCTGAGCCTGCGGGTCACCATCGACAACCCCATCGAGACGGACCGTGTCATCAATGACCTGATGGGCCGCGACGTGAGCGCGCGCTTCAAGTTCATCATGGAGCGCGCCGGCGAGGTCGAGGCGCTGGACGTCTAGCCATCCGTCATCCTGCCGCGCACGGGTCCCCCCCGCCCCGCCTGCCCCTGGGGCGGAGACGGGGCCCCGTGACGGCATGGGTCCGCTCGGTTACATTCCAACGCCGTGAATACGTTCCGCCGAATCGCCCTGCTCCTCACCCTGCTGCTGGCCGTCCTTCCCGCTCACGCCCAGACGACGCGCAAGAAGACGACGCGCAAGAAGGCCGTGGCGACCAAGGTCGCGAAGAAGAAGCCCACCGCCAAGGGGAAGAAGAAGGCGCCGCCCGCCGAGGACCCGTCCCCGGCCGACACGGGTGACGTCGCCAGCCCCCAGCCCATGGTCTTCGGTGAGCCGGACGCGCCCTCGGCCCCCTCCGACACGCCGAAGGCGCCCGAGTCCCGCCCCTCGCTGGCCACGCCCACCCAGGCGCCCCCGCCCGCCAGCACCGAGCCGGTGAAGCCCGAGGGCCGCCCCTCGCTGGCCCACTCGCCCGTCGCCCCGTCCGCGGCCACCGGCCCCGTGGCGCTGTTCTCCGTGCCCCGCACCCCGGGCGCCGCCGAGGCGGCGGTCCGGCTGGAGACGGAGCTGCGCAACCACCTGCAGCGCGGCGGCGATGTGCCGTTCGTGGACCTGGGGCAGGCCTTCCCTCCCTCGGAGCCCCTGCCGCTGACGAAGGCGGATGCCCTCTTCGAGGAGGGCCGCGGCGCGTACGACAACCTGGACCCGGAGATGGCGGAGGCCCGCTTCCGCGAGGCCGTCGCGGCCTATGAGAAGGCCCCCGGCGACCTGCGTCCCCAGCGGCTGAGCGAGACGTACCTGTTCCTGGGCGCGTCCCGCATGCTCAATGGCGACACCGCGGGCGCGAAGGAGTCCTTCCTGCGCTCGGTGGTGGCGGACGCCTCCACCCGGCCCGACAAGGCGCTCTTCGGCCAGGACGTGCAGAAGGCCTTCGATGACGCCCGCGCGGAGGTCGCCGCGCAGCCCGCCGGCACGCTCGTGGTGGACTCGCTGCCCGCGGGTGCCCAGGTGCGCGTGAGGGGCGAGGACGTGGGTGTCACGCCGCTCAAGGGCGTGTCCGTCGCGCCGGGCCGCCACCCCGTGGTGGTGTCGCTGCCGGGCCACACGTCCTACGCGCAGTTCGCGGAGGTCAAGCCCGCGGGGAGCGCCCAGGTGAAGGCCACGCTCGAGCCCGGCCCCGGCCTGTCCGCCATCCGCGAGGCCGCCGTGCGCGCGGGCTCGAAGGCCGCCTTCGACAGCGAGACGCTGCCCCCGGAGACCGCGGCCATCGCGGACCGGCTGGATGCCCGCTACCTGGTGCTGGCCGCCGTGTCCCAGGACAAGAAGGGCCGCTTCGGGGCGGAGCTCCAGGTGTGGGATGTGCGCACCCAGGCGCGCCTGCGCGGCGTGGAGATCGACCTGTCCGGCAAGGAGCGGGACGAGAGCCCGGCGGCCACGGCCGAGAAGGTGCGCGGCTTCATCAACGGGTCCATGGCGCCTCGCGTCGCGGAGAGCACCGGCTCCGGTGAGTCCCTGCTGAAGCGGCCCTGGTTCTGGGCCGTGGTGGGTGGTGTCGCGGCCGTGACGGCGGGCGCCGTCTACGTGGTGACGCAGGACAACGGCCGGCCCTTCAACCCTGTTTCGGGAGGCGTTGGCTTCTGAGCCACGGGTTGAATGTCGTTTCGCCCGCTCGCGTCGCTCGTGTCAAAGGTGTCCTCATGAGAGCCCTCGTCCTCGCCCTGCTTCCCTCGCTCGCTCTGGCCGCATCCCCCAACTCGGCGCGGCGTGCCTCCAGCCTTCTCATCCCCATGGACCAGGCCTCCGAGGCCACCAGTGTCCAGATGGAAGGCCACATGAACGAGGCGCTGGCGAACTTCTCGGGCTTCTCCGTGCGCAAGGCCGAGGACCTCTTCGGCCTTCCCGGAGACCCCACCGCCCAGAGCGCGCTCGAGCGGGCGCGCAAGGGCTACTCGGAGAGCGCCGCCGCCTTCGACAAGAAGGAGTACGACGACGCCGAGTCCAAGGTGCGCGCCACCCTGAAGGAGCTCCAGGGGGCCCCGGCGGCCATGCGCGGCTGCTCGCCCCTGTGTGAGTCGCTGGCGCTGTACGCCGCGCTGCTGCACCTGCGAGGGGACGTGGAGGAGGCCAAGCTGGTCCTCATCGACCTCATCGCCGTCTCGCCCACCTTCGAGCTCAACCCCAAGCGCTTCAGCCGGGACTTCATCGCCCTGCGAGTGCAGGTGGCCACCGGCCGCACCTCCCAGCTCCGGGGCAGCGCCACGGTGAAGTCGCGTCCCGCGGGCGCGCGCGTCTACGTGGACGGAGACCTGGTGGGCCACACGCCGGTGACGGTGCCCACGCTGACGGTGGGCAAGCACCTCTTGCGCGTGGAGCGCCCGGGCTTCCGCCAGTACGGGCAGCTCATGGAGGTGACGCCGGACGACGTGGAGGTGAGCACGGAGCTGGTGCCCACCGCCGCGTACAAGGCCTACGACGCGCAGCTGGACCGGGTGGCGAGCGAGGTCTCCCGCGCCATTCCCCAGGCCAACGGGGCCTCGGCGATGGGCAAGTCGCTGGGCCTGGACCGGGCCATGGTGGGCACGGTGAAGACGGCGAGCTCCGGCGAGGGCTCCGAGCTCATCCTGGGCTACTACGACCTGCGCAACGGCAAGAAGCTGGCGGGCCGCCGCATGGTGCTCCAGGGCGACGAGTTCGGTCAGCTCAAGTCGGAGATGGAGCGCATCGTCAACCAGCTCATCAACGTCAGCGAGGGCGGCACGGAGAAGGTGGTGCGCAGCTCGGACCCGCTCGACAACCGGGGCGGCACCGAGGACTGGGGCGCCGAGGACCGGGGTGGCCGCACCCGCGCCCAGGAGAAGAAGAAGAAGCCGGGAGACGACCCGCTCGAAGGGGTGTCCGGAACCGAGGACTGGTGACAGACGGCGCTTGTCCCCGGGCGGGCTCGGCCTAGAGTCCCGGGGCGTATGCGCCTGCTCGCCCTCCTGCTGCTCCCGTCGCTCGCGCTCGCCCAGACGAGCTCCATCGTCCAGGCCCCCCTGCCGTCCCGGGGGATGACGCTGCCCCCCACGGGCGCGGCGTTGGTGGACGAGGCCACGGCCCTCTCGCTCAACCCCGCGGGGCTGGGCTTTGTTGAATCCGGGCAGTTGTTCTACCTGCACGAGCGCAACCTGGAGCGCGACAGCCTGGGCGACGGCGTCTTCCTGGGCGCGCGGGTGCTGGGCCTGGGTGTGGGCGCCTCCATGGAGTGGATGCGCGGGCGGCACGAGCCCCACTACCGCCGCACCTCGCTGGGCCTGTCGCTGGGCACGCCCACGCTGCGGCTGGGCGGCGCCTGGCACGGCTTCAGCTCCAACGACAGCGACGACGTCGACGCGCTGGACACCTTCGATGTGGGCGTCACGGCGCGGCCCGTGCGCGCGCTGTCGGTGGCGGCGGTGGTCAAGGACCTCAACGCCCCGAGGGAAGGCGGCCTCAAGGTCCAGCGCAAGTACGACCTGGGCCTGGGCCTGCGCCCGCTGGGTGAGCGCTACACGTTGGGCGTGGACTGGCTCTTCTCCGAGGGCGCCTTCCGCCAGGGACAGGCCACGTACACGCTCCAGGCGGAGGTGATTCCAGGCGTGAGGCTGGGCGCGGGTGTGTCGCACGGCTTCGTCAGCGGCGTGCCGCTGGCGCTTCAAGTCGCGGCCACGCTGGACACCAGCCACCTGGGCGTCACGTACGCGCTGGGCGGTGGAGAGGACGGGACGGACCACGTCCTGGGTGTGCGCCTGTCGATGGAGAACTACCGCTCCCTGCGCCCGTCCGGCGGCGTGGTGACGATGCTGGACTTGAACGACATGCTCAGCGGCGGCGGCAGCGTGCTCATGACGATTCTGGGCGTGAGCGAGGCGGACCCGTTCTTGAGGCTGTCGCGGTGGCTGGACCTGGCCACCCAGGACGAGCGGCTGACGGGCGTGGTGCTGAAGATGGAGGGCCTGCCCGGCGTGGACTGGGGCAAGGCGGAGGAGCTGCGCCAGGCGGTGCTGCGGCTGCGCGCCTCCGGCAAGCGGGTGATGGCGGTGCTGATGTCGGTGGATGACATGGGCTACTTCGTCGCGTCCGCCGCGGACCGCATCTACTCGGTGCCCGAGTCCTTCCTGCACATCAACGGCCTGGCCGCCCACCTCCAGACGTTCGGCGGGACGATGGAGAAGCTGGGCGTGACGTGGGACGTGGCGCGCGTGGGCAAGTACAAGACGGCGCCCGAGCAGCTCACGCTCACCGAGCCCAGCGAGGCCTCGCGCGAGGCGGTGGGGGCGTACCTGGACAACGAGGTGGCCTGGTACGAGCGCGCCGTCACGGAGGCGCGCAAGGTGCCCGTGGAGAAGCTGCACGAGCTGTGGGCGGAGGGCCTCCCCACCGCGGCGAAGGCGCAGTCGCTGGGCTTCATCGACGGCGTCATCACGCCCTCGGAGCTGGACGCGAAGGTGCGGGAGCTGGTGCCGCGAGGCCACTTCAACGCGGCATACAACCCTCGGGACGAGCGCGAGGAGCGCTGGGGCCGCCGCCGCCGCATCGCCGTGGTGCCGGTGCTGGGCACCATCGCCGGAGGCGCCAGCCGCGAGGACCCGCTGGGCTTCAGCCAGATTGCCGGCGCGGAGACGGTGGTGCGCGCGCTGGAGTCGGCGAAGTCGGACCCGTCCGTGGTCGCCATCGTGCTGCGCGTGGACTCGGGCGGCGGCGAGGTGCTGGCGTCGTACCTGATGTACGAGGCGGTGCTGGCCGCGGCGAAGGAGAAGCCCGTCATCGCGTCGATGGGGGACGTGGCGGCGTCGGGTGGCTACTACGCCGCCATCGGCGCGACGGAGGTGATGGCGCTGCCCACGACGGTGACGGGCAGCATCGGCGTCTTCTACTTCAAGCCCGCGCTCAAGGGCCTGCTGGAGGACAAGCTGGGCATGCACCAGGAGACGCTCTCGCGCTCGCCCATGGCGGACGTCTTCGACAACTGGCGGCCCTGGACGCCGGAGCAGCAGACCGCCGTGCAGAAGTGGGTGGACGCGTCCTACGACAGCTTCATCACCGACGTCGCCCGCGCGCGGAAGCTGGACAAGGCCCAGGTGGACACCGTGGCGCGAGGCCGCGTGTGGAGCGGCAACGACGCGCTCGCGCGTGGGCTGGTGGACAAGCTGGGAGGCCTGATGGACGCGGTGGCGTCCGCTCGCCAACACGCGAGTGTCCCAGCCTCCGAGGAGCTGGACCTGGTGCTGATGGGTGAAGCCCGAGGCCTGTTCTCCGGCATGAGCGGAGAGCCGGGCGTGCGAGCGGCCCTCGCGCTGCTGCCAGGCGGCACCGCCTCCGAGCCCCTCCCCTCCGCGGTGAAGTCCCTGGCGCGCGAGCTGGGCGTCAACCTGGAGCTGATGCGCCCGGGAATGAAGGCCCAGGTGCCGTTCCAGCTCATCGTCCGCTGAGAAGGCGCGAACGGGCGGACGCGAGGTCCGCCCGCCAACACCGCTCGAAAAAACCGGGAGCGCGCCGGGCGTCCTCTGTTAGTGTTGCTCTTGCACCCCGGTCGGCTTTGGGCCACCAGGGCGCTTCAGGGACCGGCGGTTCGGCCTTTGCGTGTTTGGCGGGCCCCGCGTCCGGCTCCCTGTCCCACAGCCTGAGTCACCTGCGTCCCCCCGCCCTCCCCTCGGGACGGCCCGTGAGGGACGCACACGGTCTGGAAACCCCATGAGCGAAAACTCCGATAACCGCGACCCACGTGATGCCCCTCCGATGCCCGCGGCGGCCCGTCCCGTCCCTCCTCCGGAGGCCGATGACGACGGCGGCGACGATGGCGACGACGAGGGCGGCGACGAGGGAGACATCGCGGGCGGTGCCGCAGCGTCCGGTGGCGCCCCGGGAGGGCAGCCCGGGCAGGCAGGTGGCCGCCGCCGCCGCCGCCGTCGTCGTCGTCGTGGCGCGCAGGTGCTCTTCACGCCGGAGGGCCAGGCGTACCGCATGCAGCCCGGCGCCGACGGTCAGCAGGTCCAGGTCTTCCTGACGCCGCAGGAGTTGGAGCAGTACAAGCAGCGGCTGGCGCAGCAGCAGGCCCAGCAACAGCAGCCCCAGCAGCAGCAGCAACAGCAGCAGGGCCACGGCGGCGGACAGCCGCATCAGCGCCAGCACCACGGCGGCCAGCAGAACCCGCAGGCGCAGCAGTCCAACCTGGCGCCCGTGGAGGGCGTGCTGGACACGGAGGCCAAGGGCCCCAACGCGTTCCTGCGCCAGGTGAAGCGCAACCTGCTGGCGGCGCCGGACGACCCGGAGCTGCCCAAGAACCTGGTGCAGAAGCTGCGGCTGCGGCAGGGCCAGTACCTGACGGCCTTCGCGCAGATGCGCGGCCACAAGGGCATCATCCAGAAGGTCGACACGGTGGACGGCCGCCCGCTGGAGGGCGCGCCCCGGCTGCCCCACTTCGCGGACCTGACGTCGGTGGACCCCACCGAGCGGCTCAAGCTGGAGTGTGGCCACAAGGAGATGGTGACGCGGGTGCTGGACCTCATCTCGCCCATCGGCAAGGGGCAGCGCGCGCTCATCGTCGCGCCGCCCAAGACGGGCAAGACCATCATGCTCCAGCGCATCGCGCAGGCGGTCATCTCCAACCACCCGGAGGCGCACGTCATGGTGCTGCTCATCGACGAGCGGCCCGAGGAAGTGACGGACATGCGCCGCAGCATCAAGGCGGAGGTGCTCGCGTCCAGCTCGGACCGGCCCACCGCGGACCACCTCAAGGTGGCGGAGCTGGCCCTGGAGCGTGCCCGCCGACTGGTGGAGGCCGGCAAGGACGTGGTCATCCTGCTGGACTCGATCACGCGTCTGGCGCGCGCCTACAACAAGGAGATCGACAACTCGGGCCGCACCATGTCCGGCGGCGTGGACAGCCGCGCGCTGGAGCGCCCCAAGCGCATCTTCGGCGCCGCGCGCGCCACGGAAGAGGCGGGCTCGCTGACCATCATCGGCACGGCGCTCATCGACACCGGCAGCCGCATGGACGAGGTCATCTTCGAGGAGTTCAAGGGCACGGGTAACTCCGAAGTCACCTTGGACCGCCTCCTCGCGGAGAAGCGCGTGTTCCCCGCGGTGAACATCGCCCAGTCCGGCACGCGCAAGGAGGAGAAGCTCTTCACCCTGCGCGAGTACGAGAAGGTGAAGAAGCTGCGGCAGATGCTCTTCTCGGTGAAGCCGGTGGAGGCCATGGAAGCGCTCGTCAAGCGGCTCTCCCGGTACACCTACAACGACGAGTTCCTCGACGAGTTGTAGGCCGTCTCCAGGGGGTGGTGTGGCGGGCCCGGCTTTGCGTAAGGTGGCGTCATGATTCAGGGCTCGGGCCGCTGCCACTACCACCCGGAGCGCGCGGGCGTCGGCGTCTGCGTGGAGTGCCGGCGGGTCATCTGCCGCGAGTGCACCACGCAGTTCGAGGGCATCAACCGCTGCGCGAGCTGTCTGGGCCAGCGCCTCAAGGCGCTGGAGGGCCCCGGTGAGCGACGGGACTGGACGGTGGGCAACGTGATGCTGGCGGTGGTGGGGTTCGGGCTCGTCTGGGGCGGCGTCTACCTGTTGGCCCAGGCGGCGAGCTGACATGGCGGTCTCCGCGCTCGAGCTGCGTCCCCGCAACGGCATCGCGCTGATGGATGCCGCGCTGCACCTGTGTGCTCGGAGCACGGGCGTGTGGGCGCTCACGCTCCCGGGGGGCGCCGCCGTCATCGGCGCCATGATGTACCTGGTGGAAGCCGTGCGGATGGGCAAGCCCCTGCTGGTGCCCTCGCTCCTCTTCACGCTGGCGTGGTTCCTCCGGGGCGCGAGCCAGGGCGCCGCCTGCCACCACGTGCAGGCGCTGCTGCTGGAAGGTCAGGGCGAGCCCCAGGTCTGGACCTCCGTGAAGGCCGCGCTGGGGCGACTGCCCTCACTCTTCTTCGCGGTGGGCTATCTGTTCGGCCTCCAGGCCCTGCTGCTGCTGCTGACGCTCGGGCTGGGCTTCCTGCTGCTCTCGGCGCAGAGCGTGAGCTTCGCGGCGGTGATGCAGGGGCGAGGCAAGCTCTGGCGGCTGTATGACCAGTGCTCGCGGCTGCTCGGGCCCGCCCGGGGCACCGCGATGGCGGTGCGGTTCCTGATGGGCGTGCAGGTGCTGGTCTTCTTCAACCTGCACATCGCGCTCAACTTCGCGCTGATGCTGACGCGCAAGCTGGTGGGCATCGACCTGACGTTCGCGGAGCGCTTCGCCTCGCTGGACAACGTGCAGTGGGTGCTGTTCCTCGTGGCCCTGACGTTCGCCCTCTTCGAGCCTGTCCGCGCCGCGACCTCCACCCTGCTGCTGGTGGACGGACGGGTGCGCTCGGAGGGGCTCGACCTGCTGGCCTCCGTGCAGCAACTGCCGGAGCGGAACAAGGCCAGACCGCCCGGGGTGCGTGGCGCCGCGGTGCTCGCGGTGGTGTTGGGCCTGGGCTTGCTCGTCCCCACTCCCGCGCGCGCGGAAGACGAGGTGGAGCCGCGCGCGCCCGTCACCTCCGCGCGCGATGCGTCCCAGCGGCTGAGCAAGGTGTCCAGCGCCTGTGAAGGCCCCGCTCCCGAGAAGGACGAGCGCTTCGCGCGCATGGCGGAGCTGAGCACGGCCGAGCGCGGCAAGCTGGACCGGCTGGTGCGCGCCGTGGAGCGCCAGGCCTACGACGACGAGGACTGCGACTCCGCGCTGCTCACCCTCGAGCAGGGGCTGACGCAGGCGACGGGGACGCTGGAGGCGCAGACTCACGCGAACGCGAGGGCCGCGGCCGACCGGGCACGCGACATCCTGGCGCGGCCGGAGTTCGCGGTGGCCCCTCCCCGCGCCGACGACGCGGAGGAGCCCTCGGCGCCGCCGCAGATGAGCTGGTGGACGCAGTTCACCACGTGGCTGGCCAAGCTCCTCGAGGACCTCTTCGAGCGGGATACGCCCTCCACGCCTCCGCAGGCGCTCCCGTCTCCGGGCCTCGTCAGCGGCGGACAGCTGGCGGATGCGCTCGTGGTGGTGCTGGTCGGGCTCACCGTGGCGGTGCTCGGCGCGGTGCTGTGGCGCGCGCTGCGCAAGGTGCGGCCGACGGATGAGGGCTCGGGGCTGGACGTGTCCACCCTGGACGCCGCGACGCTCGCCAGAGACCCGGCCCATGCGCTGTCCCGACCGCCCGAGGGCTGGGCGCAGCTGGCGGATGAGCTGGCCGCGCGAGGCAACTACCGTGAGGCGGTGCGAGGGCTCTACCTGGCGCTGCTGTCCCGACTGCACCGCGATGGCGACATCCTGTACGACGTGACGCTGTCCAACTGGGACTACCTGCGCCAGTTCAAGGGCCGCTCGGAATGGAAGCCTCGCTTCCGCGAACTGACGCTGCGCTTCGACTTCGCCTGGTACGGCAATACCCCTGTCACCAGCACGGGCTACCAGGAGTTCCGCGCGCTCACCGCCCCCATGCTGTCGGCGGCGCCGGAGGCCCCCGGTGCGTGACCGCTTCCCCTTGTTGGTGGTGGGCGGCCTGGTGCTCACCGTCGTGCTGGCCTCGCAGCTGGTGAAGGGCGCGCGCCGAGGCGAGTTCGCCGACACGCTGTCCACCTACCGCGCGCAGGAGGACGGCGCGCGCGCGCTGTTCCTGCTGGCCGAGGAGAGTGGCCTGCCGGTGACTCGCCGCATGGCGGACATGCGTGTCCCCAGCACCGGCGACGCGACGCTGGTGCTGCTGGGCGTGGAGGTCGAGGACTCGCGAGAGGACGACCTGGAGCAGACGCAGCTCGCCGCGGAGCCGGATGCGGGGCTGGACGACGAGCACACGCCCAGGACGGGCTTCAATACGTTCCGCGCCGCCCACGTGGACAACCTCGAGGTGACGGAGTTGCTCACGCGGGTCGCCGCGGGGGGCTCGGTGGTCTACGTGCCCTGGGGCTCTCGGGAGAATCCGCTGCTGGATGCCCTGGGGGTGAAGCTCACCAAGGCGGACACGACGCTGCCCATGCGCACGCTGGTGCCTCCCCTCTCCACGCCGTACACGCTGGGCGTGGAGCGCGTGGAGGTGAAGGTGCAGGCGTATCTGGAGCTGCCCGGGACGGCGGTTCCGGTGCTGGAGGATGAGCGGCTGGGCCGCATGGTGGCCGCGGTCATCCCCCACGGACAGGGCCGCGTGCTGGTGGTGGGCGCGCCGGAGCTGGCCATGAACGTGGCGCTGGCGCGCGCGGACAATGCGCAGTTCTGGCTCTCCGCGCTGGCGGCGCTGGGCTCCGGCCCCTACGAGTTCGACGAGTTCCACCACGGCTTCACCAACGAGCGCTCGGTGGTGGACTTCGCGCGCCGCTACGGCCTGCACTTCGCGGTGCTCCAGCTCCTCGCGGGCGTGGCGCTGTGGTCCGTGGCGCTCAAGCGCTTCGGCCGGCCTCGGCCGCCCCTCGAGTCCGCGCGCGTGGGCGCCACCGACGCGCTGTTCGCCATGGCGCGGCTGTACCGCGAAGGCCGGCACCATGGCTTCGCCGCGAAGCTGCTGTCCAAGGGCCTCACGCAGGAGCTGGCCCTCCACGCGGGACTGCCCGCGCACGCGTCGCCCGGCGTGGTCTCCGAGGCCCTCGAGGAGCGCGGACGCCAGGACCTGGCCCGCGGCCTGGACGACATGACGGCGCGCGCCGAGTCGGCCACCAGCGACAACGACCTTCAGCAGCTCGCCGCCCACGCGGCGAGTCTCCGCCAGAGCATCCACCCCGCCGGGAAGCCCCGGCGCAGCCCTCCTGGAACACCATGAACGCGACAACCCCCGCCTCCCCTCTCGCCCCGAGCGGCTCCGCCGTGAAGGCCGCCCACGCCATTCGCGAGGGCGTGTTGTCCGAGGTGCGCAAGGCCGTCGTGGGCCAGGACGAGGTGCTGGAGCTGATGCTCTGCGGCCTCATCGCGGGAGGCCACGTGCTGCTGGAGGGCGTGCCCGGCGTGGCCAAGACGCTGATGGCCAAGGCGCTGGCGCGAAGCATCGGCTCCGACTTCAAGCGCATCCAGTTCACCCCGGACCTGATGCCCGCGGACATCCTGGGCACCAGCATCTTCGACCTCAAGACGCAGGCCTTCGTGTTGGTGCGAGGCCCCATCTTCACGGACCTGCTCCTCGCGGATGAAATCAACCGCGCGCCCGCCAAGACGCAGTCCGCGCTGCTGGAGGCCATGCAGGAGCGCGGCGTGTCTCTGGAGGGACGCCACCAGCCGCTGTCGCCGCTCTTCACGGTGTTCGCCACGCAGAACCCGGTGGAGTCGGAGGGCACGTATCCCCTGCCCGAGGCGCAGCTGGACCGCTTCCTCCTGAAGATTGACGTGGGCTATCCCGCGCCGGAGGAGGAGGACGCGATTCTCGCCTCCGTGCACCGGGGCTTCGACGCGGGAGACCTGACGCGCGCCGGAGTGGGCGCGGCGGTGACGAAGGACGGGCTGCTCGCCGCGCGCGCCGCGCTCAACGAGGTCAACGTGGAGACGCCGGTCCTCGCGTACATCCGCAAGCTGGTGGCGGCGACGCGCACGTCCAGCCGCATCCGCCTGGGCGCGGGGCCTCGCGCGGGCGTGCACCTGCTCCTGGCCTCCAAGGCCCTGGCGGCACTGCGCGGGCGCGACTTCGTCACCCCGGATGACGTGCGCTTCCTCGCGGGTCCCGTGCTCAAGCACCGCCTGCTGCTGTCGCCGGACGCGGAGCTGGACGGGGCCACGGCCTCGGATGTCCTGCGCGAGGTGGTGCAGGCTGTCGAGGTCCCCCGGTGATTCCCACCGGGCGCCTCTGGGCCCTGTTCGCGCTCCTGGCGATTCCCATGATGGCCGCGGGGTTCTTCCCGGGCCTGGGCGGAGCCGTGCTGGTCCTCGACGTGCTGGCGCTGCTGCTGGCCCTGGTGGACTTCCTCGTCGCGCGTTCGGCGCGGCTGGAGGTCCGTCGCGTGCTGCCCCAGCGCCTCAACGTGGGCGTGCCCAACAAGGTGGAGCTGCGCGTGGTGCACCGGGGTGGCCACCCGGTGCACGTGCAGCTGAAGGACGGCGTGCCCGAGTCCTTCACCGCGAAGCCGGACGAGGCGCCCCTGGAGCTGCCACCCGACAGCGAGACGCGCTGGGTGTACCGCGTGACGCCGTCCAAGCGAGGCCGCTTCGACTTCGGCGCCGTGTACGCGCGCGTCCGAGGTCCGTTGGGCCTGGTGTTCCACGAGCGGGAGTTCCCCGCCGCGCAAGCCATCTCCGTGTACCCGGACCTGCGAGGCGCCAACCGGCTCCTGTTGTCCGGAGCCACGCTGGACCTGGTGAACCTGGGCCTGCGCCAGCTGCGCCGCGACGGACGAGGCAGTGAGTTCGCCCGCCTGCGCGACTACGCCCAGGGCGACAGCGCCCGAGACGTGGACTGGAAGGCCACGGCCCGTCGAGGCAAGCCCGTGACGCGCGTGCTGGAGTCGGAGCGCTCGCAGTCCATCCTCATCTGCGTCGACGCGGGGCGCTCGATGGCGGCGCAGGTGGACGGGCTCACCAAGCTGGACCACGCGGTGAACGCCGCGCTCTTCCTGGCCTTCGTCGCCGTGCGCAATGGGGACCGCGTGGGCCTGGCCGTCTTCGCCGATGGCGTGAAGACCTACCTGCCGCCCGCAGCGGGCCGAGGCCAGTACCGGAAGATGGTGGACGCGCTCTACTCCACCACGCCCAGCCTCACGTACGTGGACTACCTGGCCCTCTTCAAGGAGCTCAACGTCCGCCTGCACCGGCGAAGCCTGCTGTGCGTCTTCACCGACTTCCTGGACGAGGAGCAGGCCGCCACCCTGGTCGCCCCGCTCCACCGCCTGGCGCGCCGCCACGTGCCGCTCTGCTTGTCGGTGAAGGACACCGCGCTCCAGAAGCTGCTGCGGACGCCTCCGCCCGGGCCCGAGGAGTCCTTCCAACACGCCGTCGCCTCGGAGCTGCTCATGGACCGCGAGCAGCTCAAGGCGCGGGTGAGCCAGGGCGGCGTGCAGATGCTCGACGTGCAGCCCGACGACCTGAGCCTCGCGGCCGTCAATCGCTACCTCGACATCAAGGCGCGGGGCGTACTGTAGCCTCGGCGGCGCGCGGCACCGGCAGCCATCCGGTGAAGCGCGTGTCCGTCGAGTTTCCGCGCACCAGGTGCAGGCCGCGCTTGAAGAACGCGTAGACGCGGAAGAAGGCCTCCAGTCCCGCGCGCTCGAGGCCGCTCATGGGCTGGGCGGCGCAAATCACCTTCGGGTCCGGCATCCCCGAGTCGACGAAGCCCAGCACCGCCACCACCTCCACGCGGACACACTGTCCTCGCGACAGCCGCGAGCCCAGCACCACCGCGTCGAGGGGGTCTCCATCCCCCGACATGAGGCCCGGGATGCTGCCGTAGTTGTAGGGGCACGGCACGGGCGACACGAAGTCCACCGAGCCATCCGCGCGCCGCTTCACGAACGAGAAGCGCGGGCACTCGATGAGGACCTCGGGTGCGTGAGGCAGCGGAGGGAGGAGCGGCGACTCGGACACGCGTCCCCGTGTAGCACACCGTCAGGCGACAGGACGCGAGTCCTCCGGCGCCCCACCCCTCAGCCAGTCGGACAGCAGGTAGGAGTACACGCCCGAGCCCACCACGAGCGCGAACGTCACCTTGAAGGCCACCGACAGCTTGGGCGGGTGGATCTGCGACACCGTCCCCTCGATGAAGCCCGCGAGCACGAACAGCGCGAGCGTCCCGAACAGCAGCCTCACCGCCGTCACCGCCTCGACGCGCAGCGCCTGCCGCCGCTGGAGCCCCTTGGGGGCCACCATCGCGCGGGCGATGACCAGGCCCGCCGCGCCCGCGATGCAGATGGCCGTGATTTCGGGAATGCCGTGCGGGAGGATCCAGGCCCAGAACCAACCGGCCAGGCCCTTGGCCGCATACACCTGCGCCAGCGCCCCCAGGAACAGGCCGTTGACGAAGAGCATCACCGCGGTGCCCAGCCCCATCGTCGCGCCCAACGCGAAGGCCAGGAAGGCCACCTGGATGTTGTGCGTGAAGAGGAAGGACGAGAACTGGGCCTGCTGGGACACCGTCATGTCCTGGTCCACCGCCTCCTCGGCCGCGCGCCTCGTCGGGTCCAGGTCCAGGTGCTCCGCCGGCACCAGGTAGGGGGCGGCGTCCGGGTCCACCAGCATGCCCAGGTAGCCAAAGCCCGCGCCCGCCAGGAGGAGCAGCAGCGCCGCCACGTACATGCGCCACTCGCGGCGGAAGAGGGCGGGGAAGCCTCGCGACACGAAGCTCCACACGTCCGCCATCCTCGGGCGACGTCCTGGATAGGTGAGCGCATAGGCGCGGCCCACCAGGTCATTCAGGTACGCGCTCACGTCCGCGGAGCCACTGCGCGCGCGGACCCACAGCAAGTCACTCGACACGGAGCGGTACAGCTTCCCCAACGCCCGGGCGTCGTCGAGGCTCAGCCCGCGCAAGCCCTGGACCTCGGACTGGTCCAGCAGCTTCTGGAGCTTCTCCCAGTGGGGTCGCCGCGCCTCGATGAACTCCGCCATCTCCATGTCGACACTCTAGCCCAGGAGGGCCACACCCCCACCCTGCCCTACGGCCGACAGTTATGGGAA
The DNA here is from genome assembly GCF_000331735.1 of Myxococcus stipitatus DSM 14675. Classification (GTDB taxonomy): domain Bacteria; phylum Myxococcota; class Myxococcia; order Myxococcales; family Myxococcaceae; genus Myxococcus; species Myxococcus stipitatus. The sequence goes on along the minus strand of NC_020126.1, from coordinate 3,627,275 downwards.
AACACGGAAATGACGTGTCGGTGGGTGTTCCTGGGATGGGTCTTGGCCTTGCTGTCGGGGTGCACCTCCATGCGAGCGCTCTGTCCCATGGAGGGCGGTGGCACCTGGGTGGAAGTCCGCAGCCCGCACTTCACCATCCGGACCGACCTGGACGTGGAGTCCGCCGAGAGCGCCGCTGGCGAGCTGGAGATGCTGCGCCAGGGCCTGCTCCAGGCCTGGGGCGGAGGCTTCGACCCGCCGGGCACGGTGGACGTCATCATCCTGCGCAACCGCGAGGAGCTGTCCGAGTTCACCAATGTCCGCATCGAGGGCTTCTCCGCCACCACGTCCGACGGCCCGCTGCTGGTGATGGCGGGCAACAGCTACGCGCTCAGCCGGGAGGCGGTGGACAAGTCCACGCAGGCCCACGAGCTGACGCACTACCTCTCGCAGTTCGCCATGGTGCGCCAGCCGCGCTGGCTGTCGGAAGGACTGGCCTCGTATCTGGAGACCATCACCCTCAAGCCCGAGCGGCGCGAGGTGGTGCTCGGCGCGCTCCACTGGCCCTTCCTGGACTCCGTGCAGCGCAATGGCTGGCGCTCGCTGGAGGAGCTGTGGGACTGGGATGACCGCCAGCAGATGAGCAGCGCGGAGTCCCGCCAGTACTACGCCTCCGCGTGGCTGTGGGTGCACTTCGTCATCAGCCAGCACTCCGAACGCTTCGGGCGCTTCCAGCACCGCCTCATGCGCGGCGAGGAGCCGAGGAGGGCCTGGGAGGTGTCGTTCCGAGGCGCGACGGACCTGGCCGGGAAGATTCACGCCTACGCGTTCGGCGGCAGGAACGCGCGCTACCCCGTCGTCACCGCGCCGCTCATGCCCGTGCCGAGCGACTTCCGCACCCGCCCCTTGGAGCCCGCGGAGGTGCATGGGGTGCGAACCCAGCTCATCCTCATGACCCCGGGCCCCGCGCCCGCCGAGGTGCGGATGGAGAAGGCCGAGTGGGAGATGGCGCAGGCGCTCAAGGAGGACCCGGGCAACCTCACCGTGGCGCTCCTGCGCATCCGCTCCCTGGGAGACCCGGCCCAACAACTCCAAGCGGCGCAGGCCCTGGTGGCGAGGAGCCCCGAGAGTGGCCTTGCGTGGAACGCACTCGCGCAGGCCCTGGACTTCGCGGGGGATGCCACCGAGGCGCAGGAAGCCGCGCGCCTGCGCGCCGTGGAGCTCATCCCCGACCACGTGGGCGCGCAGAATGGACTGGCCCGCTACTACGCGCGCACGGCGCAGCCCGAGAAGGGACTGGCGGCGGCGCAGCGGGCGCTCGCGCTGGCGCCGGGCAACGCGGGCGTGCTCGACACGTACTCCACCATCCTCTTCCAGCTCGGCCGGTGCCAGGACGCCCTGACCACCCAGCAGCTCGCCGTGGAGATGCTGTACGAGGGCACGCCGGAGCGGCTGCGCCAGACGATGAATGACACGCTCGCGCGCTACGAGGCGGTCTGCGGCGCCTCGACGGGCACCGCGGGCGCACCCGGCGGAGGCGAGTAGTCACCTGAAACGACGAAGCGCCGGCGAGCCCGGGAAGGGGGCTGGCCGGCGCCTCGGTGCCACGCGGAGGGCGTGGGTTACTTCAGCTGCTTCTCCAGCGGCTTCTTCTCGGTGGTCTCGAGCTGCTTGGTCCAGTCCACCACCGGCGTCTGCCACGCCATGCCCGTCTCGGTGGGCTCGGGAGCGACCTTCTCGAACTCGAAGCCGTCACCGCCGAAGTACAGGTACTCCACCGTGGCGACCGAGTACTCCTTCGCCGGGTCCAGCGCCTTGCCCTTGGCGTCCTTGAACTTGCCCTTCCCGGCGGCCGTGAAGCCCGCGAAGAGCGCCTTGGGGTTGGCCAGCTGCTTGGCGAGGTCCTCACCCTTGAGCTTCACGACGAGCAGCGAGTTCTCGAACGGCATCACCGAGTAGACGCTGCCGCGAGTCACCGGGCCCGCCGGCAGGTCGCCGCGGATGCCACCCTGGTTGAGGATGGCCGCGTCCGTGCCGAGCGAGTTGCGCACCGCGCCCACGACCCACTTCGCCATCAGCGGCGAGGCCTGGGGGATGCCCGACTTGGTGAAGCCGATCTGCTGGCCCAGCGCCTCGTCCAGCTGCGCCTTCCACTTGGCGATCAGCTGCGCCGTCTCGGCGTCGGGCGTGCCGCCCGCGACGTCGACGAACTTGCCCTCGGCGCCGGTGACCTTCTCACCCGCGGGCTTGGACGCGTCGAACGTGAGCTGCGTGCGCAGGTACTTGGAGAAGCCGCGGTCCAGCGAGGCGAAGATGACGCCGTTCTCCTTGGCGTAGACCTGCTGCGGGCAGCGGCCGCCCGCCACGAGCGTGAGCTTCCACTCGGGGTGCTTGGCCACGACGGGCTGCAGCTCCGTGACGCACGTGTCGGCGACCACGACCACCGCGTCGGCGCCGGCCTTGCGGGCCTCGGGGATGGCGCTGGAGAGCGCATCCTCATAGCCGGTGACCTCGAGACCGTCGGCGCGGCCGGCCATCGCCGTGCGCACCGTCTTCTCCGCGGCGAGGCCCACCACGCCAATCTTCAGGCCGCGGCGCTCGAACACCTGGAACGCGGGGAGGGACAGGTCGCCCGCGGTGGCGGGGTCCTTCACGCGCAGGTTGGCGGCGAGGTACGGGAAGCCGCCCGTCGTGCGGTTGCTGAGGAAGGCCTCCTTGCCGAACGCCAGCTCATGGTTGCCCATGGCGGAGGCGGCATAGCCCATGCGGCCCATGACCTCGGCGGTGGGCGCGCCCAGGAAGAAGGACGACAGCGCGGGGCCGTTGCCGTGGTCGCCCGTCGCCAGCGCGAGGGTCCCGGAGTCGGCGCAGGTCGGCTGGCCGTCCTTCACCGGACCGGGGCAGTGCTTCTCGGTGTTCACCCACTGGCCCAGCAGCTGGGCGGCGCCGCCCTTGCCTTCATCAGAGGGCAGGAGCTGACCGAACGTTCCACCAGTGACCAACAACGTCACTTCGCTCGGCACCGCGGGCTTCGCGGGCGCGGCGGGGGGCTGCTCCGAAGCAGGGGCCGCGGGGGGAGGACTGCTCTTCTCGCAGCCTGCCAAAGCGCCGAGCGCGAGGACCAGCACGCCCGAAAGGCGGGACTGGCGGGAGGGACGGAAGCGATAGAAGGAGGTCGGGTTCACAGTTGCGCCGTTTAGCACAACTCGAGACGTGGTATTGTAGCTGCCGTGCCGGATGACTTGGCCCCTAAGGGCCTACCCTCACCCCGAGGCGAGCACCCACCAGACGCCGCGAGCGAGCCGCAGTCCCTCGGTCGGATGTCTGCCCTGCATTTCTGGGAAGAACTGCAAAAGGGTGCCTCACATTATCAAGAGCATGGTTCCACGCGAGGCCCCCCAGGCCGAGTGCGCCAGTTCTTCCATGGCCTGAGCCTGCCGATTCACATCGCCCGGGTGTTGCTCGCCGACCCGACGGCGCGGCGGCGGTACGTGCGAGTCGGCATCCTTCAGACGGTCGCGGCGCTGGCGTTGGCCCTGTCGTGCATGGGCTCGGCGAAGAAGGCGGCCAGCGCGGTGGAGAGCCCGGTCTCCGAGGAGGACATCGCGGCCGAGGTGCAGGAAGCACTTCGTGAGGTGGGCATCCAGGAGCCGGTGCTGGAGGCGCCAGCGGCCCAGGAGCCAGCGGCTCAGGAACCGGCGGTCGAGGCCGCCAGGGACCGGGAGTTCGAGCGGCGGCTGCGCGACGTCGAGGCCGCGGCAGAAGGCGTGGATGGGGGCCCCTCTCTTCCGACGGCCATCGCCGCGTTGGTGGCCACGGCCACCGCGAACAGTGGCGCTGGCAAGGTCACGGTGACGAAGCAGGACGACGGCACCATGAAGGTGGAGCGGGCGCCGGAGCCTCCGTCTCCGAAGAAGAAGCGTCGCGGCAAGGAGAAGGAGGAGGAGACGGGGGAGCTGACGTACAAGGGCTTCTCGCTGACAGCCATCTCGTTCTGGGTCGCGCTGCTGGGCGCGCTGCAGATTGCGCAGTGGGTCATCATCGCGCTCTCGCGCGACTACCATGACGCCATCGCGCGAGAAGCCGCCCTGCTCACGCGAGTCGACCCCGATGACGAGGCCATCCAGCCTCGCGTCCGGGTGAATGTGCCGTGGATGCGCAAGAAGGTGCGGCGGCGGGTGCGCGCGATGTTCCTCTTCGCGGCGGGCGTGCCGGCGGCCCTGTTGTTGGCGCTGCCCTTCCGATGGGTCGGGATGGGCAGTGAGGCGTTCACCGCCATCACCTCGCTGTGGGGTATGTGGTGGCTGCTCGTGTTCACGGCGGCCAAGAGTGGACAGGCCTGGGATGCGCGGGAGGGGCAGCGCCCACCGTGGTTCCTGCGGGCGTGGACCTGGCTGACGACCCGAGTGCCCGGTTTCAGGTGGGGGATGTTCAAGCGCTATGGGGAGATGTGGAACCAGCGCACGAAGGAGGTCTTCGAGCCGGTGGCGACCGTGGAGCGGCATCCGTGGGCCTACGCGGGGCTCGCGCTCGCGCGCTTCATCGGCTCGTTCGCGCCGCTGCGCTTCTTCATGCGGCCGCTCATCCCCGTCGCGTCCGCGCACATCCTCCGCGAAGAGCGGATGAAGTTCGGGCCACCGCGACCTGATGCGGTCAGTGAGTCGCGGCCCGCCGTCAATACACCCGTGAGCGACTAGCAGTAGAGCGCCGCTGGGACATCAACACGAGAAGGCACGAGCGGCGCGAGCATCACCGCCGCTCGTGCAGCGCAACCTCGTCAGCGAGTGAGCCCGAGGGGAGTTGGCGCGCCTGCTCGCGAAGGGCTGTGCCGCTCGAGCATCACCGCCGCTCGTGCAGCGCAACCTCATCAGCGAGTGATACCGAGGAGAGTTGGCGCGCCTGCTCGCGAAGGGCCGTGCCGCTCGAGCATCACCGCCGCCCGTGCAGCGCAACCTCATCAGCGAGTGAGCCCGAGGGGAGTTGGCGCGCCTGCTCGCGAAGGGCCGTGCCGCACGTGCATCACCACCATGTGGACATCCCCAGCAACCCGCGAGGAGCCGAGACGAAGAAGGCTCACGCGCCCGCCAAGAGACGCGCGGCCCAGGCATCACCGCTGCCTCGGATTGCGATGGAGCCCGAAGCCACCAGGCTCACATGCCCACAGCACCGCGCCCCGCTCAGGCGTCTCCGCCGCGCGTGCGCCGCTGCGACGTCGTCGGCTCGGGTGCATCCGGAACCGGCCCGGTGGGGAGCGGAGGCGCGACGGGAGGCTGCGGCGCGGTCATCTCCAGCCGCTCGCCCGTCTCTCGTGAGTCCGGCAGCGCGATGAGAGCCTGGAGCTGGAGGCTCACCGCGCGGAAGAAGCCCGTGAGCAACTCGGGTCTGTCGGCCAGGAGGTCCAGGAAGTCGCGCCGGTCGATGATGAGCACGCGCGTATCCACCGCGGCCACCATGTCCGTGGGACGCGGCGCCCCATCGAGCAGGCTCACCTCGCCAAAGGCCTGCTTGCCCTGGAAGCGCAGCACGTGCTCGCCATCGTGGAACGCATCGATGGCACCATCGACGATGACGTAGAGCGCGTCACCCGGGTCGCCCTGGGCGTAGATGCGCTCACCCGCCCGGAAGAAGCCCTCGCGCGCCACCGCGGCGATGGCCGCGATGTCATCCACGTCGCTCTGGGAGAAGACGCTCACGCCCTCCAAGGCGAACATCCGTTGGACAATGCGGTCGCTCAACTCACCCTCCTGCGGGAGCACATCCAGCCCGTTCACCCGAGCAACCTGGCGAGCACACGCGCGCAGCACCACGTCCTCGCTCTGCACCAGCGCCGCCAACCTGCGCCACAGCCGCCCCGAGGCTCCCAGCGGCAGCTCCCGGTGATGCGCCTCCACCTGCTCCATCACCAACTCCCGGTCCTCTTCCGAGAGCAGGTTGTCCAACAACTCCAGCGCCAACGCGCGCCGCCGCGCATCCTGTCCCACCAGGTTGTAGTGGATGCCGCGCATGCGCTGCGACGAGTCCAGCAACCCCAGCAGGAAGAACGACAGCTCGAGCGCCTGGTCCAACCGGTCGCCCACCGCGCGAGTGAGCAGCGAGCCATCCCCCAGCGCCGCCCGGACGTCGCGATACGCCCCCACCAACGAGCGATAGACGTCCCGTCGGCGGATCAACGCATCCCGCACACGGTCCACGTCCACGGGATGCTCGGGGTGCTCATCGCGAAGCCGTGAGAGCTGGGCACCGATGCGGAAGTGCAGCGACGCATCATCCCGCACATTCGAGAACAGCAGCGCATCCAGCGCCGCCGGAGTCCCAATCCCTCGCAGCACCCGAGGCAGCTGCAGCCGCATCGCCAGCGGAGCCCGCCGGTTGTTGAGCTGCTCCTCCACCAGCGGCGTCACCGCGTCGCCCAGCGCCACCAGGGCCTCGCGCGTCGTCTTGCGCTCCTCGCGCCAGGTGAGGAACGGCAGCAGACGCGGAGCCAGCTCCACGTAACCACCCTCCCCCACCGCGGCCAGCGCCACGCGCCGCACGGTTCCGTCACTGTCCTCGAGATAGCGAGCCAACGGCCCCGTGAAGCGCGAATCCTGGAGCCGCCCCAGGAGCTTCGCCACCTCACGCCGCTCCATCACGGGGGCACCTTCCCCGCGCGCGAGCAACTCCTCGAGCGAGGCCAGCGCCACCGCGCTGCCCGTCGACTTCACCAGCGCGCCGATGGCCGCGCACCGAAGCCCGATGTCCGGATGATTGAGGAGCGCCGGCAGGAGACGCTCGGCCCGCTCCGGCGACAGTCGCGCCAGCGCCCAGACCGCCTGGTCCCGAGGACGCCGAGGCCCTTCCTCCACCAGCCGCTCCAGCACCGGCGCCAGCTCCCGCGCGTCCAGCTCCAGCGCCAGCGCGACCCCGCGCTCCAGCACACGCTCATGCGGGTGGCGCAGCAGCGCGGGCAGGTGCGGCCGCAGCGACACCTGGGCCTGCTCCATCAAGTCCACCGCGCGCAGCACCCGGTCCGGAACGGGCGCGGACAAGGCCTCGGCCAGCAGGCGTTGATCCTCCTCGCCCTCCAGGGCCACCGCCTCTTCTTCGTGCGCGCCCACCTGCTCGCCCAGCGCCGCCACGTAGGCGGGCTTGAGCCGCACGAGCAGCCCCACCAGCGCCGCGCACATGCCCACCACCGCCAGCGCCATCGTCTCGCCCGTGGCCGCGCGCCCGGCGCCGATGAGCAGCAGACCCGCCACCACCACGCCGCCCTTGCGGAGCAGTCCGTCCACCGCGGCGCGAAGGCCCTCGCGCTGCCCGTCCGGCACCGCCGCGTAGAGCAGCTGGATGCCCACCGGAAGGATGGAGTAGTTCACCGCGGTCTCGAGCAACCGCAGCAGGTGCAAGGGCCACAGGCTGGGAGTGATGAGCGATGCGGCCGCCAACGGCACGATGACCAGGGGCACCAGCGCCACGTAGCCCAGCAGCCCCAGCCGCTTGAGCAACCGCTGGGTCAGCAACAGCTGGAACGCCACGCAGAACAGGCCGATGTAGAGCTGCAGCGAGCCGAAGAGCGCGGCCATCGCGTCCTCGCTCATCGTGCCTTCCAGGCGCAGGCGGAACAGGTAGTCCACGAACGCCGACAGCACCGCGAAGGAGATTCCCAGCGCCGCGAGCACCTGCGCGTAGGGGCTCGTCGCCAGGTAGCTGAACGCCATGAACGACGCCGGCGCGGAGCGGCCCTGGGGCGCGGAAGGGGGCGGCTCGCCTCGGTACAGGTGGTGGAAGATGGCCCCCGCGGCCAGCAACCCCAGCGCGCCGCTGACCACCATGGCGGGAGTCCCGAGCCGCTCGGCCAACCGCTGCACGAGCAACCCGCCCACCATGCCTCCGCCCATGGCGAAGCCATTGAGGGCCGTGAAGGCCTTGCGAGCCTCCCGCGCATCGAAGGCCGCGGACATCCGCGCCCAGAACCGGAAGGACACGAACGTGGAGAACGTGTCGACGAACAGGTACAGGCCCAGCGCCGGCGTGCGGTAGCCCGCCGACAACGCCAACGCGAATCCCAGCGTGAGCACTCCGCCCACACCCGTCAGCACTCCCGGCGACTCCAGCGGAGAGTTCGGCTTGGAGCGCGGCAACAACGTGAGCGCCGCGGTGATGAGCGCCCCCAGGAGGTACAGGTAGGGCATCGCCTGCGACTCGAAGCGCGACAGCACCAGCGCGTTGGCCGCCGACTTCAGTTGCGTCACACCCGCGATGAGCGCGAACTGAAAGGCAGCCGCCGGCCACAGTCGGCGGTTCCAGGATGAGGAGTCGGAGGGGGACACGGTGCGCGAGGGACGGAGTGGCTACCCCACCACCCCGATAGCCATGAATACCACAGTCGCCCCTGGGACCGCCCCCCTTCCACCACCGCCTCCCAGCAGGTGTTCAGCCCGAAGCGAACAGGGGGTGCCTCCCGCCCATCCCCACCAAGCCCCCGTCCGCTGCCAGACGCGGCTACACTGCGCCGGTGACGATGGCCCCCGAAACACTGCTGGACGGCACCCACACGGTGCTCACCCCCGAGTACGTGGAGTTCCGCTTCACCCTCGCGGGCCTGTACTCCCGGTTCCTCGCCTGGCTGGTGGACTCGGCCATCGTCCTGGCCCTCAGCATGATGGCCCTGCTGGGGCTCAGCCTCACCATGATGGCCTTCCCGGGAATCGCCAGCGCCCTGGGCATCGTCGTCTACTTCCTGGTGGATTGGGGCTACGGCATCGCCCTGGAGACCGCCTGGAGCGGCCAGACGGTGGGCAAGCGGCTGCTCTCCCTGCGTGTCATCCAGGAGAGCGGCGTGCGCATCGGCTTCTACCACGCCGCCCTGCGCAACCTGGTGCGTCCCGTGGACCGGCTGCCGTTCCTCTACCTGGTGGGCGGGGTGGCGGCCATGGCCTCCGGCTCGCAGCAGCGGCTGGGAGACATGCTGGCCGGCACCATCGTCGTGCGAGAGCGGAAGCTGAAGGTGCCGTCCGCCCTCAGCGCCACGGGCGAGGAAGGACTGCTCGCGGATCCGCTCTTCGTCTCGCGCGTGAAGCGGCTGTCGACGGAGGAGCGAGAGGTGGTGCTCACCGCCGCCCTGCGCCGCGAGGAGCTGCGGATGGACGCACGCCTGCGCCTGTTCGCCGCGCTGGGCACCCGGCTCCAGGACGCCCTGGCCATGGAGAAGCCGGCGCACCTCTCCGATGAGAAGTGGACCCTGCTGGTCGCCGCGGCCCTGCTGCCCCCCAAGGCCGCGCGCGGCACCCGGCCACCGCGCGCCCAGGCCCTGGGGTGAGTGCCGCCTAGAAGTAGGCCGCCATTCCCGCCGACACGGTGATGGAGTTCTGCGTCTTCTCGTTCAGCGCGATGTAGATGTTGTACTGCGCCCGCAGGCCCGCGCTCACGGAGTCGGACAGGAAGAAGTCCAGGCCCGCGTTGGGACCGATGCCCACGAAGTTGCTCGTCGCGGCCTTGAACACGATGAGGTAGCTGAGGTCCGCGCCGACATAGGGCCGGATGGACTCTTCCATCAGCAGGTAGCGCAGGCCCAGCGACGGGGCCAGGCCGACGACGCGCTTCTTGTCGTTGCTCGTGTTGTCGCGTGGGAAGGCAATCTTCGAGTAGGACACCACCTCGAAGCCGTTCTCGATGTAGAGGCTGGCATCGATGCCCACGAAGAACGCGTTGTCCAACCCATTGGTGTTGTTGAAGTCCATGTAACCCAGCGACAATCCGAGGCTGCGATTGGCGAACTGGGCATGAGCCGGAGCCGCCCCGAGCAAAGCCAGGGCGAACGTGAGGGTGCAGAGCAGGGTACGCATGGGCACCCACTCTAACCGGTGCAACCCTTGGAAATCAGCCCGGATTGAGGCCCCGCCCAGCCGTTGCACGAGAGGGGGCGCTCTCCTACACTCGACTGGCCATGCGTCTTGCTCGTCTTGCCTCCGCGCTTTCCTGGGTGTGCGTGCTTCCGCTCGCCGCCTGCCTGACCACCCCGCCGCCCCATGAGCGCGCGCTCATCAACAATGAGCTGTGCGTCCAGGAAATCGCCAACCAGGACCTGGTCCGCGCGGATGTCTATTGCGACCTGGGCCTGGAGTTCTCCCCTCAGTACGCGGACTTGTGGGCCAACAAGGGCCTCATCGCCATGTACGCGGGCCGCAAGGAAGACGCCAAGAAGCACTTCATCAAGGCCCTGCGCTTCAACCAGGAGCACCTGCAGGCCTACCAGAACCTGGGCAGCCTCTATAACGAAGAAGGCGCCTACGGGAAGGCACACGACAACTTCCGGCGCGCCCTGAAGGTGAACCCGGACAACATCGATACGCGCAACAACCTCGCGTACACCCTGATGAAGATGGGCAAGTACGAGGAGGCCAAGAAGGAGCTGCGCACCATCCTCGCCGTCAACCCCAACCTGGCGGAGGCCCATCACACCCTGGGCATCATCGCCTACGGGGAGGAGCAGTACGAAGACGCCGCCGAGCACATGGCCCAGGCCACCGCCCTCAACCCGAACTTCGCCGATGCCTGGCATGACTACGGCACCACGCTGATGGAGCTGGGCCGGTTCGCCGACGCCCGCGAGGCCTTCGGCAACTGCCTGCAGATCAACCCCAAGGCGACCAGTTGCACCAACAACCTGGCCCTGGCCCAGCGCAAGGCGGTCCTCACCGACAAGGCCTTCAAGGAGATCAAGGACACCCAGCAGGCGGAGAACTCCGCCCCGGCCCTCTTCATGCTGGCCCGCCAGTTCCGCGAGAAAGGGCTTCTGGCGGAGGAGGAGGCCACTTATCGGAAGTGCGTGAAGCTCGACGGCAAGTTCGCCCCCTGCCACTACGGCCTCTTCGAACTCTACCAGGAGGCCAACAAACACGAGCACGCGGGGGTGGCCTGCAAGAACTTCTTGAAGTATGCGACCTCGGAAGAGTTCCCCACCGAGTATCAGTCGTGCGAGAAGTACATGAGCAACGCGACGTTCTGATGTCCCGTGGTCCCCTGTCTCCACTGTTCCCTCGATGAGCGTCCGCCTCACCGTCACACAGCGCAGCGAGGCCGGTGCCCAGGGCACCGAGATCGTCCTCGACGATGCGGTCATCACCCTGGGCCGGGACAAGACCTGTCAGGTCGTGTTGGCCCAGCAGGCCGTGTCGCGCAACCACGCGCGCATCTGCCAGGAAGGCCACAACTTCTTCCTCGAGGACCTGGGGAGCGCCTATGGCACCCAGCTCAACGGGAAGGCCCTTCCCAAGGGTGAGAAGCGCGCCCTGCGCAACGGTGACGTCATCGCCATTGCGCAGTACGACGTGCGGTTCGACCGGGTGCTGGAGCTCAACGGCGACGGCACCTCGGAGAAGACGTCCTTCATTGCCCGCGGCAACCTGAAGGACGTCATGCGCGGGCTGTCCGGCACGGAGGAGCGCTACCTCCGCATCATGAACGGCCCTCGCGAGGGCGAGCGCATCGAGATTGGGGACGCGCAGGAAATCGTCATCGGCCGCGACGAGAAGGAAGCCGACCTCGTCATCAAGGACGACCTCACCTCCCGCAAGCACGCCAAGATTCGCCGCGACTGGTCCGGAACCCACGTGGAGGACCTGGGCAGCCGCAACGGCATCAAGGTCAACAAGAAGCGGGTGAACCGCAAGGCGCTCAAGGACAACGACGAGGTGGAGGTGGGCGGCACCCGCTTCCTCTACGTCGACCCCGCGGAGCCGGCCGAGGAGCCCGTCCAGCTCGCCCCTGAAATCAAGAAGAGCCCTCCGCCTTCACCTCCGCGCCCTGCCCCGGTCCGCAAGGAAGCCAAGCCCGAGCCGGAGCCGGAACCCGAGCCGGAGCCCGCTCCTCCCGAGCCAGAGCCCGCTCCCGCGGAGACCTCTTCCGAGTCCTCCGCCTCCGAGGAGCCCGACTCGTCCTCCTCCGAGGAGCCGGTGCAGCCCTCCGCGGAGACCTCCCTCCCGGACGAATCCGCGCCGAGCGGGGCCATGGCCATGCTCAAGGACAAGCAGAAGCTTGTCCCGCTCGTCGTCATGGGCGTGGTCGGATTGGTGTTCCTGGTGCTGCTCATCGCCGTGGTCGCTGGCGCCTGAGCCCCTGAGTCCCCTCTCAGCGAGAACCCACCCCGAGGCTCTCGCGAGCCCTCGCCGGAAGCGTGTGCCCTGAAACACGACGTCCCGCGGCGACTCCCCTTCGGAGCCACGCGCGGGACGAGGAGCCCCTCGGGAGGGGCTCAACCCCTGCCCTGTTGCTACCGGGTGGAGATACGCGCCACCGGCTGGATGTTCAGCTCGGGCGACAGCTCCTGGTAGCTGAGCACGGAGAACGAGGGGTTGAACTCGTACTCCAGCAGCTTGCGCACGTAGCGCCGGATATCCATGGCGGTGAGGATGACGGGGCGCTGCGCGCTGGGCGGCAGGTGGCCACACTCGGTGCGGACGGCCTGGACGATTTCCTGGGCCAGCTCCGGCTCCAGCGCCAGGTGCGCTCCCGCCGAGGTGCGCTTGATGGAGCCTCGGATGGCCTCCTCGATGTTCGGGTCCAGCAGGTACACGACGAGCGTGCCGCTGCCCCGCGCGTACTTGTGGGAGATGTACCGGCGCTGCGAGGCACGCACATGCTCGGTGAGCATCACGTTGTCGGCCTCCACCTGACCGTACTCGGCCAGGGCCTGGAGGATGCCGCGCAGGTCTCGGATGGAGATCTCCTCCTCCACGAGCCGCTGGAGGATGTCCGTGAGCTTCAGGACGTTGACCACCTTGGGGATGACTTCCTTGACGATGGCGGGGAAGGCCTTCTCCAGCTGCTCCAGCATCGTCTGCGTCTCCTGGACGCCGACGAACTCACGCGCGTTGCGCCGCAGCACCGCGGCCACGTGCAGGATGATGTAGCCCGGGACATCCCACGTCGTGAGGCCCGCGGCCTCCAGCGTCTCACGGTGCTGCTCGGGCACCCACGCGGCGGGCTGACGCGTCGCGGGGTTGATGGCCTCGAAGCCCTGGATGTTCATCAACCGCAGGCGCTCCACCGTGTCGTTGACGAGCACGTGGCCCAGCGTGGCCTGGCCGGTGACGACGGGGACCTCGTTGATTTGAATCTGGTACGAGCCCGGCGGCAGGGACGCGTTGCCGCGCGCGCGCACACCCGGGAAGCGCACACCCAGCTCGACGAAGAGGCCGTCGCGCATGAAGGGGATGAGCTCGAAGAGGAACTTCCCGTTGTCCTGGCGCGAGTCCACGTAGGGCACCAGCGCGTCGGAGACCTCCAGGACGATGGGCGTGACGACGGGGATGAAGAGCTCGGAGTCCGGATTGATGGGCTCCTTGGGCGCCGGCTCCGACGACAGGGGCGTGCCCAGGTCCGTGATCATGGAGGGGCCCGCCTCTTCCACCAGCTGCTCGTCCTTCTTCTTCTTGAGCATGCTCCACGCGCCGAAGCCGGCGCCCGCGCCCAGGAGGAAGAAGGGAATCTTCGGCAGACCCGGCACCAGGCCGAGGACGATGAGCATGCCCGCCGCGATGGCGATGGCCTTCGGGTAGGCGGTGAGCTGGGTGCCGACGTCCTTGCCCAGGTGCGCCCCCTCCTCCTCGCCCGCGACGCGCGTCACGATGATACCGGCGCAGGTGGAGACGAGGATGGCGGGGATCATGCCGACCAGACCGTCACCGATGGTGAGCAGCGTGTACTTCTGCGCCGCGTCTCCCGCGGACATGCCCTTCTGCGTCACGCCGATGATGAGGCCACCGACGATGTTCACGACGGTGATGATGATGCTGGCGATGGCGTCGCCCTTCACGAACTTCATGGCGCCGTCCATGGCGCCGAAGAGCTGGCTCTCACGCTCCAGGTCGCGGCGGCGCCTCTTGCCCTGGTCCTGATCAATGGTGCCGGCGCGGAGATCCGCGTCGATGGACATCTGCTTGCCGGGCATCGCGTCCAGGGTGAAGCGCGCGGCCACTTCCGCGACACGCTCCGAGCCCTTGGAGATGACGATGAAGTTCACGATGACCAGGATGATGAACAGGATGGCGCCGACGACGAAGTTGCCCTGCACCACGAAGTTGCCGAACGCGATGACGACCTCACCCGGGTCACCCGTCAGCAGGATGAGTCGCGTGGTGGAGATGGTCAGCGACAACCGGAACATCGTGGTGATGAGCAGCACTGTCGGGAACGTCGACAGGTGCAGCGCCGCTGGCACGTAGAGCGACACCAGGAGCAACACCACCGAGATGCTGATGTTCAGCGTCAGCAGCACGTCCAGCAGCAGTGTGGGCAGCGGGACGATCATCATCCCGACGATGGCCACCACCACGATCGCCAGGACGATGTCGGAGTACTTGGAGAGGAAGCTGTTCGGATTGGAGGCGGACATCAGCGGGGACCCATCCTAGTCCGCGCCCGGCTCCGGACCCAAGAGGGGCCTCACAAGCCGGGTCGGTCTGCCCGTCACGGGAGACGGGCGAGCACTAACGCTTGAGGGAGCCGGAGTCGTGCTCGGAAGCCCCCTGGGCCTCCTCCACGCTCTCCAGGGCCGCGGCGGCGAGCATCCTCGCCCGCGCGCTCAACGGGTCCTTCCCCTCGGGGTCCAGGGACACCGCGTGGTTGAAGTCCCGTGCGGCCTCCATCACCTTGCCCTGGCGCAGGTGGACCTCTCCCCGGTTGACGAACGGCGTCAGGTCCGAGGGGTCCAGCTCGATGGCCCGATTGAAGTGGGCCTCCGCCTGGTCCAGGTTCTCGAGCGCCAGATGGCACGCACCGAGCGCCGTCTGGAAGTACGCCTCGGACGCATCCATGGAGGCCAGTTGCTCGAAGATGGCCAGCGACTCCTGGAAGCGGCCGTCTTGAAACAGGTCGAAGCCTTGCGTGGCCCGTTCCAACAGCTCCGGACCAGACAGCGGCTTCCCATCATTGTCGGAGACCGGCGCCTTGGCTTGGGTCGTCGTCATGTGGACTCATTCCCCGGGCAGTAACGGAGGCGGCCCGGACTCTAGCCCGCCTCCATCAAGGCCACCAGTCAGCAACGTCCTGACTTCCGCACTACTTCTCGAAGTTGTCCCGGATCTCTTGCAGCCGCTTCTGCATGTTGGCGATGGCCATGTCGACGCCCTTCTGGCCCACCACCGCGCTGAACATCTGGGACTTGACGCGGCCCGCGACGTGCGCGTCGATGTCCTTCAGCGACGCGTTGGGGTTCTGCTGCAGGAAGGTGGCGACATCCCCTTCCAGCTTCTTCGCGAGACCCTCGTTCGTCGACTTGGAGAAGAACCCGAGGAACCCCTGGTTCTCGAGCAGCTTGTCCTTCACCAGCGCCGTTGCGTAGGCCTTGCGGTCCTCCGCCGTCAGCTTGTTCTCCGGCTTGTTCTTCACGCCGTCCATGATGGACTTCTGCGCCGCGCGCTGCGCCGCGACATCCGCGGTGGGCTGCGTGGAGGTGTTGGCCGGCGCGGACGTCGTCTGCGGCGTGGAACGGGGGCCGCCTTTGAGCGGAGCAACCATGGGTCTCTCCCAGAATACGAGTTGAAGAAATTCTCGCCGTGCGGCGTGGAAAAGTTTCCGACAGATGGCACGGGCTGTACAGCGAGCCCCGGAAATGAACCGGCCCCGCAGCAGCTCCAGGAGCTGATGCGAGGCCAGGGTGCTGCGGAGAAGCGGGCGATTAGCGGATGTTGCCCGTGATCTTGGACTGCATCTCGTCCAGCTTCTTCATCAGCGTGGAGACCAGGTCGGTCAGGCGGGCCTCACGCTGCATCTGCTCCTGCGCGCGGAGGAACGGCTGCTGATCCGGGGGAGCCGCGTTGATCATCGCGTTGGACGAAGCGGAACCCTGCGTGATGCTGTTGGCGGCGGCGTTGAAGTTCGCAGAGATGCTCATGGTCGTTCTCCTGTGATTTATTCGTTTGTGCTGCGAGGCGAAGTGCAGCGGCGGCTACAAAAAGATTATCGGGGATGGGGGTTCGAAGTTTCCTGGGTAATTTCCGGGATCATTTCCGGCCGATTCCCGAACCCCCTACCTCCCCCGGAAACAGCCCTAACCCTTCAGCTTTCCGAGGCTGGGGTTCTTCATCCACGCCTTGAAGGACTCGAGCTGCTGGGCTTCCTTCTTGGGGTCGGCGGACGTCGGCGGGGCCTCATCGGGGCCCAGCGACAGCGAGCGCTTGGAGGAGCTGCTCTCGAAGCCATCCTTGGCGCCGCCCGGCCCTGCGGGGCGCGCGGGAGCCGCGGGGGCGGGGGAGGAGCGGCCGGAGCCACAGCGCCAGGAGGGGTGAACGCCAGCTTCGCGTGCGCCTCCGGGTTCATCTCCTTCACCGCGTTCTGGATGGTCATCCCGTACGTGTTCAGACGCTCGGACAGGTAGGTCACCACCAGGCCCAGCATGGGAGGCACGGGGAAGATGGGGTCGGCCATGAAGCGCTGGAGGGCGCTCGACACGTCACCGTAGAGCCGCTCGTCGAACGGAGTCCCCGGCACGGTGGACGACACCAGCATCTTCATGGTGCGGACAACCTGGAGGTAGGTGCCCTGGGCCGTCTTGGACTGGGCCTCCAGCTCAACCAGCAGCTTCTCTCGCTTGGCCACGAGCTCCGCGGGCTCCGGAGGCATCGGCCCGACTTTCGGCTTCTGCGTGCTCATCGAATGACTCTCCACCTCTCCACTAAGAGGGTTGGGGTGAACGGGGGGCAAGCCTAACAGACTGTTCCGGACTCACCTATCCAGGTTTGGTGGCGAGCCCCGAGGCGGAATGTGGCGTACTCAACGGCGAGAAAGCGCCGTGAGCATCGCTCCCGCCTTGCGAATCACCGGATCATCCGCGGGCGTCATCGCCGCGGCGCGTCGCAGGTCGTCCATGGCCTGGGTCTTCTGCCCCAGGGCCAGACGGACCTCGGCGCGCCCGACGTAGACGGACGGGTCCTGCGGCGACAGCTTGGCGGCGACGTCGAAGGCGGCCAGGGCCCCCTGGCCGTTGCCAGCGGCCATCTCCACGACGCCCAGCGCCTTGGCGAAGTAGCCGTCGGTGGGGCTCACGGCATACAGGCCCTGGAAGAGCGTGCGGGCCTCGTTGATGCGGCCCTGGTAGAAGAAGAAATAGGCCGTCTTGGCGATGGCGTAGAGCTCATCGTTCGAATAGCCCCGCACGTCGCGCAGGGTGGCCTTCCCATCCGCCCAGCGCTGGAGCCGGGCCTGCAGCTGGGCCTCGTCCTGAGGGTCCTCCGGCATGGCGCTAGTAACCCTCGTCCTTCTGCTCGGCCCACATGCGCCGGATGATCTCCTTGGTCTCCTCGTTCACCTGGTCCACCAGGTTGAGCATGGAGGCCTCGCGCTGGAGCAGCGCCTTGAGGCGCTCCAGGCGGTCCGGCGACGCGTTGATGCGAGTCAGCCCGCGGTCCATCAACATGCGGGTCTCATCGCTCCCCCGCCCCGCCACGCTCGCCAGGTGGGGCCTGTCGCTGAAGCCCTCCAGGTCCGCGTCATGGCCGCCCGGGTGAGGGGGCAGCGGCAGGCGCAGCTCCTCCGACGAGTGCGCCGGACCGATGAAGTCCAGGAGCGCCGAGGAGGCGAGGGCCGGGTTCTTGGGGTTGCCCGTCTTGCGCAGCTTCTTGCGGTCGACCTGGGACGGGTCGACCAGACGCTCACGGACACTGCGGGGTCCCCCCCAGGGCCACAGGGATGGATTGGGGGGCTGATTATTGATTCTGGCCATCGTGAACTCCGAAGTTCACCCCAGGAAGGCAGGGGCCGTCCAGCCCCCCTCGCCTACCGGCCGCCGGCGGCCGCGTGCTCGCGCTGGAGCTCGTAGATGAAGTTGAGGACCTCCGCCACCGCGTCGTAGAGCTCCTCGGGCACTTCCTGCCCCACCTCCACCCGGTACAGCGCATTGGCCAGGGGCACGTTGCGCATGATGGGGATGTTGTGCTCCTTGGCGATGGCGCGAATCTTCTCCGCCTTGAGCCGCAGGCCCTTGGCCACCACCCGCGGGGCGCTGTCCTTCTCCTTGTCGTACTTCAGCGCGATGGCGATTTCGGCGTCGTCACTCATGAGGGGCTCCGCGCAGTCGAGGGGATTCTAGCCACACCGGGCCCCGTCACGCGCGGGCCGCGGGCGCCTGGCCGCCGTTCTTCAGCTCGTAGACGAAGTTGAGGACCTCGGCCACCGCGTCATAGAGCTCCTCGGGCACCTCGTGTCCCACCTCCACCCGGAGGAGCGCGTGGGCCAGGGGCACGTTGCGCAGCGTGGGGACGTCCTGCTCGCGGGCGATGCCCTTGATGCGCTCGGCCTTGTGGTCGACTCCCTTGGCCAGCACCCGGGGCGCGCCGTCCTTCTCCCGGTCGTACTTGAGCGCGACGGCCACGTGGTCCGGGTTGGTGACGATGACGTCCGCGTCCCGCACCGACTCCATCTGGGCGCCCTCCATGATTTCGTGGTGGAGCTCCTTGCGCTTGGCCTTGTGGTGCGGGTCGCCCTCGCTCTCCTTGTACTCCTTCTTCACCTCGTCCTTGGTCATCATCATGTCCTTCATGAAGGACTTGCGCTGCCACCAGACGTCGAAGATGCCGAAGAGGACGAAGAGCAACGCGACGCGGGTGGCCACGCGGGTCACCAGCTCCCCCATGACGACCATGATGGCGCGGGTGTCCTGGCGGATGGTCTCCACCACCAAGGGCATCGCGTCGCGCACCACGCCGTAGACGACGTAGGCCGTGACGGAGATCTTGATGAGGTTCTTGAGCATCTCCACCAGCGACTTCTTGCTGAACATGTTCTTCAACCCGGCCAGCGGGTTGAGCTTGTCCAGCTTGGGCATGAGCGGGTCCATGGTGAAGAGGGAGCCCACCTGCAGGAACTCCATCAACCCGCCCACCACCGCGCTCCCCGCGACCACCGGCAACGTCACGAGCAGCAGCGCCCGCAGCCCCAGGTAGAGCAGCTGGCCGGTGGCGTCCGACAGGTCGTCGCCCCGCGCCATGTGGTCGAAGCTGAAGTGGAAGAGCTTGACCATCTCCTCTTCCACCGTGTCCCACGAAGCCTTCAGCGCGCCCAGGCCCACCACCAGCACGGCCACGCCGCTCAGGTCCTTGCTCTTCCAGACCTGACCCTTCTTGCGAGAGTCGTCGAGCTTCTTCTGCGACGGTTCTTCTGTTTTGTCTCCACTCTCGTCCGACATGGGCGCGCGTTCCGGAAAAGAGACTCAGGCCAGCAGCCGCAGCGCGTCCCTGAGCGTCCGCAGCATGATGGCCAGCTCGTCCTGCATGCGGCCCAGGAGCGCGCCCAGCACCAGGAAGGTGATGAGCACGCCGACGAGCGGCTTGATGGACATGGAGATGAAGAACACCTGGATTTGCGGCGCCACGCGGTTGATGGCGCCCAGCGCCACGTCCGTCAGGAAGGTGGCCAGCACGGCGGGAGCCGCCAGCGCCAGGCTGATGCGGAGCATGTCCGCGAAGACGCGAATCAGGACGTCGAAGTAGGTCCACGCGCCCTGGCTGAAGCGCGGGAAGCCATCCAGCGGCACCGTGGTGAGGCTGTCCGCGAGCGCCTGGATGACCAGGTGGTGGCCGTCCAGGGTGAGGAACAGCACCACGGCCATCTGCACCTTGAGGTTGGAGAACAGCGACACCTGCTGGCCGAGCTGCGGCACGTAGAGCTGGGCGTTGTTGCTGCCCGCCATCGTGTCCGCGAGGGTGCCCGCGACACGGGCCGCCTCGAACACCCCGTTGACGATGAACGCCATGGAGAAGCCGATGAAGACCTCCTTGGCCATCAGCGCGATGTACGGCAGCGCGCTCAGCGGGATGGTGGTGACGCTGCCGGCGATGGAGGGATAGAGCACCATGGCCAGCGTCAGCCCGATGCCCATCTTCATCTCCGTGGGCACCACCTCACCGCCCAGGAACGGGCTGAAGATGAGCACCGGCATCACCCGGCACATGAGCAGGGCAACCGTGAAGATGGCGGCGGAGAAGTTGGTCCGAGCAGCCAGCTCGGACACGAGGTCCGCGGCGTTCATTTGATGAGCGCGGGGAACCGGTCGAAGACGTGGAAGGTGAAGCGCATCAGCTGGCTTCCAATCCACGGCCCCGTCATGGCCAGCACGCCGAAGACGATGATGACCTTGGGCGCGAAGGTGAGCGTCTGCTCCTGAATCTGCGTGGTGGCCTGGAACAGCGAGATGATGAAGCCCACCAGGAGGCTCATCAGCACCGGCGGGGCCGACACCACGAGCACCAGGAACAGCGCCTCCTGCGTGATGAACGTGAGCTGGTTCATGGGTGCCTTCTTCCTACAGGTAGCCGACGACCAGGCCCTTGGCGATGAGGTACCAGCCATCCACCAGGACGAAGAGGAGGAGCTTGAAGGGCATGGAGATGGTGGTGGGCGACAGCATGTGCATGCCCAGCGCCAGGAGGATGTTGGCCACCACCATGTCGATGACGATGAATGGGACGAAGAGGAGGAAGCCGATCTGGAAGGCCTCCTTCAATTCGGAGACGACGAAGGCCGGGACGATGACCATGAAGTCCTGGCTCTGCACCGAGTCGCGGTCCTCGCCCGTCCGCATCTTCTTGGCCAGGTTGTAGAAGAGCGAGCGGTCCTTCACCGTCACCTTCTTCATCAGCCACGCGCGCAGGGGCTCTTTCGACTTGCTGGCGCCCTCGAGCAGCGACCCCACCGTGGACGAGGAGAAGACCCCCGGCCCCTTCGCCCAGACGTCGATCTCCGCCGCCCGGTACATGGCCGTGCCCACGGGGGCCATGATGTAGACGGTGAGGATGACGGCCAGCCCCGTAATCACCTGGGTGGGCGGAATCTGCTGGGTGCCCAGCGCCGAGCGGACGATGGAGAGCACCACCGAAATCTTCACGAAGCTCGTCACCATCATCAGCGCGAAGGGCACCAGGCCCATGGCCGCCAGCGCCAGGATGAGGATGAGCGGCCGCGAGGTGAACGAATCGCTGCTCACCGCTTCATTGGCCACGGCATCCGGGACCATCGCGGAGCGCTTCTTGTCCGCGAGCGCGATGAAGGGGTGCAGCGACGCGGCGGCCGCGAACAGCCAAGGCGAGACGCGTGGAAGGCGGGAGCGGGCGGGAGCTTGGGCGTTCACGGGACAGGGGCCATCAGGCGCCGGGGGGCTGGGACGACGAGCCCCCGGAGCGGCGGGAAAGAAGCTTCTGGAGAAAAGGGCTGAGGGGTACCACGTTCGTCTGAGGGCGCTGCGCGCGAATGCGCTCCACCGCCTCCGTGTCCAGCTTCGACAGCAACTGCAGGCCCGACTCGCCGCCGCCCACCAGCAGGTACTCGTCCGCGGCCTTCACCACGAACAGTTGCCGCTTCGGGTCCAGCGGCAGCCGCTCCACCACCGACACCACCATCTGCCGCCCCGGTGAGGCCCCTTGAAGCCCCATCAGCCGGCGCAATCCCACGTTCAACGTCAGGTAGATGGAGGCCACCACCGCCCCCAGCACCAGCAACGTCCGCAACAGCATCCACCCCATGCTCTCCGGCTCTTCCGTCGCCGCTGGAGTCCCCGCCAGCGGGTCCTCCCATGGGGGCTCGTCGCTCGGAGGCTTCGTGGCGGGCGCTCCCGCCTGGCCGCCTGTGGGGGCCTGGGCGGACGTGGGAGCCTGAACGGCCGCGGGGGGGGGTGTCGCGTCGCTCGGGGGCGCCACGACGGGGGCGGGCGCAGGCGCGGGCGCGGCGCCCGGTGTGGGCACGGCGGGAGCCTGGGCCAGCACGGTGAGCGGTGAGAGCACCAGCGTGGCGCCCAGGGACAGGCGCATGAGGGGGTGACGAAGGACTGCCATGGCGGGTGCGAGGCTAGTGCAAAGGACGATGGACCGCCACGGGCCCCCGTCCGGAGGCCCGCTGTCGCCCGCTTGCTTCGGGGCCTCAGCCCGCCAGGTTCGTGACGCGCACGCCCAGCTGGCCTTCCATCTCCACCAGCTCACCCCGGGCCACCACCTTGCCGTTGACGGAGAGCTCCACCGGCTCGCCGGGCCCTCGGCCCAGCTCGATGACCTGACCGGCCCGCATGCCCACCACCTGCTCGGCGGTGACGGGGATGCGCGCGAGCTCCACGGCGATCTGCAGCGGCAAGTCGCCCAGCAGGTCGCTTCCATCCGGCTTGTTCACGTCGTCCAAGGGCGCCCCTTCGAGCTCCGGAGGAACGTCCAGCTCCGGATTGGTGAAGTCCTCTTCCTCATCCCGTCCCCCACCCTCCTCGGTGGCCGAGCGCGGGTTCCCCGACTCCCCGGGGATGATGTCGACGATGCGGGCCTTGTAGTGCCCGTCCTCGTCGACGAATACCTCGGCCTCGGCGCGTCCGGCGCGTCCGGTGCCCACGCGAAGCTGCGCCGTGCCCGGCTCTCCCCGGTCCGGCCGCGCCGACAGCACGTCCACGAGGACGACGTCCTTGACGCGCAGGCTCGCCAGGTCATGGGTGGTCAGCTCCGCGGTGCCAATCTCCGCCCGCAGCCAGCTCCGCACCGCGGACAGCCGGCTCGCGTGCGCCGCCATGTCCGCCTTCTTGAGCACGTTGCGCTGGGCGCTCGCCACCGCCGGCTCCGCCGCCGCCAGCACCGCCGAGGGCACCACCAGCCGGACCATGCCGACATGGGGCCCCAGGTTGGCGTTCAGGTGCACCGTCAGCATGGGGGCCTCGTCGCCCAGGCGCGCGGACACCTCGTCCACCCCCCGCGCGACGCCGTCCAGCCTGGGCCGAGGCACCCCCGCCTGAAGCGCGGGCACCAGCACCCTCAGCGACTCCAGGATGACGTACCCCATCACCCCTTCTTCGATGTCCGTCAGCGGCCGCAGGCCCACCGTCTCGCCCGCGCCGCCCAGGAGCAGGTCCACGGCCGTGTGGGCCAGGGCCAGCTCCACTTCCAGCACCGCCCGCCCCTGGAGCGCCCCCGGCGCCAGCACCGCGAGGAACGTCGGGTCCCCGAGGAAGCGGCGCAGCTCCTCCATGGGCCGCACCTGCACGGACTCCAGCGACAGGCGCACCTCGGCGTCGAAGAGCCCCTTCAGTCGGGCGGAAATCTGGGAGAGCGTCCCCGAGGAGGGCGTCAGCCAGCGCATCCGGTGCGCCAGCTGCCCCTGGGCCTTGGACACCTTCTCCAGGCCCTTGAAGGTGAACGGCGCCCAGCTCCGCGCCACCTGGTCGAGGGTGTCCGGGTCCTCCGCGGCAGGCTCCGGGGCCGCGACGGGCTCCTCGGGGGGCTGCTCGACAGGAGCAGGCCGCAGCGGCTTGAGCTGGCGGAGGTCCACCAGCATCGTCCGCTCATGCATGCCGGGACCTTCGTCGTCCGGCTCCACGCTCATGTCTTGGCCTCGAAGCGGACCGTCTCCAGCTTCAGGCCACGGCCCCCCAGCGCGGTGCGCAGCCCTTCACTCTGCTCCTCGAGCATCTTCAGCACGTCGCGGTTGGTGCCGCTGAAGGTGGCCGAGATCTTCCCGTTCCTCGCGCTGACCTTGATGGACAGGCCGCTGAGCACGTCGCCGCGCAGGTCGATCTGGAACTCGGCCAGGCCCGCGGCGTTGGTGCCCACGCGCACGCGCTCCACAATCTTCTGGGCAATCTCGCTGGCCATGGCGCGCAGCCGCTCGGAGCCCGCCGTGTCCTTGGGCTTGGCCACCGGCACCGGCGCCATCAGCGCGGGGTTGAAGCGGAAGCCCGGCGCCATCTCCGCGCCGCCACCGCCCTCCTTCTTCTCCTTGCCGCCGCCGCCACTGCCCTTGCCACCGCTCGCGTCGTTCTCGGCGCGGAGGACCGCGCCCTTCTCGGCGTTGACCTGACCCAGCGCGGTCTCCGCCTTGCCCAGGTCCT
Source organism: Myxococcus stipitatus DSM 14675 (assembly GCF_000331735.1). GTDB lineage: Bacteria > Myxococcota > Myxococcia > Myxococcales > Myxococcaceae > Myxococcus > Myxococcus stipitatus. The sequence continues at coordinate 3,603,469 of NC_020126.1, read as the reverse complement.
TGTCCCGCGTCTCGGAGGTGCGCTTCTCCTCCTTGGAGTCTGCGGCGCGCGAGCCGGAGCGGCCCTCCGCCGCGCCCGTGTCGGCCCGGCGCTGCATCTGGGCCAGGCCCCCGGGGTTGCCTTCCGCGCGCGGCTGCTGGGCCTGCTCGCCGAAAGCCTTCCCCTGTTGGGTGGCCTTGGCCAGCACCTGACGGGCGAAGGCGCCGGGCGTCTGGGGCGCGGGAGCCGGAGCTGTCGCCTGGGGCTGGGCCTGAGGCTGCATCAGCTTCTGGAAGGCGGACGCACCCTCCTGGCGCTTCTTCGCCTGGCCCTCGGCGATCTTCTTCTCCTGCATGATGCGCTCGGCCAGGCGCGCTGCTTCACGGTCGTCGTCGACTCGGCTCATGACATCGTTCCCGAGGGAAAGGGTGGCGGCAGGTTACTTGCGCTGGCGAGCCAGGAACAAGGCGTTGCCAATCTCCTCCTGGTTGAGCTCCTCACGCTGCTGGCGCTCGTGCTTCACCTGCTTCTGCCAGGTCTCCTTGTGCTTCTCGATGGCCTTGAGCTCCTTGGCCGCCTCGGCCATCTCCCGCCGCCGCTGCTCCACCACCCGCTCGGCCACCTTCACCGCTTCGCGCTGACGCTCCACCTCCAGCGCCACCTGCGCCTCTTCGTCCTTCAGGCGCTCCTCGAAGCGGCCCATCATGTTCATGCCGTTGATGCCAGCGCCCTTGGCCATGACCTCCTTGAGGTAGGCGGCCACCTTCTCCTTGCGCTCGCGCTTGCGTCGCTCCAGCTCGTCCATCAGCCGCTGGAGCTCCGCCTTCTCCCGCTCCAGGGCCTTGATGGCGTCGGAGAAGGCTTGCTCGGCCTCCTCCTTGGCCCGGGTACGCATGTCCAGCAGGGTCTGCAACCGGTACGGGGGCATGGTTCACCCATCCTACCCCGGATTCGGCGAGGTGTACCCCCGTCCCGTGGCCGGATATCACCTCCGGGGCGGGCTCACTCCTCGAACAGCGCCACCAGCTGCTCCACCGTCTCCTCGAAGCCGGAGTTGGAGTGGGTGTCCTGCTTGAGGAAGTCGATGATGGCGTCGTACTTGTCGATGGCGTAGTCCGTGCGGGGGTCCGTCCCGTATTGGTAGGCGCCCAGCAGGATGAGGTCGCGCTGCTTCTCGTAGGTGGCGAGCGTCTCGCGCAGCTTTCCCGCCGCCTTCTTGTGCTCCTTGCTGACGATGCCGCTCATCACACGGCTGAGGCTGGCGAGCACGTCCATCGCGGGCCACTGGTTCCGCTCACCCAGGGCGCGGTTGAGGATGAAGTGACCGTCGAGAATACCGCGGACTTCGTCGGCGATGGGCTCTTCCATGTCACCGCCGGCCACGAGGCACGTGTAGATGGCGGTACACTTGCCCTTCGCCGAGTTGCCCGTGCGCTCCAGGATGCGCGGCAGCATGGAGAACACGCTCGGCGGATAGCCCTGACGGGCCGGGGGCTCGCCCACCGCGAGGCCAATCTCACGCTGGGCACGCGCCAGACGCGTGACGGTGTCGAGCATGAAGAGGACGTTGCCGCCGCGCTCGCGGAAGTACTCGGCGATGGCGGTGGCGACGTAGGCGGCGCGCAGACGCACGAGGCTGGGCTGGTCGGAGGTCGCGCACACCAGCACGGAGCGCTTCATGCCCTCCTCGCCCATGGCGTCTTCGATGAACTCGCGCACTTCGCGACCACGCTCGCCGATGAGGGCCACGACGCACAGGTCGGCTTGAGTGTTCCGCGCTATCTGCCCCATCAGCGTGGACTTGCCGACGCCGGAGCCGGCGAAGAGGCCGACACGCTGGCCCTCGCCGACGGTGAGCAGTCCGTCGATGCAGCGCACGCCCAGGGGCAGCGGACGCTCGATGCGCTGGCGCGTGAACGGATCCGGGCAGTCGCGGTCCACGGACCAGTCGATGAGACCCTCGTCGGGCAGCGCGCTGCCGTCCATCGGCTCGCCGATGCCGTTGAGCACGCGGCCCAGGAGCGCCTCGCCGCACTTGATGCTCAGGGGCTTGCCGGTGGGGATGACCTCGCTGTCCGGGCCGATGCCGTACAGCTCACCCAGGGGCATGAGCATCACCTCGTCGCCCTGGAACCCCACCACCTCCGCCTTCACGGAGCCACGGGAGCGGCTCTTGATGAGCACCAGCTCACCGACGCGGACGTTGGGGACGCTCGCCTTGATGATGAGGCCCGTCAGCTCGGTGACGCGGCCTCGCACGCGGACCGTCTGGGCGTCCTTGATGAGGTCGAAGTAATGCGAGAGGTCGATGGCCATGGACGTGCTCCCTTCCCGCCGCGGATCAGGCCGGGCCTTCCTTCGGGCCGTTCTGGTCCGGCAACAACACGCTCTGGAGCATCTCGAGCTGCGTCGGCAGCTGCGCATCCACCGTGCCGAACTCCGTCTGGACGATGCAGCCCACCGGGGCGACCTCCGGATCCTCCTTGATGGCGACGTCCACCGCGCGGCCGATCAACTCCATCAGCACGGGCTTCTTGGCCCTCAACACGGCCGCCGTCTTGGGGTGGACCCTCAGAATCATGGAGCGGGCGCTGCGCAGGTTGTCGATGGCCGCCGCGCACAGCTCCAACATCAGGTCCGGGTCCTTCTCCAGGCTCCGACCGATGATCTTCTCGCCGACGCGCAGCCCCAGCGCGATGACATCCTTCTCGTACGAGCCGAGGATCTCCCCGGCCTGCAGCTTCGCGCGGAGGATGATCTCCGTGGCCTGGGCCAGGCCTTCCTGCCGCCCCTGCTCGCGCGTCTTCGCCAGCAGCTCCTCCCGCTCGCGCTGAGCCTCCACGAGGATGCGCTCCTTCTCGCGCTGGGCGTCCTCGAGGATGGCCTGGGCCCCCTGCCGCGCCTCGAAGACCTCCGCGTTCATCACCCCCGCGCGCGGGGGCCGCAGCACCGGCCGCTCCGTCACGAGGGACGAGTCGGCCGTCCCATCTCCCTTGATCACCTTGCCGATCGCCATGCGCCGCTCCTTGCGCGCCGGATGCTAGCGCGTTCCGCCCCGCGGTCCACGCCCTCCGGGACCGGAAGACGCGGGCCGGTCCGAATCACTCGGAGAGCGAGGGCGGCGCTGCACGGACGTCCCCTCCTCCCGCCCTCCCGCCGGCGGCTGTGTCCCGGGGGAAGTCGGTGAGCGGCCCGCCAAGACCCTGGGCGGCCGCTCCTGCTGACGCGGGCCCTCCAGGGCTGGGTCGACACGGACGGAGCTGATGCTGACCGAGGAGCGCGAGCGGAACACGCGAGACCCCTCCTCCGGCTCCGCCTGGGCCGCGTTCTGCTCCGGCCGAAGCCGGACACGCGACGAGCGGGAGAGATCCTCCGGCGCCCGCTGCACTCGGGAACCCTCGGGCTGGCGCTGGACGCGAGACCCTTCCGGGGGACGCTGCACTCGAGAGCCCTCGGGCGCCGCGCCCACGCGTGAGCCATCCGCCGAGCGCTGGACGCGGGAACCCTCGGGCGCTGCCCCCACCCGAGACCCGTCCGCCGAGCGCTGGACCCGAGAGCCATCCGGCGCCGCGCCCACGCGAGACCCATCCGCGGAGCGCTGCACACGCGAACCGTCCGGGGCGGCCCCGATTCGAGAGCCGTCGCGTGCCGGAGGCGTCGCGGGCTCGCCCTCCCCCGAGGGTGCCGAGGGACGAGGACGTGCCCCGCCCAGGCGCGAGGGGGGAGGTCCAATCCGAGCGCCCTGCGGATCCGCGCTCCCCGGACGGCTGGCCCGGGGCTCGGGTGCCTCGCCTTCCCTCCGTGCTCCGCCCGCGCCGGGCTCGCGACGAGCTCCCGCCGAGGTGCCACGTGGCGCCCCGGGAGCCGGCGAGGCCGCCGTGGCATCACGACGAGCAGGCATCCGATGCATCGCGGATCCATCCGCGGCGCCATCCTTGGGACGATCCACGCGCGCGGGCTCGCGGCTGGACATGGCGCCCGCGCTCCTCGCGGCACGCTCCGCCATGAAGTCACGACGTGCCGCGGGCTCCGCGGCTCGAGGCTGCCGGCTGGCGGCGCCCGCGCGTCCTGGCCCCCGGGGAGCCGCTGGGACACCCGGGCGAGCCGCCCCGGCCGGAGCGCGAGCGGGCGCGCCCGAGGCCTCTCGAGGGGCCGCGGGGGATTCACGCTGGGCCGCGGGAGCCTCGCGCGGGGCCACGGGGGGCTCACGCGGGGCCGCGCTATTGGAAGCTTGTTGCGCGGCCGCGGCGGCCTTGCGCGCGCCCGGAGGCGGAGGAAGCACCGCGGACTGACGCGGAGGGGGCGGAGACGCCAGACGCACGGGGCGCTCGATGAGCCCCCGCGAGGCCAGCCGCTCCAGGTCCATGACGATGTCGGTACGGCCGCCGTCCCCGCGCGCCGTCGGGCGGATGCGCTCCTCGCGCACCCACTTCGCGATCAGCCCGCCGAACTCACCCCGGTACTTCTCCAGCATGCGCGCGGCGAACTCCGGAGACTGGGCCACACACGCACGCGCCAGTCGCTGCACTCCCGCGCTCCGGATGGAGCCCGCGGGATTCTTCAGCCCGTCATGCAGCTCCAACTGCGCCCGCGCGTCCTCCTCGGGCAGCTTGCGCGGCGCGTTCGCCGCCACGGACTTGGTCGCGAGCAGCTTCAGGTCCGGGGGCAGGGGCTCGAACAGCGCCTCCCGCTCCGCGTCGGGCAGACCCGCCAGGGCCGGACCGAGGACCCGTGCGCCCAGCCGATCGCACACGGTGAGCAGCTCCCGCTGCTGCAGCATGAGCACGTCAGCGAACTTGAAGCCGGCCGACTGCGACGCGCCCGACTCACGGGCCAGCGTCTCCTCCAGCTTCCACCGGACGATGTCGAGGACCTGGGGCCGCACCTCGCGGGTCAGCTTCACGCGAGTGGGGGGCAGGTGCGCTCGCACCGCCTCCGCCAGGGCCGCGGGGAGCGCGCGGAGGACAATCTCCATCAGCGCCCCACGCTCACGCTGCAGCAGCGTGGCCAGACGCTCCGGCTCCGCGCCCCACAGCTGCCCTCGGCGGTCCTTCACCAGCCGCTTGATTTCCTGCACCAGCGCGGGGATGCGCTTGTCGCGCGGAATCTGCAGGAGCTCCTGCGCGCGATGGCGCAGCAGGTCCCCCTCCTCCGCGGGAAGGTGCTCCATCGCCCCCAAGCTCTCCTGGCCGCCGAAGGTGACGGCGGTCAGGAGCAACATGCTCTGGCGCTTGCTGAGCGAGGTGAAGAACGAGTCCAAACGTCACCTCGCGGGCCCCACGGACGCCCGCTGGGAGAAAGAAGACGCCCCACCGGGAGGGGCGAAAGACGTCAGGCCTCGGGGGGGCGAACGCGGGGACGCCCCGTCTTGGGCGCGGGAGCGCCGCCCCCTCGCGTCATCGACCACACGGTCAGGCCGATCATCAGCGCCATGAGCAGGCCGACGCCGCCCATCATCACCTTGAACTGGCTGGCGCTCGACGCGGTCATCCGCAGCCCCAGCACGTCCTGCTGGCGGTTCTCGTCCGTCTTCTCCGCCTTGGGTCCCTGCGCGGCCGTCATCAACACCCGCACCGCCTCCGGCCGGAGCTCCGGCACCGCGGCGGCGACGAACTCCTTCACGCGAGCCTCGTCGATGGGCGCCTTGCCACCCTCGCCCACGCGGTACTTGATGAACACGGACGCGGACGGCATCGGCTTGTTCTCCGGCTGCGTCAGGTCGTTGTTCTCCGGCACGCTGACGATGGCGCGGGCCTCCAGCACCCCGTCAATCTGGTTGAGCGCGTTGGAGACCTCCCCCGCCATGGCCTTCAGGAGCATCGCGCGCTCCTCCGTGGCGGTGGGGACCATGCTTCCCTTGGCGAAGTGGGACAGGCCCTTCTCCACCGGTCGGGGAAGCGAGTTGAGCTTGAGCAGCTCCGCGGCCTCGGCGGCGTCGGTCTTGGGCACGGTGATCATGAACCGCACCTCGTTGCCGCCCTCCTCCTTCTCCTTCTTCGCGTTGATGCCGTTCTTGCTGAGCAGGACGTAGATTTCGTTCGCGTCCGCCTCGCTCAACTCGTGCTGGAGCTCGATGTGACAACCCGTCACGAGCACGAGGGCGAGAAGCGGGGCGGCGAACGCTTGCGGTCGGCGAATCATGGGCGGGGGGAGCTTACTAGGGCCTCGGAAAACGCGGAAGGGCGCCCCCTCCAACCAGGAGAGGTCGCCCTTCGTCAAGCGCCACCGAGGACGTGGAGTGAATCAGACCTGCGTCTTGACGACGTCCTTGAGACCCGTGGTGGCCTTCTCCACCACCTTGCTCGTCAGGTCCAACTGCTGCGTGTACTGATACATGGACGCCTGGAGCGACAACAGCTCGGCGTTGGAGAACTGCTTGCCGCTGGAGGCCTGGGAGATGATCTTCTCCAGGTTGCCCTGGCCCTTCTCCAGGTCGCCAATCACCTGCGACATCATGTCGGAGGTCTTGCCCGTCTTCCCCGTCTCCGTCTTGGCGGCAACGGGCTCCGCGGCCTTCGCGGACACAGGCTGGGTGGCGGCCGCGTTCACCTTGTTGAGGGCGGCCTTCTCCGTCTTGTTGACGGTCTCCACCTGGCGCACGGCGTCCGTCTTCTGGGTCGCCTGGGCCTTGTTCACACCCTGGGTCGCGTCGACCTGACCGGCGCCCTGCGCCTTGTCAGCGAGAACTCCGTCGAACTTCGACACGCCCTGCTTGTTCGTCTGCTGGACGCTCTGATCCTGCAGCTTTTGCTGAGCCACCTGCGCCGCGGAGACGCCCGCCATCGGACCCGCCATGTGACAGCCTCCTTGCATCCGTCGAGGTGGGAGGAAGTTCCTCCTCCTCGTTCAAGAGTTCCTTGAGCCGGTCGATGGCTCGCGCATGAAGCCGCGAGGCCCAACTCTTCGACTGCCCGATTTCCGCCCCGGCATCTTCCAGCGTCTTGCCCTGGAAGTAATACCCCTGGAGGAGCTTTCGCTCCTTCTCGGGGAGCTTCTCGATCGCCGCCCGCACCCGCGTCTTCAGCTGCTCCATCTCCAGCCGGACATCGGCTGGGAGGGACTCATCCATGTACCCGGAGCTGTCCGCCCCCTCCAGACTGGAGGCGAACACCATCGCCAACCCCTGCACCGCATCCGAGATGTCACTGACATCATCGTCGAATGAGCTGCCGCGGTTGCTTGAACCCGACTCGCGGTCCGACAAATTGCCCAGATACGCCGCCGCCCGCTCTCCCACGAACGCGTTTCGCGCGTCCGAACCCCGCAACACCCCCATCTTCCTCAGGCCGTCGAAGATGGCGCCCTTGATGCGGTAGTGCGCGAAGGTCAGGAAGTTGGCACCGACCTTGGGGTCGAACCGCTCCGCCGCTTCCAGGAGCCCTATCTGTCCGTATGCCAGCAGCTCGTCCAGCTCGAGCTGGGCGTTGAACTGCTTGCGCACGGTCGCCGCGAGGGACCGAACGTAGGGGCCGTACTTGGTGAGAATGGCCTTTCTGTCTTCGCCCAGTGGCAAGCGCTGCTCACTCGGCCTTGGACCACAGCCGCTCGAGTACCTGGTTCAGCCTCGGGTCATCCTGCAAGGCGTCCGCGATCTTCGTGGTGAGGGAGGAAGACTTCATGCGCAGCTTCTCCTTCAGGACTTCGGCGACCAACGCCCGGGTCGCCTCTTCCTTGCTCTTGAAGCCCCCGTTCTTCAGCCCGCGGGCAATGGCCTTCGCCTGTGCGGCGACCGGATCCGCGGCCTGGGGGCCCTGGACGTTGCTGGAGCCTACCAGACCCGAAACGCCCACGAGTGATTCCGACTTGTCCACCCGGGCGCCGAAGCCCGCGCCCCCGGTGGGGCCCGCGGACGACGCCCCCTTCGCGCCACCGGCGCGCCCCTTCCCGCCTCCTCGTCCAACGCCACCGACAGCCATGGGTGAACCTCTCCTCCTGCCCCTACTTCTTCGCGGGAGGCAGGACCCCCGCTTCCTTCGCCTGGATGAGCGCCTGCGCCAGACGGGCCCCATCACCTTCGGGCTCCAGGTCGATGGCCGCCTTGAGCTCCTTGAGCGCCTCCGGGACCTTGCCCAGGAACAGGAGCGCCTCGCCCACGTGGGCCCGAGGCAGCGAGGCCTGCGGCGCCAACCGCTGCGCGGAGCGGTACGCCTGCAGCGCCTTGTCGTGCCGGCCCTGCGCGAACTCCACGGCGCCCAGCCCCAGCTGCGGCACCTCGCTCTTGGGCATCAGCGCCGCGGCGCCGGAGAAGATCTCCTTCGCCTTGTCGAACTGCCCCATGTCCAGCCACAGGTAGCCGGCCTCCAGCAACACCATGGCCTGCTGGCGCCCGAGGGGAACCAGGCTGTTCGAGATCTCCGAGACGCTCTCCGCCATGGACTTCGCTCTTCCTTTCCTCGCCCGGCGTGGAGGGAAGCGGCGCCGCCTCCCTCCCCTCCGGGCTCGCGCCCGCGTGGCCCCGAGGGCTCAGCGGACGTTGCTGATGGAGTTCTTGATGCAATCGTGCCGCGACTTCATCACGTTGGAAATCGCCGTGAACGTCTGCGACTCCTGCTGGATGGCCGCCTGGAGGTTCAGCAGCTTCGAGTTCTCCGCCGCCATCTGGTTCAGCGAGAAATTGCCGTTGACGCTGTCAGCCGCGCTGCCGTTGGGGCTGACGGGGTTGCCGCCCATGCCGGCCACGTTGCCGCCCAGTCCACCCGTCACGCCGCCGATGCCCACGCCCGCGCCGCCCACGGAGGGCGCCATGCCGCCGCCGCCCACGCCCACCGCCGTGCTCATCACGCCCGCGTAGGGGCCGGCGCCCGAACCGCTGGAGTTGGACAGGGTGTGGACCGAGGAGACCGCCGCGGACACAATCTGCCCGCCGGGAATCATGCCCGCCACCGCGCCCACGCCCGTGCCCACGGCACCCGCGGCGCTGTTCAGGCCGTTCTGGAGACGCGCGCCGAAGCCCGTGTTCGGAGTCTGCCGCGCCGTCGTGACGTGGGTCGAAAGCCGGACGCTGGGGCCCATCATGTTGTCGATCTTCGCCATTACATCCTCCAGGCGCTGCGAGAAGTTGACAGAGACTCTGGATGATCCAGTGCTCTTTTCCCCATTATCGGTCCGACGCCCCGCCAGTTGCCTCCCGCTGGCGAAAATTCGCGACGTCCAGGGGAAACGCCGTCATTTCCGACCCTTGGCCCCCTTGGACTCGGCGATCAGCCGCTCACGGGTGTCCACCAGCACCTCCAGGAGTTGCTCGGCGTGGGCCACGGCGGCCTGGACCTTCTTGCCGACCTCCACCTTGGGGCCCTTGAGGCCCGCCAGGCCCTCCTTCACGGGGGAGAACAGGGCGCGGACGTCCTCGGCCGGGGTGTCCTCGAGGAGCGACTCGATTGCGGGGTACGAGGGCGCGGGAAGCTCCTGCGCGGGGGCGGACGGCTTGCTGGAGGGGGGCATCTCGGAGAGGGGCTCCTGTCGGGTCCGCGGCCGGAAGGCCGATGGACGCTTGCCTGTGTGACGGTAGGGGAAAAGGCCGCCCGCCATCAAGCCGCCTGCTGCCCGCCCTGGCCCCCGCCCTACCGGCAGGAGAGGGAACGGGCACGTGGCGACCTTGCTCCCCCTGCCCTGTCCGCTTCGGGGGGCGCACCTAGCTTGTGGTCCAGCGGAGGGACACCGCACACCACGCACCCCTCCGTGACACTCACACAGGAGACTCTCCCATGAAGAAGCTCGTTGGGATTTGCGCGGCGCTGGCTCTGGTGGGCTCTGGCTCGGCCCTGGCGAAGGACGACCCGAACAAGCCGCCTCCGCCGCCGCAGGGCAGCTCGGGCACCATGCAGCACGACACCTCCATGGGGGGCTCCGGGTCCACCATGGGCTCCGCCATGGGCCAGAAGGAGCTCAGCGGCAAGGTGGTGAAGGCCGAGAGCAGCAAGGTCTTCGTCCAGGACGCCCAGGGCGCGGTGGTGACGCTCGACATCGACAAGAGCACCATGTTCACCGACCCGACCCTCAAGAAGGCCAAGGACCTCAAGGAGGGACAGGAGATTCGCGCCAGCTTCGAGGTCAAGGAGACCAAGAACATGGCCAAGAGCATCTCCCTCTCCGGCACGGGCGGCACCGGCAAGGACGTCATGTCCCCGGACTCCTCCATCAACGATGGCACCGGGGGCTCGGGCATGGACGCGGACAAGGACCGCGACATGGGGAGTGACTCCGACAGCGGCAACAAGAGCACCCAACCCGACTCGTACTGACGTGCTCCCGTGAAGCATCACACCCCTCCCAGGGAGGGATGGAGAGGGCCCCCGACCGCGCAGGTCCGGGGCCCTCTCTTCTTTCCACCCCGCGGCCCCGCGCGGAGGGCGTCGTTCACTTCATTCAGTATTGACTGAATGCTCTGAACGAACTAGATGCCGGGTGCCACCCTGGCCCAGGCGGATGTCCGTCGCGCTCGGCCATGTCGGGTGGGACGGAGGCAGGGATGAAGGAACTGAGCGCCGCGGAGCAACGCTTCATCGAGTCGATGGGGCTGTACTTCGAGCGGCAGGGCAGCACCCGCATCAGCGGGCGCATCCATGGGCTCTTGATGTTGGCGGACGAGCCGCTGTCGCTCCAGCAGATCGCCCGCGTGCTCAAGGTGAGCGCCGCCTCCGTCTCCACCAACATCCGGGCCATCATGAGCATCGGGCTGGTGGACCCCGTCAGCGTCCCTGGAGACCGACAGCACTACTACGTCGTCAACAGCGACGGCTGGGAGTCGCGCCTTCGCACGGCGGAGGACAGCGTCAAGGCGTTCGTCCGCCTGTGCCAGGAGGCCCTGTCCGCGCCGCAGCTCGCGAACCGGCAGCACCTGCGAGACGCGGCGGACTTCTGTGATTTCTACCTGGCCGAGATGGCCGGTATCGCCGAGCGGTGGCGCGCCTCACGTCGTGCCCGCCCCTCGCCCCGCACCCCCAAGGCATCGAAAGGACGCACCGCATGAACGCCGCAGTCCCCCACTCACCCATCGTCTCCATCAGCAACGTCACCAAGGACTACACCTTGGGCAAGGTGGTCGTCCCGGCGCTGCGCGGCGTGGATCTCCAGGTGCACCCTGGTGAGTTCATCTCCATCGCGGGCCCGTCCGGCAGCGGCAAGACGACCCTGCTCAACCTCATCGGTTGCGTGGACACCGCCACCACGGGCGTGGTCAGCGTGGCCGGGCAGGACACCAAGCAGCTCTCCGAGCGGCAGCTGACGCACCTGCGCCTGCACACCATCGGCTTCATCTTCCAGAGCTTCAACCTGGTGTCGGTGCTCAGCGTCTTCCAGAACGTGGAGTTCCCCCTGCTGCTCCAGCGCAAGCTGGACAAGAACCAGCGCCACGAGCGCGTGATGCAGCTGCTGGAGCAGGTGGGTCTGGCCAACCACGCCAAGCACCGCCCCAACGAGCTGTCCGGTGGCCAGCGTCAGCGCGTCGCCGTGGCGCGCGCGCTCGTCACCCGGCCCCAGCTGGTGCTGGCGGACGAGCCCACCGCCAACCTGGACTCGGTGACGGGCCAGCACATCATCGACCTGATGAAGGAGCTCAACCAGAAGGAGGGCACCACCTTCATCTTCTCCACCCACGACGCCAAGGTGATGAGCCACGCCAACGCGGTGGTGCGCCTGGCGGACGGCAAGTTCCTGGACCGGCTCACCCCGTCCGAGGCGAAGCGGGCCATGGCCGCGGGCGCGGAGGGTCACTGACATGGGGCAGCTCCGGTTGCTGCTGCAGGTGGCCTTCCGCAACCTGTTCACCAGCAAGATCAACATCCTCATCGGCGGCATCATCTTCTTCGGCACGCTGCTCGTCGTCGTGGGCGGCGCGCTGCTCGACAGCATCGACGGCTCGATGAGCCGCAGCATCATCGGCAGCGTGGCCGGCCACATCCAGGTCTACTCGGACGAGTCCAAGGACGAGCTGAGCCTGTACGGCGGCATGAGCGGCGAGCCGGACCTGACGGTGCTGGCTGACTTCAGCCGCGTCAGGCCCGTCCTGGAGAAGCACCCCAACGTGAAGACGGTGGTGCCCATGGGCACCAGCAGCGCGCTCATCACCTCCGGCAACACGGTGGACCTGACGCTCGCGCGGCTCCGCGACCTCTACAAGAAGCGCGCGGAGCAGGGAGAGACGCCGGCCCTCACGGAGAGCATCGACAGCGTCAAGGCCCACGTCCGTCAGATTGTCGCCCTCATGGAGAAGCAGCGGGCCAACAGCCAGAACGTGCTCACCGAGGCCGCCGTGGACCCCATGGAGGTGGAGGCGCTCGCCCGCGCGCGCACCGACGCGTTCTGGAGCGGCTTCGACGCGGACCCGTTCGCGTCGCTGGAGTTCCTGGAGAACCGCATCGCCCCGCAGCTGCCGGACGGCGACCTGTTGGAGCTGCGCTACGTGGGCACGGACCTGGACACGTTCCAGCGCACGTTCGACCGCATGGAGGTCGTGGACGGAGAGGCCGTGCCGAAGGGCAAGCGCGGCATGCTCGTCTCCAAGTTCTTCTACGAGAACTTCTTCAAGCTCAAGACGGCGTTCCGCCTGGACAACATCAAGACGGAGCGGGACCTCAACGGGAAGCTCATCGCCGCGGACCCGCAGATGCAGCGGTGGGTGAAGGAGAACCAGACCCAGACGCGTGAAATCATCTTCCAGCTGGACCCCGTCAAGACGCGCCAGGCGGTGGAGCGGCTCCAGAAGGTGCTCGGCAGCAAGGAGTCCACCCTGGACAAGCTCCTGCCCGAGTTCTTCACCACCACGGACGAGAACTTCGACACGCGCTACCAGCAGTTCTACGCGGAGCTGGCCCCGCTGCTGGACCTGTACCGCCTGCGCATGGGCGACAGCCTCACCATCAGCGCCTTCACGCGCACCGGCTACGTGCAGAGCGTCAACGTGAAGGTCTACGGCACCTACCAGTTCAAGGGCCTGGAGAAGTCCACCATGGCGGGGCTCATCAACCTGATGGACCTGATGACCTTCCGGGACCTCTACGGCTACCTCAGCCCGGACCGGAAGGCGGAGATCGCCGAGCTCCAGAAGAACAGCGGCATCAAGGCGGTGGACCGCGCCAGCGCCGAGGACGCGCTGTTCGGCGAGGACAGCGGCAACACGCTGGTGGCGGACGCGGCGACGGGCATCGTCGACGACGCCAAGGCCTTCGAGGGCAACCAGGGCGCGGTGCACCGCGAGGACCAGGTGGCCCGGGTCTACTCCCAGGAGGAGATCGAGAAGGGCGTGGTGCTCAGCACGGCCGTCATCCTCAAGGACCCGACGAAGCTCCAAGAGACGATGGAGGAGCTCAAGCAGGTGGGCACCGACGCGGGGATGAAGCTGCGGGCGGCGTCATGGCAACAGGCCGCGGGCTTCATCGGTCAGTTCGTGCTGCTGGCGAAGCTGGTGCTGTACTTCGCCGTGTTCATCATCTTCGTCGTCGCCCTGGTCATCATCAACAACGCGATGATGATGGCCACGCTCCAGCGGGTGCGGGAGGTGGGGACGATGCGAGCCATTGGCGCGCAGCGCTCCTTCATCCTCAGCATGGTGCTGGTGGAGACCGTGCTCCTGGGCCTGGTCTTCGGCGCGGGTGGCGCCCTGGTCGGCAGCGGCATCATGAGCATGCTGGGCTCCAGCGGCATCCCCGCGAACAACGAGGCACTCTACTTCTTCTTCTCCGGTCCCCGGCTGTACCCCACGTTGAGCGCCGGCAACCTCATCGCCGCGCTCGTGATCGTCCTCTTGGTGTCCGCCATCTCCACCTTCTACCCCGCGTTCCTCGCGACGCGCGTGTCGCCGCTGCAGGCCATGCAGACGGACGAGTAAGGCCATGTTCCAGCTCTTCCTCATCGCATTCCGAAACCTGGGCACCCACCGGCGGCGCACGCTGCTGCTGGGCGGGGCCATCGCCGGCGTCACCGCGCTGCTCGTCATCCTCATGGGGCTGTCCCAGGGGATGGAGGAGACCATGCTCCGGTCCGCCACCACCCTGGGCACCGGCCACGTCAACGTGGCGGGCTTCTACAAGATCACCTCCGGCCAGGCCGCGCCGGTGGTGACCGCCTATCCGAAGATTCTCGAGCTGGTCCGCAAGGAAGTGCCGGAGCTGGACTACGCCGTCCAGCGCGGGCGCGGCTGGGCGAAGCTCGTCAGCGAGAAGACCTCCTCGCAGGTGGGCGTCGGCGGCATCGACGTCAAGGACGAGCCCGGCTTCCGCCAGGTCCTGCAGGTGCGCTCCGGCTCCATGGACGACCTGGCGCAGCCGAACACCGTGCTCATCTTCGAGAAGCAGGCCAAGCGGCTCGAGGTGAAGGTGGGCGACGTCGTCACCATCGCCGCCCCCACGATGCGCGGCACCAACAACACCGTGGACGTGCGCGTGGCGGCCATCGCCGCGGACGTGGGCATGATGAGCGACTTCAACGTCTACGTGCCCTCGCAGACGCTGCGCTCCCTGTACCAGCTTCGCGAGGACTCCACGGGCGCCATCTTCCTGTACCTCAAGGACCTCAAGCAGATGGCCCAGGTGCAGGCCCGGGTGCGCCAGCTGCTGACGGACGCGGGCTACACCCTCATGGACAACGACCCGCGCGCGTTCTGGTTCAAGTTCGACGTGGTCAACCGCGAGGAGTGGACGGGCCAGAAGCTGGACATCACCAACTGGGAGGACGAGATGTCCTTCATCACCTGGACGCTCAAGGCGCTCAACGGGTTGACGGGCATCCTCACCTTCGTGCTGCTCGTCATCATCGGCGTGGGCATCATGAACACGCTGTGGATCGCCATCCGGGAGCGCACGCGGGAGATTGGCACGCTGCGCGCCATCGGCATGCAGCGCACCCGGGTGATGGTGATGTTCCTCTTCGAGGCGATGACGCTCGGCGCGCTGGGGACGCTCGCGGGGGCCATCATCGGCTTCGTCGTGTGCGTGGCCGTGGACGCGGCCCACGTGGGCGTGCCGGAGGCCGCGGCGATGTTCATCATGTCGGACCGGCTGCACCTGGTCGTGAACGCGGGCTCCGTCCTGGGCGCCATGGTGTTCATCACCGGGTGCACCACGCTCATCTCACTGATTCCTTCCTTCCTCGCCGCGCGCCTCAAGCCCGTGACGGCGATGCACCACATCGGGTGACACTCATGAGCCTCAAGAACCTGCTGTCCGCCGCGGCGGTGTCCGTGGCCCTCCTGTCCGCCCCCGTGGCGCTGGCCCTGGAGCCGGCCGCCATGGTGCAGATCCTCTCCGTCATCGACGACCGGCAGCGCAACGGTGGCGACTACAAGGCGCACATCTACCTGGAGCAGAAGGAGAAGGACAAAACCGACAACGTCCGCGAGGGCTTCGTCTACCGGCGCGACGCCGACGACAAGCTGATGATTCTCTTCAGCAAGCCCAAGACGGAGGCCGGCAAGGGCTACCTGCGGCTGGACAAGAACCTCTGGAGCTACGACCCCAACGTGGGCAAGTGGGAGCGGCGCACGGAGCGCGAGCGCATCGCCGGCACCGACAGCCGCCGCGCCGACTTCGACGAGTCCCGCCTGGCCGAGGAGTTCGACCCGGCCTACGAGGGCGAGGCCAAGCTGGGCAAGTACACGGCCCACAAGCTGAACCTGAAGGTGAAGCCCAACATCGACGTGGCCTACCCCGTCGTGAAGCTGTGGGTGGACAAGGACACGAACAACATCCTCAAGCGCGAGGAGTACGCGCTGTCCGGCCGCCTGATGCGCACCGCGCTCTACCCGCGCTGGAAGAAGGTCTTCAGCGAGTCCAAGGGCGCCGACGTCTGGTACCCCGAGGAGATCCGCTTCTACGACGAGGTGGAGAAGGCCAACTCCACCATCGTGCTCATCAAGTCGGTGGACCTGCGCTCCCTGGAGGCCAACCTCTTCACCAAGGCCTGGCTCGAGAGCAAGAGCCGATGAGCTCGCGCACGCTCACCGTGGCCACGGCGCTGACCGTGGCCCTCGCCGGCACCGCCGCGCTCGGTCAGTCCGAGCGGCCGGACGAGAATGCGCTGTTCGGCGGTGGCGATGAGAAGCCCGCGCAGGCGGACACTCCGACGGCGTCACCGTCGCCGGACCGCCCCAGCGAGGACGCGCTGTTCGGCGAGGACCCCGCTCCTTCGGCGAACGCCGATGCCAGCAATACCGGTGATGCGGTGGAGCGGCAGCCCTCGCTGACGGAGGCGCCTCCGGAGCCAGGGGACCGGGATGGGACCGCCCTGTCGGGGCCAGGGACTCGCAGCGCCTTCGACTCCAATGAAGCCGTGGACGACCCGCTGCAGATTGGCGGGCAGTTCTACCTCCGCGGCTTCGCGGCCGCGACGGAGGGCACATCGTTCGGCAACACGTCGTTCGCCGCGCCCACGCTGGTGGACGGGTACTTCGATGCCCGGCCCATGGAGCGGCTGCGCGGGTTCGTGGTGGGGCGGTTGAGCTACGACCCCACCGTCCCCACGGCGACGGACGCCAACGCGCCCTCCAATCCCCGCGTGCTGCTGGACCAGGCCTGGCTCCGCTTCGACTTCGACCGGACGGTGTTCTTCACCGTCGGCAAGCAGCACGTGAAGTGGGGCTCGGCGCAGATCTGGAATCCCACCGACTTCCTCTCACCGCAGCGGCGCAACCCACTGGCCTTCGTGGACCTGCGCACCGGCGTGTCCATGGTGAAGGTCCATGTCCCCTGGGAGGCGAAGGGCTGGAACTTCTACGGCATCGCGGTGATTGATGACCTGGGCACCGACACGGGCGCCCTGGTCGACAACAACACCGGGGGTCTCCCCACCGAGCCTACCGAGCCCACCGCGCCCACCCAGCCCCCTCCCGAGGCAGTCGAGCGGCCGGTCAACCGGCTCAGCCGCATCGGTGGTGCGCTGCGCGCCGAGGTCGTCATGGGCCCCGCGGAGTTGGCCGTCAGCGTCGTGGCTCAGCGCGGGCGCAAGCCGCGCTTCGGGTTCGACCTGTCCTCGGCCGTGGGCCCCATCGACGTCTACGGAGAGTTGGGGCTCAAGAAGGGCACGGATCAGCCGCTGTACCGACTCCCCGCGGGCGCCACCGTCGAGGACATCATCAAAGGCGATGCGACGGTGGAGGAGTATCATCCCTCGGGCCTCACTCCCCAGGTGACGGCCGGCGCCAACTACAGCTTCGGGTACGGTGACAACGACCTCGCGGTACTGGGCGTCGAGTACTTCTACAACTCGACCGGCTACACGAGCTCGCTGGGTTATCCCTTCTTGATGAGGCAGAACGCCTTCCAGCCTCTGTACATCGGCCAGCACTACACCTCCGCGTACCTGTTCCTCAACGACCCGGGGCCGCTCGAGCGCACGTCCTTCAACCTGTTCACGCTCGGGAACCTCTCGGACAAGTCGTACATCAGTCGGCTCAACGTGACTCACCGCGCGCTCAGCTACCTGACGCTGGAGGCGTACGGCGCCGTCCACTACGGCCACAAGGGCGGTGAGTTCCGCATGGGCTTCACCGTGCCGGAGCTCGTCGTCGACGGGAGGACCATCCCTGGCTACACGATTCCGACTCCCACCTTCGAGCTGGGCGTGGGTTTGCGCATCAGTCTCTGAGGCCCGCGTCACACTCCCCGGTCATCCAGGACCGCGTCCCGTGTCTCGAGGGGCGCGGTCCTTGTACTTCCAGGGCGGCGGCGGCCGGGTGTCCAGCGAGCGGGCTGGCGAGGACTCTGCAAGTCAGTGAGCTGCTGGATGTTTCATCTCGTGGACATCGTGGGTGCATGCACCCGTGGATCGCCATCGCCGCCAGCTTGAGCCTGGCGCAAGTCAGCAGCGAGTACCCTTCGCCCTTGGACCCGTCGGTCCGGGACAACTCCGCGAGCGCCCTGCGGGACGCCAACGAGCAGGCCACCGAGGAGGCGGAGGGCGCCTGGCTCCCTCCCAACTTCGTCATCCAGCAGATGCCTGGAGGCGAGAGCCCTGCCTCGGGCGCGTACGGTGGAGGATTTGATATCACGCCCGTCCTCCCGGATGGCCAAGCCCCTGCGACCTCGGGCGATGTCGCCATCCACGAGACGTATCAGCGTTATCAACCCATCCCCGCCCCCGCTCCCGAACCGGTGGAGTCGGGGGAAGCCGAGCCCCAGGGCTCGGCTCAGACAGCCCCGGCTGGAGCGGCCTCGGGCACTCAAGCTCCAGGGGTGGGTGGCTCGGGCTCGAGCGGCTCCACCCAACAACCCGCGCAGCCGTCGGGAGCACCAGCAACGGGCGGCTCAGGTGGAAGCGAGGCCGCGCAGCCTGATGCGCAGGACATGATGGGCGGCTTCGGCCCGACGGCGGAGGAACAGGCCAACGGCCAGCAGCAGGCCTCGGGCGGCTCGGGGACGAGCAGTTCGACGACGCCCACGGAGGGTCCATCAACCGGAGCGGGTGAAGCTCCCACAAGTCCACCTGAGACGACTTCAGGCACGGGTGGAGCGGGCACCCCCGCGAACCTGTCCGGCGCCGCAACGGACGCAACGCCACCCCAGCAGCTGGCGCCTGGGAATGCCATGGCGGGGGGTGAGGCACCCGCGGGAGCTGCCTCCAGTTCGTCGACGACACAGCCCGCGGCGCCCGCCCCCCAAGCGAGTGCCGCCGAAATGGAGCAACTCCGCCAGCGAGTCGACCAACTCGAAGCGGAGCTCAGCGCGCGAGACGACGTGATCGAGCAGAATGCGCAAGCCACGCAGGAGCAGGTCGACACGTTCGGAGACCGAGCCGTCGAGACCGAGCAGTCTCGCCAGCAGCGGCTCTCGACCTTGCAGAGCGCTGGGGAGTGGATGCTCGCGGCGGACGCGGCGCTGCAACAGGGTGACAACGATGTCGACAACGCCCTGGACTTCGCCGACAGCGCCTTCGCGGACATCCGCTCCAGTGCGTCGGAGTTCGGGCAGGGCACCGTCACCGTCCATGCCGAACGCGCACGCGCGCTCATCAACCTGGCTCGCGACGCGGCGGGGCGCAGTGACACCTACGCCGCTCGGGTCGCCCTTCAGGATGCGGGCGTCGAGCTCAGCCTCGCTCGCGGCGCCAGCCTGGGGAGGTCCGGCACGGGCAACTCGCTGCTCACGCCGTGAGGCGTCGCGTCACGTCTCGATGCTCATCGCGCCGCCAGCCTGGAGAGGTCCAGCACGGGCAACTCGCTGCTCACGCCGTGAGGCGTCGCGCCACGTCTCGATGCTCATCGCGGCGCCAGCCTGGGGAGGTCCGGCACGGGCAACTCGCTGCTCACACCGTGAGGCGTCGCGTCACGTCTCGATGCTCATCGCGCGACAGCCTGGGCGGTCCATCACGGGCAACTCGCTGCTCACGCCGTGAGGTGGTGCGTCACGGCTCGCGTCTCAGCGAGGCGCCTCGACGTCGAGGCGCCTCACGAGCTCCGCGTCAGTTCGTCTCGCGGAAGATGAGCAGGCCGCGCGACGACTCCGTCGCGTAGATGTATCCATCGCCCGGCACCACCACGTTGGTGAGGCCCTCGAAGAACGAACCTCCGCGGTTGGCGTCGGTCTCGCGCCACGTGTTGTAGTAGGCCAACTGCCGCACGTCGCTCGGGTTGCTCACGTCCAGGACACGCAGACCATCCTGGTAGTACGCGACGTAGAGCTTGGACCCCGCCAGCGCCATCGCGCGGATGGAGACCTCATCCCGGAGCCGGAACGTCCCCACCTGGAGGATGTTCGCGGGGTTCACCACGTCCAGCACGCTCAGGTACGCACCCCAGTCCTCGCCTCCCGAGAACGCCAGCAGGCGGCCCCCCACGTTGCCCACCGCCAACCCGCGCGACGGAGCACCGCTGAAGCGGCCCAACAGCTTCGGGTCCGACGGCTTCGTGAAGTCCGACACCGTGAGGCCGAACGTCCACATGCTCGCGTACAGCCTGTCGCCGAAGACCTTCACTTCACGGGGAACCTCGCTTGCGGACGGCTCGGCGCCCTCGACGAAGTAGCGGTCCGCCAGCTTCGGCTCCGCGGGATTCGTCAACTCGAAGACCAGGATCTCCCCGTTGGGAGAAGGCGAGCCCGCCAGCAGGAAGTTGCCTTCCACCGACAGCGTCTCGAACACCACCGACGGCTGCGTCAGCGAGCGCAAGGGCTTGGGGTTCGCGGGGTCCTCGATGTTGTAGATGACCAGGCCGCTCTTCTGGCTCGCCACGTAGAGCAGCGTCCCCGACGCCGCCACGTCGAAGTAGGTGTCATCCGACGGCTTGTACTCGCCCACCTTCCTCGCCTCGGCGGGATTGCGCACGTCGTAGACGAAGAGGCCTTCCTTCCCCGCGGGGACGTAGGCGTAGCCCCCCACCACCGCCAGCTCCGACGCGGCGCCACGCGGCAGCGCGATCTCCTTCACCAGCTCCAGCCCGGACGCCTCGGACTCGCTCGCGCGCCGCCCGAGCCGCGCCGCGGTGAAGGTGCCCTCCAGATCCACCTCGCCGTCCACACAGCGACGGAACGTGCCCCGCATCTTGTCGGGCGCGGTCGCATCACACCCGGCGAGAGCGAAGCGCACCTTCCGGTTGAAGGTGTCCAGGCTCTCCGACGCCATGTAGAGGGTGTCGTCGGTGGACTCCTGCTCCGTCACGGGCATGTTGAACATGAGCGGCCCCGCGCCGCCCGTCAGCCGCAGCGCACCCGCGGAGCCCGTCCCGTCATTCAAGTCGACGTTGACGTTCCACACACCCGAGCGCTGCACCTGGGCAAGAGTCGAACGCTGACAGGCCGACAGGTTGATGGCGGCAAGATGACACTCCGCCTTGTTCTTGGAGTTGTCGTCCTTGCCGCAACCCAGGGCGAGGACCAGCGTGCTGCTGAGTAGGTAGAAGCGTCTCATGACCCGTATCCATATCGGGCGTTGGCACTCAACAAAAGCACTACGCGCGACCCTCCCCAGCGCCAACTCCCACCGCCAGGCAAGTAAACCCAAGGATTTCCACGAGACGCTTGTATAGGCTCGCCTTCGAGAGCGAGCCTCCTAGGAAGCACCTGTCTCGTCAGTACCCCACCCCAGAGGTGACCTTCGTGAACCCCCGTCTCCTCGCCGCCGCCGCGCTGGCGCTGCTCCTGCCCGAGCTGGCGCTGGCCCAGGTCTTCGTCGTGCCTCGCCGCCCGGGCAAGACGCCCGTGAACAGCTTCGAGTTCGAGTGGCGGCATGTCGACATCCTCGTCGGCCCTGATGCCACCGGCGTCGCCAAGCCTCCGGACAGGACGGCGCACGACCAGCCTCCCGCCGCGCCCGGAGATGTCTCCACGCCTCCCACCGCGCCGCCCAACCTCCAGGCCGAGACGCCCGCGGGCGCCTCCCCCGCCCTGCCTCCCAGCCCGCCCCCGCAGCTCGCGGGAGCCGACGACGCCGGGACGCCCGATGCGGGGGTGGTCGCCACGGGCGGCGAGGACTCGGGCACTGCCGCCACGGGCGTCGCCGCGAGCGGCCCCGGCTCCGAGGACAGCGGCACCACGCCGTCCCTCTCCGGGAGCGTGTTCGGCACCGCGCCCGACGGCGGCTCTCCGGACGGCGGCTTCAACTACACCTATGCCAAGTCGCTGGGCACCAAGGCCGGCGGCGTGCGCTTCTACTTCTACGAGCGCGAGCGCATGGTCGCCGAGCGCGCCGCGCCCCTCATCGAGGAAGCCTACCGGTACCTGGTGGACACCTTTCAGTACGTCCCCACGGAGACCTTCCCCTACATCCTCTACAGCAGCTACCAGGAGTTCCTTCAGACCAACCTCTTCCCGCTTTCCGAGGGAACGCTGGGTGTCACCAGCACCGAGGACCTGAAGCTGACACTTCCGTACCTGGGCGACCACCGGCTCTTCGAGGAGATCAGCACCCACGAGCTGGCGCACCAGTTCACCATCCAGAAGACGCGCACGGTGGCGGAGCAGGCCAAGGTGTTTGGAGATCCGCTCCAGGCGATTCCGCTGTGGTTCATCGAAGGTATCGCCGAGTTCTACGCCAAGCGGGGCATGGACCCCGAGGCGGAGATGCTGGTGCGGGACCTGCTCGTCAACCCGGACCTCTACAAGGGCTACGCCTTCCTCGACTTCTTCTCACCCGGGCCCTACGGCTACCTGTGGATCTACAAGGTGGGCCAGGTGCGCGTGGCCTTCCTCGAGGAGGAGTACGGCAAGGGCTTCATCCAGCGCGTGCTGGAGGAGTCTCCGCGGCTGGTGGGCGGCGCCAAGGACACGCCCTCGCTCAAGTTCGAGGAGCTGCTGGAGCGGCTGACGGGAGATGACCCGAAGCGGCTGTCCGCGCGCTTCGAGAACTGGCTGAAGCGCCGGGCCTACAAGACGTATCTCAGCTCGGAGCAGTCCTCACCCGCGCTGGACCTGCTCGACAAGGCGCCGGGCTACATCACCGCGATGAGCAGCTCGCCGGACGGCACCGTGCTCGCGGTGCGCACCATCGTCCCGGAGACGGGCGAGAGCCGGCTGTACCTGATGGACCCGCGCGACGCGGACAAGTCGCTGAAGGTCGCGGGTGACGGCGTGCCGGGCATGGAGTCGCTGCATCCCATCTCCGGCCGCAGCTTCGCGCTGTCGCCGGACAAGCTGGCCTTCGTCGCCGAGGTCACCGGGCGCGACGTCATCTACGTGCAGGACTACAAACACACCGTGGAGAAGCGCGCGCAGGACGTGCTCGTGCGCCGCAACCCCATCCGCACGGGCATCGACCGCGAGGTGGGCACCCAGGTGGAGCTGACGCTGGGCGGGCGCAAGACGTACCGCATCGACAAGCACGGCCTCCTGGCGGCGTACTCGCCAGCCATGTCGCCGGATGGCCGCTACGTGGCCTTCATCGGCATCCGGGACGACGGCCTGCGCGACGTGTACGTCATCGACCTGGAGGCGGGCTCGGACGCCAAGCCGCTGCAGCTCACCGATGACGTGTTCTCGGAGCGGCAGGTCACCTGGGGACCCGCGGGCATCATCTTCTCGTCCGACGCCACGTCCCATCGCAAGTTCAACCTCTTCCGCGTGAAGCTGGACGCGCCCCGCCAGGTGGAGCGCCTGACGAGCGAGGAGCGAGACCACGCGGACCCCCTCGCGCTGTCGGATGGGCGCGTGTTCTTCACCGCGTTCAACAACAGCAGCTCCGACCTGCACGAGCTCATGGCCGACGGCCGCATCGTCCGCCGCACGGACCTGACCACGGGCGTGTTCGAGCCGGGTCCGGGCCCCGAGGGCAGCCTGTGGATGCTCTTCCACGTGTCGGGTGAGCGCAAACCCGCGGTGCTCCGGCCTCCGCGCATGCTGGCGCTCGACGTGGCCCCGGAGCCTCCGCCCGAGCCGCCCAACCCGCTGGCGGTGCGGCCCCTCACGGATGCCCTGGCGTACCAGCCCTTCGCCCGGCAGAACCTGGAGTTCGGTCCCATCTTCGGCTTCGCGGGCGCGGGCGGCGGCGGCTTCGTCGGCCAGCTCTTCGCGGCGGCCAGCGACAAGATGCGGGACCACCAGTTCATCCTCACCCTGGCGGTGTACGGCAGCTTCGACCTGACGGACGGCTACCTGCTCTACATCAACGACGAGGGACGCACGACGAAGGGCGGCGGCTTGTTCCAGTCGCTGCGCTTCCGCGTGGACCAGACCTTCGACGACCTGCCCGTCTTCTTCACGTCCGCGGAGCGCTACTTCGGCGCCGTCGGCAGCCTGCGCTACCCGCTGAGCACCTTCCTCTTCGTGCAAGCGGACCTGAGCCTGGGCGGCACCAAGTACTTCCTGGACGACCCGACCGAGTTCTACCTGTTCTTCCCCGACCGCAACGAGGCGAACCGCGAGCTGCTGTCGGTGTGGAACGCGAAGAACAAGGCCATCCGCTTCCAGACCGAGCTGAGCGGGCAGATCGGCTACGACAGCCTCAAGTACCACTACGCCACCGGCCCCCTGTCCGGCAGCTCCGTGCTCCTGGAGACCACGTTGGGTGCCCAGCCCTTCGACGACCAGGCCTACGGCAACTTCCGCCTGGACGCGGAGCGCTACTTCCCCATCTACGGCCGCACGAACCTGTTCCTGCGCGGCGGCGCCGGCACGACGCTGGGGGGACGCTACGCGCGCTCCTACTTCCTGTCCTCGTTCGACACCCTGCGCGGCGTGAACTTCGGCGACGAGCGGTGGCTGCTCGGACGGCACTTCGCCTACTCCACACTGGAGCTGCAGCTGCCACTCAATGACATCATCCGCGTGGCCTTCCTCAGCGACCTGGAGGCCGTGGCCGGCATCGACGTGGGTGGCGTGGGCAACAGCTCCAGGGACTTGTGGAACCACCGCGTGCTGGATGCGGCCATCGGCGTGAACGTCGCGCTGGGGCCCTTGCTGATGCGGCTGCACTTCGCGCGGCCGCTCGACATCGGCGCGAAGGCGGGCAAGCCCGACTCGGGCTGGGTGACGAACTTCTCGCTGGGCATCGCCGGGCTCAACGGCTTCTTCGACCAGGCGAACACGGGTGCGGCGAACAACAGCGCGCCCCAGCCCGCGTCTCCCGCGTTGGTGCCCGCCGTGGGCGGTGGCTACACCGCGCCTCGGCACTGAGGGCTCGAGAGCGCCCCCGCTCCCTTCTTCCGGGCGAGCGGGGGCCGCGTCACCTCAGGACTGCGCGGCCACCAGCGCCGCGTTGGCCCGAGCCATGGGGCCTCCGTCGTTGGGGATGCGCTCGAAGTCACCGCGCAGCGCCTTGATGGCGAACTTCTCCAGGTCGATTTCCCGGCGCGTGCGGACCCCCAGCGCGCGCAGGGGACCGGACAAGGGCCCGAAGCCGAAGACGCCGTGCTGGAGGAGCGCCGCGGCCGCGACGCCGCTGAGCACGCGCCACCGGCCACCATCCTTCTTGCCGAGCAACAGCCCCAGCGCCCCCAGCGCCGCCGTCGCCACCATGACGGCGCGGTTGAGGTCCCACTCGCGCTCCAGGCGTTGGAGGTAGCGGCTCATCTCTGGGCGGTCCGCACGCGTCGCCATGTGCCGCACGCACGCTTCCACATGCTGGTCGATGCGCCGGTTCACCATCACCGGCGTGTGACTGCGGGCCGAATCCGACGACTGGTTCCAGGTCTCCATCGCGGGCGACTCCCTCTCTCTGGGCACTCCCCTCTCCTCATTGAAACTAGGTTCGACCCACCGCGCCGGGAACAGCAGGAGACACGTTCCAGGGAGTTCCCCGCCCGGCCGCCTGCACCTCGCGAGAGCACAGGACGTGTCGAGTGCGCGGCGGCTCCCCTGCCCTCATGGGCCCCCTGAACCGGACCAGGGAGGGAAATCCCTTTCATCCATGGGCTGTCTTTCGGCCCTTCCGCACGCTGGCAACGTTCACTTCCGCGCGGTGCAAGTCCCCCCGTCGAAGGCATGCACCTTGCTCAACACGGAGTGATGACACGCTCACGACTCTTGCTCTGTCTTCCAGTGATGTGGATGTGGGCTTGCGATTCTGGAGCACCGGCCACCTCCGTCCCGCCCACGCCTCCCGCCGCGGAAGAGCCGCCCCCGCGCCCGCCGGAGCCTCCACCGCCGCCCGTCCAGCCGCCTCCACCGCCTCCCGTGCAGCCTCCTCCGGTGCAGCCGCCTCCTCCCCAGGAGACGGAGGTCCAGCGGCGCTTCGAGCTGCCCGCCGTCCAGGCGAGCGTGCAGGAGTACGAGCTCATCATCCCCGAGGCCACCATGCGGCGCTTCGAGGCGGACATCTGGACGCCGGAGCAGGACGCCGTCTTCAAGGCGCAGGGGACGGCCTATCCCGTCAAGGTGCGGCTGCGTGGCGCCTCCGCGCGCTCGTTCCCGAAGAAGAGCTGGAACGTGAGCTTCGAGAAGAACGTCCGCTTCGAGGGGCGCACGTCGCTCAACCTGGTGGCGGAGTACGCGGACGCCTCCATGCTGGCGGAGAAGATGGCGTTCGACCTGCTCGCCGCGATGCGCGTGCCCGCGCCCCGAGCCAAGTACGTGCGCCTCAAGCTCAACGGCCACTACGAGGGCGTGTTCCTGGACATCGAGCAGGTGAACAAGGCGTTCCTCAAGGCCCATGACTTCGCGGACACGGACGCGACCATCTACCGCTGCGGCTGGAAGGACTGCGAGCTCAAGACGTGGCGCGTGCCGTACCAGGGCGAGTGGACGAAGAAGACGAACGAGCGGGAGTCGAACGACCCGCTCATCGCCATGCTGGACCTCATCAACCACACGCCAGAGCCCGACCTGCCCGCGGCGCTCGAGAAGCACCTCCAGTTGGAGCACTACCTGCGCTCCATGGTGTTGGACGCGCTGATGTCGAACAACTTCGTGGAGGACTCGGAGAGCTACTTCCTCTACGACCGCGCGGTGGCGAAGTGGTCCTACGTCCCGTGGGACTTGAACAACGTGGATGCGCGCTGGTGGTACCCGGCCACCGTGGAGGACATGCGCGGGAGCAGCAACAACATGCGCCACCCGCTGTTCAACTTCACCCTCACGGACGCGTGGGTGGACAAGATGTATCAGCAGCGCAAGCTGGAGACGGGCTCGTACCCCGGCTACCTGCCCGTGTTCTCCAACCTGGGCACGCGCGTGGTGATGCACCCCGAGCTGCGGGAGCGGCTGGGGGCTCGGCTGGAGAAGGCGATGGAGGAGCTGTTCACCCCCGCGGTGATGGACCCTTACATCGACAAGCTGCACCGGCTCATCGACAACGACATGCGCGCGGACCCGCACATGGACCACGGCCGGTTCGCCGCGGGCCGCGAGTACATGAAGCGCTTCGTGAAGGAGCGCCGCGCCTTCGTGCAGAAGGACTGGGCGCGGATGGAGGCACGGATTTCGCCGCTGGTGTTCGAGGCGTTCGACCCCAGCGCGGGCTGGGTGGAGATTGGAAACCGCGGCGAGGAGGCGCTGTCTCTCCAGGGCATGGTGCTGACCACCAACCTCCGGGTGAGCCTGGCGGGCGGTGAGCATGCGCCCACCCTGGCGCGGCCGCCCCTGGGCGCGGTGCTGCCCCAGGTGTCCGTGGCACCGGGCAAGCGCGTGCGGCTGAAGCTGTCCGAGCTGGGCATCCGGCTCGCACCCAAGGGCGAGGTGGGCCTGTTCGACGGGAAGTCCGTCATCGGGGTGAAGGACCTCCTGTTCTACGGCGAGCTGCCCACGGGCCAGCAGTACACGCGCGGGGACAAGGGGTGGGAGGTGCGTTAGCGGTGCTCGCGAACGGTGTGCGTGCGCTTCGCGGTGAGCCCTCGGTCATCCGTGACGAGGATTTCGTGGGTCCCCACCGAGGGGGTCCACCACATCCGCTCGTCCGCGCGCGCGGTGCCCAGCAGCGCTCCGTCCACGAACCACGTGAGCGCTCGCTCGTGGGAAGCCTCCGCCTCCAGCGGCAGCTCCTGCTTCTCCGGAGGCACCCCCGGAATCAGCAGGGTGATGTGACCCGCCCCCGGCGAGACGATGCTCGGGGCGGCACGCTCACCACCGGGCTCACAGCCGGGCGCCGCCGAGGGGGGCTCGGGCAGCCGGCGATGCTGTTCCTCCAGCCAGCGGCGGATGGTGGCGGGCCAGGTGACGAAGACGCGCGACTCGGTCTCCCGTCCCGCCCGGCACGTCGGCCCCACCGCGAGCCCCGTGGCCACGTCCACCTCCACCCGCTGGTGATAGGGACAGCGCGCGGTGGGCACCGAGGTGCGCCTCGCGTAGACCTCCTTGCGCTGGGTACACGCCTCCGTCGGCAGGTGGCCCGAGTACGCACACACCTCCACGCGCATCAGGTCATTGGGCGCGTTCACATCCTCGTCCGGCAATGAGCGGCCCCGAGGCCCCACGCCCTCCAGGATGTCGAACAGCACCGGCCCCGCGGCGTCCGCGCCCACCAGGTGCACGCTGGGCGAGTGGTCGAAGTTGCCCAGCCACACCACCGCCGTGTGCCGAGGCCCCGAGCCCACCGCCCACGCATCCCGGTGTCCGAAGCTGGTCCCCGTCTTCCAGTGCACGCGCGCGGGCAACCCCGTCAGCCGACGTCGCTCCGGAAAGTCGGGCCGGTCTCGGATGGCCAGGGCCTTGCGCGTCAGCCACGCCGCGCCGGGTGACATCACCTCCACGGGGTCCTCTCGTGGCTGCCCTTCCTCCAGCAACCGCAAGGGCCGCGTCCGCCCATCCCCCGCCAGCGCGACGTACACCCCGGCCACCTCCATCGGCGTCATCTCGATGCCCCCCACCGCCGCCGACAGGCCGTAGTGCCCCGGCTCCGCGACCAGGCTGGTGGTACCCGCGCCACGCAGCGCCCCCAGGAAGCGCTCCACGCCCACTCGCTCCAGCAGCCGCACGAAGGGCATGTTGAGCGATTGGGAGAGCGCGTACTCCAGCCGCACCAACCCCAGGAAGCGGCCGTCGAAGTTGCGCGGGGAGTAGCCCCCATACGTCATGGGGATGTCCGCCACGAGCTGCTCGGGGCCCACCATTCCCAGGTCGATGCCCATCGCATAGAGCAGCGGCTTGAGCGTCGAGCCCGGAGAGCGCGGCGTCACGAAGCCCACGATCTGCCCTCCGTGCTTCTCGTCGAAGAAGTCGAAGTTCCCCACCAGCGCGAGCACACCTCCCTGCTCCCGGTCCACCACCACCGCCGTCCCGTTGTGGATGCCCTTCGGCAGCAGCGTCACGGCCGCATCCCGCATCAGCCGCTCCACCAGCCGCTGCGTGCCCGCGTCCAACGTCGTCCGCAGCAGTGCCTGCCCGGGACGCTGGCCCTTCAGCCACACCGCGGCATGGGGCGCCTCGCGTGGAAACGCCTTCATCTCTCGCGGCACCGAGGAGGCACGCACCTCCTCCAGCACCTGCTCCTTCGAGACACTCGCCTCCTCCGGCCCTCTCGGCAGCGCCTCCACGTCCAGGAGCCGCCGCGCCACTTCGTCCCGAGCCGCCCTCAGCCGTGCCTGGTTCTCCGGCACCGGGAACCGGCGGTTCGGGTTCTGAGGCACCGCCAGCAGCGTCGCTATCTCCGCCGGACTCAGGTGCGCCGCCGTGTGGCCGAAGTACGCCAGCGCCGCCGCCTCCACTCCCTCCACGTTTCGCCCGTACGGCACGAACTGGAGATACGCCGCCAGCACCTCCTCCTTCGTCAGCCGCAGCTCCAACTGCATCGCGCGGAATGACTCCACCACCTTCGACGAGAGCGTGCGCGGGCGAGGCTCCAGCACCCGCACCAACTGCATCGTCAGCGTGGACGCTCCCGACACCCGGCGCCCCCGCGTCACATTCAGCGCGGCGGCGCGCACCACCGCGAGCGGGTCCACGCCCGGGTGTGCATAGAAGCGCTTGTCCTCCAGTGCCAACAGCGCCCGGAGGTACGCCGGGTCGATGCGCTCCACCGGCGCGGCGATTCGCCACCGCTCATCCGGCGCGAGGAACACATGCGCCGGTGTCCCGTCGCGGTACTCCATCACCACGGAGGGCGGCGCGGTGAGGCGCGACGGCAGCGGCACCCACCACGCCGCCGCCACCCCCACCGCCATGAGGCTCAACACCCCCACGGCGGTCCAACCCAGCTTCTTCAGGAGGTGGCGGAAGCGACGCATGTCAGAGCAGGCTGTCCTTCCACGGGCCGGACACCTGCACCGTGCCGCCCGCCTCGCGCGCCCAGATGCGCGGGTCGTACATGGCCTCGACCTCCACCGTGGGCAGCGTGAAGGAGCCCGCCGTCACCGCGCGCACCGCGTAGATGACCTTCTTCGACTCCTTCGCGTTGAGCGCACCGAAGACCTCCATCCGGTCATCGCGGATGTTCACGTAGTCGGGCACCCACAGCGCGTCGCCGGACACCCAGTCCACCGAGCCGCCTCGGCCCAGCCGGGCGTTCTCGATCTCCCAGCCCGCAGGCAGTCGGTCCACCAGCGCGAGGTTCTGCACCCGCTCACCCGTGGTGTTCTTCAGCTCCAGCTCCACGTAGATGAGCTCCGCCAGCGCCACCGGCGACGCATTCAGGCTCAGCTCCGAGCCATCCTGCTTGCGGTACTTGCGCGTCAGCACCAGGCCCTGGCCGCCCATGCGCACCTGTCCGTCCGAGCGCACGCCCTCGCTGCTCAGCACGAGGTACAGCCGGCCCTCGTCCTTCGCCTTCACGTCGAGCTGGAGCTGCTTGCGCTCGCTGGCCCGCGCCAGTGCCCACGTGCGGTCCGACGCGCGCGACTCCTTGTTCTGCTGCGCCGCCATCGCCTTGCCGTCCACCGTCAACACCGGCGGGGTGAACTGGGAGGACACACCCGTCAGTCGCTTGCCCAGGCCGGTGATGCCCCAGACCAGCTCCTGCGTCGTGTACCAGCCGCTCGGATGCGACTGGAGCGACTCGGCCACCATGGCCGCCAGGGGCTCGCCCGCGGCGTCCTTGCCGAACAGGTCCTGGAAGGTGCTCAGCATGAAGCCGCGACGACGACGGTCCGAGTAGAAGGACCAGGAGTTGTTCCGCTCGTCGGTGACGGGCGACAGGTCCGGGTTGCGAAGCTCCTTCTCGTAGCGGCGGTCTCCCGCGAGATACAGCGCGGCCTTCAGCATGTACTCCTCCTCACGCTCCTGGCCCTCCAGCGCCTTCGTCTTCGCCTTCACCGCCAGCGCCTCCACCAGCTTCTGCACCCGCGCCTTGCGGCCCTTGCCGGACAGCGCCAGCACGTAGTGCATGTAGGCCTCCGCGCGCTCGGGGTAGCCGCTCGCGCGCAGCTCACGCCCCTCGTAGGTGTTGAGCGTGTCGCCCATCCACTTGAGCGCGTCGTCCAGCCGGTCCTGCGGCACCAGGTACTTCTGCTTCTGCGCGTCCATCAGCATGTGCGTCGCGTACGCGGTGCCCCACTCCACCGGGTCCGTGGAGCCCGGCCAGTAGCCGAAGCCGCCCGACGACGTCTGCATCGACAGCACCCGGTTGATGCCGGACGTCACCATGTCCGCCAGCGAGCCCCCCTGCGTGAGCGTGGGGTCGATGTTGTCCACCAGCTCCGACACGAAGAGCAGCGGACGCGTCGAGGACGTCGTCTGCTCCACGCAGCCATACGGGTAGCGCGCCAGATACGAGAGGTGCTGGAGCGACTGTGCATACGGATTGGTCGTCACCCACAACGTGGAGCGCTCCGTCGTCGGCGTCCACCCCTGGAGGAACTTCGAGACATCCGTCACGCCCTGCGCCAGCTCGATGCGCTGCACGCGCCGCTCACGCGGCCCCGCGGGTGACAGCGGCACGTCCAGCGTCTCCTTCGACGTGTACCCGCCGCCCTCCACCACGACACTCAGCCGCGCCGCGCCCACCGACTGCACGGCGCGCGCCTGGAAGACGAAGGTCGTGGACTTGCCATCCTCCACCCGCGCCCGGCCCTCGCTCTTGCCCAGCAACTGCAAGGGCGACGTGCCCGTGGAGGGCATCTCGAGCCCCGGCACCGGGAGCGACTCCGCGCTCAGCGTCACCTTCACGTCCTGCGGCTTGCCGGACAGGTTGGTGATGAAGACGGGCACCTGGATTTCGTCGTTCTGCGTGAGGAAGCGCGGCAGCGTCGTCTGGAGCACCAGCGGATCTCTCACGAGCACCTGCGCGCTCGCGCGCCCCACGCGCTTGGCCCCGGCCGTCACCGCCATCACCCGCACCGCGCCCCGGTACTGCGGCAGCTTGAAGGGCACGCGCAGCTTGCCGTTGGCGGGCACCGGCACCACGCCGCTCCACAGCGCCACCGGCTTGACGGGCTGCACGCGGCCGCTCGCATCGCCTTCCGCGTCACCACCCGTGGAGCGGGAGCTGCCCCCCGGAGGAATCAGCAACGTCCAGCCGATGGTCTCGAAGGTCCCGACCCCGAGGGCCCGCTTGGTGAAGAGCTGCTTGATGGGGTCGGGGCTCTGGAAGCGCGTGAGGGAGAGGATGCCCTCGTCCACCACCGCCACCGTGGCGTACGTCGCGCCCTCCAGCGCGCCCAGGTCCAGGTCCACCGTGAGCGTGTCGTTGGAGCGGACCTCCTTGGGCACGTTCATCGTCACCGCCTGCGTGAAGTCCACCGGCTCCAGCGTCACGCTGGAGATGCCGAACGCGCGGTCCGGCATGAACGCCTCGGCGGACTCGAGGTGCGGGTCCTTCACCAGGAAGGTGCTCACGTAGACGTTGGGAGCGAACTCCTTGGGCGTGAAGCTCCACGTCACCTCGCCCGGCTCCACGGCCTTCCACTCGGTGGCGAGGACGCGGTCCGTCTCCACCGTGAAGAGCATCCGGCCCTTGTAGGGCGCCTTGACCTTCACGGTGAACGGCTGCCCCACCCGCGCCTGCGCCGGCACGGCGACGTCCAGCGACGTGGGCTTGAGCGGGCGCGGCGTCTGCTCCACGCGCGAGCCCCCGCCCCACCAGTAGTAGCGGCCCTCGCCCTCCAGCTCCAGGTCCGTCTGCGCGTTGCCGGACCGCACGCGCACCAGATAGCCCGCGGAATCCGCGCCGGGCGTCACGGTGACGTTGAAGCGGCCTCCCGACACCTTCGTCGTGACGCGGCCTTCCCGCATCGGCCGCAGGAAGCGCTGGTAGCGCTCATAGCCTTCGTCCTCGTCGTAGGTGAAGCCGTACTCCTCTTCCAGCCGGACGTACTCCACCTCCACGGACTGCGGCGCCAGCGACGCCCCCGCGAGCTTGCCGTCCCAGTCCACCACCACGCCCTGCACCGTGAACGGCTTGCCCGCCTGCACCTTCTTGGTGTTGGCCTGGAGGCCCACGTAGTAGCGCTCCGGGTGCACGGGCACGCTGGCCTCGTTCACCGTGGAGCGGCCGCTGCCGGACTCGAAGACGCTGGCCAGCGCGCTGAGCTTCGCGCCGCCGCGCAGC
The DNA here is from genome assembly GCF_000331735.1 of Myxococcus stipitatus DSM 14675. Classification (GTDB taxonomy): domain Bacteria; phylum Myxococcota; class Myxococcia; order Myxococcales; family Myxococcaceae; genus Myxococcus; species Myxococcus stipitatus. Next base: position 3,570,721 of record NC_020126.1, on the reverse strand, counting down.
CCGCCCATGGCCGCCAGCGCCGGACAGTTGAGCACCGCCTGGCCCTTCGCATCGAGCGTGCCCTTCGCCTGCCCCAGCGTGACGGGGCGAGGCTCCTTTCCATCCTGTCGCCACAGGCCGTAGGTGAACTGGGCGTTCTCCTTCGGCTTGTAGTCCGACGGCAGCAGCCGGCAGTTGAGCTCCACGGGGCTGCCCTCGGCGGAGCCACCGAAGAGGTAGGCGGCCTCCACCGCGACGGGAATCTCCACGCCCTGCACGTAGCCCGGAGCCTGCGCGGCCGCGGTCACCTTCATCCGCTCCGGGACGAACTCCTCCACGCTGAAGCCGTACGAGGCCAGCTCCCGGTCCGCCACCTTCAGCGTCACGTGGTAGCGGCCCGTGTCCTGGAACGCCTCGAAGGGCACGTCGAGCGACACGAGGCCCGCGTCGTTCGTCTTCAGCGGCACCTTCTTCAGCTCCCGCTCACGCGGGTCCAACACCACCAGCTCCACCGGCATGCCCACGGGCGGCGCCAGGTCATTCACGCCGCGCAGCACCGCGGCCAGGTGCGCGGTGTCGCCCGGCCGGTACACGCCCCGGTCCGACCAGAGGGAGGCCCGGTAGGCCTTCTCGGAGCGGTACGGCTCACCCTGCACGTCCGAGTTGGCGATCTCCGTCCCCAGCTCGCTGTACTTCAGGTACGTCAGCTCCTCCCCCTGGCGGGCGATGAGGGCGAAAGGCGCGCTGTCATCCGCGCCCGGCGCGGGCACGCGGAGCACGCACCCATCCGCGCCCTTGGTGACACAGCGGGCCACGGACTGCCCGCTCTTCTTCACCAGCGACACCTCGACACCCGACACCGGGTCGGTGCTCTCCATGCCGAGCGCCCACACCCAGACCTCTCCCTGGTCCGTGGAGCCGGGCACCGGGCCTCCGCGCTTGGCGACGAGGCTCAGGTCCGTGAGGAGGATGCGCGAGGCGGCCTCCATGCCGCTCTTCCGCACGGAGACTTCCACCAGCCCCCGCGTCGTCGCGGGCACCAGCGTGGCCACGTCCACGTAGGTGGTGACCAGGGTGTCCACGGGCGACTGGAGCGACAGCGTCTTCTTCACCACCACGTTGGAGGTGCGCTCGTCCGCTGTCTCCCGCTCGTCGTCGCTCATCCAGAAGACCAGGTTCTCCGGCGGCACGTTGCGGACGATGAGCTCCACGCTGTCCAGGTTGAGGTGCTGGAGCGGCAGGTTCCGCCACGCGCTGCGCGGCAGGTAGCGACCCGTCGAGGAGAACGAGAGCTGCGGCTTCCTCGCGGGGATGGTGATGCCCCGCTCGAAGTCCGCCAGCAGCGTGCCTCCGCCCACGGACGTGGCGCCGCCGGCGATGCGCACCGTGTACGTGCCTCGCTTGAAGTCGCCGAAGATGCGGAAGCCGCGCCGCGCGGGAATCACCGACACCTTGACCGGTGGAGACACGCGGATGGCCGACTCGGCCATGGCGTCATCCAGCACGCAGCCCCGGTTGCGCGAGTCCCAGTAGTAGGAGTCGTACTCGTCGTTGGACCGGGTGCTCAGCGCCTCGCCCATGTCCACGTCGCGGCAGGAGACTTCCAGGAAGAAGCCCATGGCGCCTTCGTCGCGCTTGATGCTGGTGATGTCCATGCGCTTGCCGCCGCGCAGGACGACCGATGCGTCCGTCGCGGGGGCGACCGCCTTCGACGCCACCGACGAGGTCAGCCCCGGGGCCAGCGCGAAGCGGACCTCCGCTCCTGGCTTGATGCCCGGATGGGTCAGCACGGCGTTGACGACGTTCCGGAACTCGGGGACGGAGCGCCAGGTCACCGAGGACACGGTCTCTCCGCCGACCTGGAACGTCCCGCGCCCGCGCAGGGCGTTCGCGTCCACCGGGCCCGTGAACTCGAGGTCCACCACGGCCGAGTGCTTGCCGACCTCGACCTGCATCGGCCGCAAGCGCACGAAGCGGAACGCGGGCGTCTTGAACTTGTAGGCCCACGCCCCCGGCGAGGGAGGCTTCACCACGCCCCCCTCGGTCCGGAGCGCATCGAGCGAGAAGGTGTACTCGGCCCCGAAGGCGAAGGCGTCGGACGTGGGCTTGAAGGTGAGCGTGGACCCGCCAGTCCAACTCAGGCTCCCGGGGACCGGGGGCGTCAGCGAGAAGGTCGTGCCCGGCATCACGCTGTTGTCGTGAGGGCTCAGTGAGCGCGCCAGCTCGACGACGAGGCCCTCGGGCAGCGAGCCCTCCGCGCCCAGCGTGCGGATGATGGGGACGATGGACTCCGGCTTGACGGGCTCCGGCGTCGCGACGAGGGAGGTTCCGGCGTCCTCCCCCGCGGCGAGCGGCGCGGTGGCGGCCGACGTTCCGGTGGTGGCCGGCGGCGCGGCCGCGGGCTCTCCCTCTTTCTTACAGCCCGTGAGCGCGGTGCCCGCCAGGAGCAGCGCGAAGAGCCCGCTCGCGCGCCATGCGCGAGGGGGTGAGGTCGTGACGACGGACTGCGAACCCATGGTTCCTCCGAGGATGCCGCCTGTTTTTCACGTGACGTGCCGACACCGCACACGTCGGAATCCGAGGGGGTGAGGCCGACTGCCCACGGCTCCGGTGCGTCCCCCGCGCGTCCCGGCGCCCACATGGTGTATCCGGAGCCACACTCTTGGTGGCCTCCGAGTGCTCACCCAGCGGTCGATGGCGTCACGCTATAGGAGGGCCCCGAGTCCGGGTCAACGGCCCAAGGCCCCGGGCTCGGAAGGCGGTAAGGTGCGCCGCGCATGGTGCTGCCCGTTCGTTTTGTCCTGATGCGTCCGCGCAACGCGGAGAACCTGGGTGCCGCGGCTCGCGCGCTCAAGAACTGCGGTCTGTCGGATTGGGTCTGGGTGACGCCCGAGGTGGAGGATTTGACGCCCGCGCGCCGGCTGGCGGTCCATGCCGAGGACGTGCTGGACGGAGCCCGCAGGGCGGCGACGCTGGACGAGGCCATCGCCGACTGTGTCTGGGTGGTGGGGACCAGCTCGCGCAAGGTGGAGGGGAAGCGCCGGTTGCCCCCGCGCGCGGTGGGCGAGGAGCTGGTGTCGCGCGCGGCCCAGGGCACCGTGGCGGTGGTCTTCGGGGATGAGCGCAGCGGGCTGACCAACGCGGAGGTGGAGCGCTGTCATGACCTGTCCGCGGTGCCCACCGCGCCGGAGCAGCCCTCCATCAACCTGGCGCAGGCCGTACTGTTGTATGCCTATGAGGTCCGCGTGGCCACGCTGGAGCAGCAGGCTCCGCCGCCCGGTCCCCTTCCGGTGGCGGCCACGGACACGGAGCTGGCGCAGGTGGAGTCGACGCTCGGGGAGGTGCTGACGTCGGGGGGATTCCTCATCGACGAGCAGCCCGGACGCACCGGCCTCCGAGACCTCTTCGCGCCGCTGCGTCGCTCACGGCTCACGCGCAAGGAGGCGCGGCTGTGGCTGGCCGCGATGCACACGCTGCGGAAGAACCGTCCTTCCGGCGAGGGCTAGGGGGAACGAGCGGACCTCGGGGGCCCCCTGGAGCTCAACGGTGTTTCTGGTTGAGCCGCACCACCACCCACGAGAACACGGCGGCGGCCAGGACCAGGAGCGCCACCCAGTACCAGACGCTCGTCGCACCGGGATCTCGAGGGAGAGCCATGTCTGGCGGCGACTGGGCCAATGCCAGGAGCGGGAGGGTCAACGCGAGCAGCGCGGCCAGGGGAGAACGCATGGGCACCTCGTCCTGGAAACCTCTGCATCCCACGGGGCGTCCACAAGTGCGCGAGCCCCCTGCCCCACCGAGGAGGAGGGCTCGGCGTCCGGGCCCTCGCTCGCCGGGGACAGGGGCTACCGCGTGACCTTCGCTCCCGTGAGGCGGCCCAGGAGCTTCGGGTCATTGGGGAGGAGGCCGGCTGCGGGCAGCCGGGTGACGAGTTGCTTCCAGCGAGGGTCCGCGGCGTAGGCCTTGTTCAGCAGTGGCATCGCCTCATCGACGCGGCCCAGGCCCACGAGTGAGATGGCGTGCCAGAAGAGCATCTCCGCGTTGCCGGGGGCGAGCTTCGCGGCGGTGGAGTACGCGGCGAGGGCGCCATCCGTGTCCTTTCGCTCGAGAGCGAGGTCTCCTTCGTTCATCGCGTTGTAGGCGCGCTGGAGGTTGATGAGGCGACGGAGTTCCTTGAGGGGCTCGGGGTGGTCCTCGACGCGCAGGTCGAAGCGGCGGTCCGCCCAGGGGCGCCCGGTGGACGTTCCGGACACGACGATGAGGGCGGCGGACTGCTTGCCCCGGATGTCGCCGCCCTGGGCCTCGGCGGCCTCGAGTGCGATGAGCATTCGTTCGGCCAGGTCTCCCTTCGCTTCGCGGTAGGCCTTGGCCATCGCGGGCCAGACGGTGTCCTTCTCCATCATGTTGGCCTGGACGGTGAAGCCCTCGCCCACGAGGTGGCCCGCGGCGGCGATGTTGTTCTTGCCGGTGTGAGCGGCGACATGGCCCCGCGCGTCCACCATGCCGACCTGGCGCACGTCGCTGGCGACATCCGCGGCGAGCAGGCCCTTGAGGGTCTCAGGGGCACTGCGTCCGGCGCGCATGAAGTCCAAGCCGAGCTTGCCGTAGGTCGGGTCCACGAAGGACTGGGTGGCGACCGCGCCGACACCGGCCTCGGCCCAAGGCACGGTGCTGCCCACGGAGAACCAGTGCGATTGCACGGCGACGCCCAGATCTCCCGTCACCGGGTCCCTGGCGACGATGGAGTACGTGTGCACGGGGCGACGAGGCACCGGTGCACGCTCCGCGGCGACGGCGGAGAACGAGACGAGGACGAGGCAAGCGAGGAGACGAGGCATGAGGGCTCCCGTGGGCGAACGGGATGCAGGCTGCGCGAGTGAGCCAGGGGACCGCAAGGCCCGGCGTGACACACTCGAATCGAGCCCCCTTGGCGCCGAATGCTTCGCGCGGAGCCCTTGCGATGGCGGCACGGAGGGCGCTCGCCGAAGCGATGCGCGGCGTTCCAGCGCCCCCTTGGCCCCGAAGGCTTCGCGCGGAGCCTTCGCGATGGCGGCACGGAGGAGACTCGCCCAAACGATGCGCGGCGTCCCAGCGCCCTCTTGCCCCCGAATGCTTCGCGCGGAGCCCTTGCGATGGCGGCACGGAGGGCGCTCGCTGAAGGCGATGCGCGGCGCCCCATCAGCCCGTTCTCTGGAAGGCTCGAAGAGGTGTCACTCGCCCGAGCGCCGCACCGCGTCCCGGAGCGCGGCTCGCAGCGCCGAACCCGAGGTGAGAATCGCGGAGATATGCCCCGCGTCCAAGACCCGCAGCTCACTGCCGGCCCAGTGCGCGTGAAGCGCGCGGGACTCCGCGATGGGAACGAACCCATCCCGCGCGCACGCGACGATGATGGCGGCACCCGGCTTCGCGGGCGGAGGCAGCAGGCACGCGTTCGCCATGTCCAGGAGCGTCGCGAGGCGCTGCCGGGCAACAGTCTCGTCCGGAGAGCCACCGAGCCGCTTGAAGTCGATGGAGCGGCCGTGAACCCCCTTCGTGAAGACAGGCGCCGGAGAAGCTCCCGCAGCAAGCGCCGCCACCCCTACGGGCTCCGGCATCGTGGCCGCCGACAGCGCCGCCATGTAGCCCCCCATGCTGTAACCCGCCACCGCGACGCGCTGATATCCCTGACGCCTCGCGTACGCCACCAGCCCTCGCGCCTCCTCGATGGTCGCGATGTTCATGTGGAGTTGCTCGCCCACCGTGCGGATGTGCGGCCCCCGCTGCCCCGTGGCGCGCCGCGCCCCGTAGAAGGGATTCTCCAGGAGGAACAAGTCCATCCCCTCATCGACCAGCGATGCGAAGAGCCACGTCCTGAGACGATAGCCTTCGTCCCTCGAGGCCGCGAGCACCACACATGCATCCCGACGTGGACCGCGCCCCGAGGAGAGCCAGCGCACCCTTCCCTGACGGACCTCGGAGGGCAACGCCGACCACGGCGAAGCGAACACACCTTCCTGGAACCGACGACGGCCCAGCGGCTGCTCCGCGTCCCACGTCACCTCGACGGGGCTGACGCTCGGAGACAGCAGCGTCGTCAGCGACACCCCACCGAAGGTCTGCTCGTCACCCCAACCCTCCCGGAACAAGGAGCGGCTGGACAGCGAGGAGACGAAGCCATCCAGCGGGTGCATCCGGGGGTCCTCGCGAACGGGCGCTGCTCCAGCGTGGGAGTGCAGGGGCGATGGGTGGCATGCGCCTCGAAACCACCCATCACCATCCTACGCGAGCGTCATCGGCCCGGCGCGAACACTTCATTCCCAGCCGGAACAGGCAGGGCCCGGAATTACATGCTCGCGATGCTGCTGAGGTTCCTCACCTGCGTGTTGATCCACGACGTGTAGTTGGAGACTCGCGTGTAGATGCCTGGAAGCCCCGCCCTCGCGCAGCCCACTCCAAAGCTCACGATGCCCTGGAGGACGTAGGTGCTCCCTTTCTTGATGACCAGAGGTCCACCACTGTCACCCTGGCATGAGTCCTTGCCCCCCTGCTTGTACCCAGCCGCGAGCATCGCCGCCGGGTCGATGACGATGCCTTCTCTGCTGTACATCTGGGCCGCCTCCCGCGAGTTGATGGTGGGGGGGGACCCCCACCTGCAGCAAGAGGCTGGGAGGGTGTGGGTTCCCCCTTCCCGCGTCAGCCCCCAGCCCGCGACGGTGGCTTCCATGTTGTCCGGAACCTGCTCGCCCGCTGCCGGGAGACACACAGGCATGACCCAGAGGCCACCCGCCGCGGCCTGGACCTTCGGGTTGGGACGCATGGTGAGGCCGATGCCGCACCCCGAACTGCTGAACTTGATGGGCTTCTCGAGCTTGAGGACGGCGATGTCGTTCATCGTCGTGTCCGGGTTGTATCTCGAGTGATAGACCACGTTCCGCACCGCGACAGTGACCTGGTTCGACGAGGGCCGGTTCAGGTCGTGAGCCCCCGCGCTCACCGTGAGGCCGCTCCATCCATCGTAGACACAGTGAGCAGAGGTGACGACGATGTCGGTCTCGTTCCGGGTCGGCGAGACACGGATGAGCGAACCACCGCAGAAGTGGCTGCCCACCTGCTGAAGGCTGACGATCCACGGATGACTGCCTGGACGCGCCTCGACTCCTCCGACGATCTCCTGGTCACCGCGACCCAGCACGTCCCCCTGCGCCAGGTCTTGTTCCGGGCCACCGCAACCCAACAGACCGACCGCGACAACCACTCCACTCACGAAGCGCAAAGCGCCCTCCTGTTTCATGTGACACCTGGACGCATTAGCAAGTCACACGCCATTCCCACTTCGAGGGAGGGACCGCGCGAATCGCGCTCGAGGCGCGCTGTTGACACGTCAGCGGGGAAGCGTGGAACGGGGTTGACGTGTCAGGGCTCCCACGCCTTGCACCCGACACTCGGCGAGCCCTCGCGTCGCATCCTGGAACTGTCGACTTCGAGATGCCCCACGACTCGCGGGCGGGAGTGATATGACGCCGCTCCCCTCTGGAGCCCCATGACACGCAAGCCCGACAAGACCAAGCCACCGCGCCACCAACGCTGGGAGGGCAAGGAGAAGCCGGACTGGCTGTCGCGCGCACTCGCCCGAGCTGGCGTGTTCCCCCAGGACGAGGCCGAGGCCGCCATCAACGCCGGCCGCGTCAGCATCAACGGCCGCGTCGCGAAGATGGCCCTCGCGCCCGTTCCGCCCGGTGCCACCGTGCGCGTCGACGGCAGGGTCATCGAGCTGTCCGCGCCAACCACCCGGGTGCTCGCCTTCCACAAGCCCGCGGGCGTGCTGTCCTCCACCGCGCGCCAGCACCGCACGGGCACCGTCTTCGAGGTGCTCCTGCCTCAGCTCCCCACGGACCTCGCCGGGTACACGTGGCACGCGGTGGGACGGCTCGACGTGGACTCCACGGGCCTGCTCCTCTTCACCAACGACGACAAGTTCGTCGCCCACGCCACGTCCCCGGACACGCGCCTGCCCAAGCGGTATGTCGCCACCGTCTTCAGCACCGCCGACGACGCCCGCGTGGAGCCGCTGCGCAAGGGCATGACGCTCGACGATGGCCCCGCCCGCCCCGCCCAGGTGCGCGTCCGCGATGAGCACACCGTCGAAGTCACCCTCACCGAGGGCCGTCACCATCAGGTGAAGCGGATGCTCGGGGCCGTGGGCCTGCCCGTGCGCGCGCTCCATCGGGAAGCCGTGGGGAGCGTGGACCTGCTCGACATCCCCGAGGGCACCTTCCGCCTCCTCACCGACGAAGAGGTCCGCGAAGGACTGCGCTACGAGGGACGGGCCGCGGCGGCTGAGCCGCAAGACTGACCGGGGCCCTGCGCTCCGTCATCGGCCGCGGAGGAGCGCGACACCGGGCGCGGCGCTCGCTGCAAGCCCGTACTCCTGGCAAGCTCGGGAAACATGAACCGTCCCGCTTGCCGTCGATGGTCTCTGCTCGCACTCCTCCTCCTCTGCGTGGCCTGTGGCGGAGGTGAATCGAATCACGGCCCCGGCGATTCAGGCTCGCCGGATGGCTCGAGCACACCCGATGCTTCCGGCGTGCCCGACGCGGGGCCTCCGCGTCCCGACGGTGGCCATCCCCCGGCCACGTGTGGAGATGGAGGCGTGGCCTGTCCCGGAGCCGTCTTCGCCGGAGAGGTCCGCTTCCCCTTTCCGACGTTGCAGCACCTGACCGTCGAGTGGCTCATCACGGGTGACGAGAACTCCAACAGCACCGTCACCGTCCGCTATCGCGCCGAGGGCGAGAGCACCTGGCGACAGGCCATGCCCCTGCGCCTCATCGCCGCGGGCGACAACGAGGGCTTCAGCTGGGGACTGCGCCACTCGGGAAGCATCTTCGGCCTCCAGCCCGGGACTCGCTACGAAGTGGAGCTCACGCTCAGCGACATGAACGGAGGCGGCACCACGAGGACGGAGAAGGTCTCCACCCGAGCCGTGCCCGCGCCCATGGCGGGAGCACCCACCAAGGCCGTGACCCCGTCCACCTTCGCCGCCGTCGCCGCGAGCGCCCAGCCAGGAGACATCCTCGAATTGGGCCCTGGAACCTACGGCGCCTTCGACTGGTCACGCAGCGGCACCGAGGGAAAGCCCATCGTCCTGCGCGGCACCATGGGCACCGTGCTCAACGGCCCCATCAACCTGTTCAACCAGAGCCACGTCCACTTCGACCGGGTCACCATCAACGGTCGGCTGCGCTTCAACGGCACGAATCACTTCGCGCTGACCCGCTCCACCGTCAACGCCACGTCGGCCAACAATGGCGACGCCATCGTCACCTTCCTCCGCGCGGAGAATGCATACATCGCGGACAACGTGGTGACAGGCGTCACGCAGTGGACGGAGGGTTCGCTCGGCGTCAACGGCAACAACCAGGGCGAGGGCATCTGTGTCACTGGCCCCGGACACGTCATCATGAACAACCGCGTGTCGGGCTTCCGCGATGGCATCTCGCTCATCGAGGACTCCGACGCGAAGGACCAGTACAGCATCGACATCGTCGGCAACGACCTCATCGGCAACGCGGACGATGGCATCGAGGCGGACTTCTGCTTCCACAACTGCCGCATCGTCGGCAATCGCCTCACCAACAACTTCATCGCCCTGTCGTCCCAGCCAGGACTCGGCGGGCCGACCTACTTCGTCCGCAACGCCGTCTACAACGCGGTCCACATCGCCTTCAAACTCTACCGAGGCAGCTCCGGCGACGTGCTCCTGCACAACACCGTAGTGAAGCACGGCGACGCCTTCGCCATCTCCGCAACCACGCCCGTGGCGAACCTCTACTCGCGCAACAACCTGTTCATCGGCGGGCCGGGCGGCACGTTCGGCGGCTACAGCAGCGGTAACGCCACCGGGCGCGTGCTCCACATCCCCACCCTGGTGACGGCCAACGCGGACCTGGACCATGACGGCTTCGGCTCCACGTCCGGCACCTTCAGCGCCACGTGGGGCGCCACCGCGCTCACGAGCCTGGGTGCCCTGCGGTCCAGCACCACCGAGCAGCACGCCGTGCAGGTGGACCTCGGCGTGTTCGCCACCGCCGTCGCCTATCCCTCCGCACCCATGACGCTGTACGCCGCGCCCGACTTGAGGCCCGGAGCAGGCTCGGCGGCCGAGAACGCCGGCGCCCCCCTCCCCAACATCACGGAGGGCTTCAGTGGCTCCGCGCCCGACCTGGGTGCCCATGAAGTGGGGGCGCCCCTGCCCGTCTACGGCCCGCGCCCATGACACGCACCGAGAACCGAGGCACACCATGACCCGGCCCCTTCGCCCCGCCCCCTGGCTCCTTTCCCTGATGGCCGTGCTCTGCGCACTCCCGGCCTCCGCGACGGAAGGCCGACCCGACCTGCCCACGCTGCGCACGGAGCTCCGGCGCATCACGGAGTACGACGCGAAAGCGCCACTGGACGTGCAGGTCGTTCGCAGCCAACGGCGCGGCGACATCACCGTGACGGAGCTGACCTATGCCAGCCCGAAGGGTGGGCGTGTCCCGGCCTCCCTCGTCGTGCCGCCGGGCACAGGCCCCTTCGCTGGCGTCGCATTTCAACACTGGGGACAGGGAACGAAGAACGAGTTCCTCGACGAGGCACTCACCTTGGCGCGCTCGGGTGTGGTGTCCCTGCTCGTGGATGCGCCGCACGTGCGCCCGGAGCCCTGGCGCGCCTCACTCCAGGGCACGGCCCTGCCCGACACCCTCGTGAAGATGATGGTGGAGCTGCGGCGCGGCGTGGACCTGCTCGCGTCCCGGCCCGAGGTCGACGCCCAGCGCCTGGGCTACGTCGGCCACAGCGTGGGGGCCATGGTGGGCGGGGCCCTGGCGGGCGTCGAGCCTCGGCTGCGCGCGTTCGTCCTGATGAACGGCGTGGGCGACTACTCCCGGAGCGTCCTCGAGGTGGAGACCGAGACGCGGAAGCAGCTCGAGGGCCAGCTCTCCTCCGAAGACTTCGCCGCGCACGCCCGGAAGCTGGCTGCCTTGGACGGAGTGGTCGGCGTCAGCGACGCGGCGCCGCGAGCGCTCTTCTTCCAATACGGCCGCTCGGACCCGTGGGTCACCGCCGCGCAGGTCACCGCGTTCATCGACGCGGCCACCCAGCCCAAGCTCGCCAAGTTCTACGAAGGGGGGCACGAGCTGAGTGAGGCCGCCCGCCGAGACAGGGCCCAGTGGCTGCGCACCCACCTGGGCTTCGCGGAGGTGCATGCCGTGGGTCCGCCCATGATCTCCGCGCCGAACCTTCCCGGGCTTGCGAGCACGCCGCTCCCCGAGTGGGCCAAGACGCGCCCGGTCCTCACCATCCCCGGGATGGAGGAGCTCCAGGTCCGTCGAGGCCTCACGTACTCCCGCTCGGGCGGACGCGACTACAAGCTGGATATCTACCTGCCCGTGAACACGTTCCTGGGCCCGGTGCCCGTGGTGGTTCTCGCGCACGGCATGATGCACCCGGACCTGGTGCCCTTCGTGAGGGACCTGCCCGCCTTCACCGGACAGGCCCGGTGGCTCGCCTCCCAAGGCTTCGCGGTGGCCCTGGTGGAGCTGGGCTCTCCGGCCACCGGCGCCGAGCGAGGGAAGTGGTTCACCGGTGCCCCCGAGCTCCAGAAGCGGATGGACGCGGCGCTGGCCTTCGTGCGCAAGCAGGCCACCACGGAGAAGCTCGACGGGGACCACATCTGCGTGATGGCCATGTCCGCGGGCGGACTCTGGGGCCTGGCGCCCGCACTGCGAAAGGCGCCTCCCGCCTGGTTGCGCTGCGCGGTGGCGTGGTACCCCCTGCTCGGAGCCGAGGGAGTCCCCACGAGCAGCCTCCCCATCGAGGGGCTGAAGGTCATGAATGGCCCCAAGTCGCCGCCCCTCTTCGTGGTGCGCGCGGGCCGGGACGCCCCCGGGCTCAACGCCCTCCTCGACGACTTCGTGAAGCAGGCCCGAGGCAAGGGCGTCCCCCTCACGCTGGAAGAGCTTCCCGAGGGACACCACTCGTTCGAGCTGGTCGATGACGTGGAGAGCTCACGCGAGGTCATGAGGAAGACGGCGCTCTTCTTCATGGAACATCTGCAGCCATGACTTCAAAGGCGGAGGGGCCTCGCGTACCTTCCCCCCATGGTGGACTTCGACCTGGTGGTGATTGGCTCCGGCCCGGCCGGTGAGTGGGGGGCGGTGCAGGCGGCCCTCGCGGGCAAGCGCGTCGCGGTGGTGGAGCGCGAGCCCGTGCTGGGCGGCACGGCGGCGAACACGGGCACCCTGCCCTCCAAGACGCTGCGGGAGACGTCGCTGCACCTCTCCGGCCTCAAGGCCCGCGGCCTCTACAGCGTGGAGACGACGCTGCGCCACGAGGCCACCGTCTCCGACTTCCTCTTCCGCGAGCGGCGGGTGAAGGACATGGAGCGCGCGCGCATCGCGGGCAACCTGGAGCGCCACGGCGTCCAGGTGGTGCTGGGCACGGGCTCGCTGGTGGACGAGCACACCGTGCGGGTGACGCGCCAGGGCCAGCCCGACCTGCACCTGAAGGGCGCCTTCATCCTGGTGGCCACCGGCTCCACGCCCTTCCGCCCGCCCATCTACCCCTTCGACGACCCGCGCGTTCACGACTCGGACGAGGTGCTGGAGATTGGCCGGCTGCCCACCTCGCTCGTCGTCGTGGGCGGTGGCGTCATCGGCTGTGAGTACGCGTGCATGTTCGCCGCGCTCGGAATCCCGGTGACGCTGGTCGAGCTGCGCCCGGAGCTGCTGCCCTTCCTCGACGACGAGTTCTCCGCGCTGCTCGCCCAGCGCATGGAGGCCCTGGGCATCCGCATGCGCTTCGGCCAGTCGGTGGAGAAGGTGGAGGTGCCGGCCGCGTGCGAGACGCCCATCCACCTGACGCTGTCCTCGGGCGAGGAGGTCGCCACGGACCAGGTGCTGGTGGCCTCCGGGCGCAGCGCGAACACGGAGGGCCTGGGGCTCTGCGAGCTGGGCGTGAAGCTGGGCTCACGAGGCCAGGTGGAGGTGGGCCCGGGCTACCAGACGTCCGTGCCCCACATCTACGCGGTGGGCGACGTCATCGGCTTTCCCGCGCTGGCCTCCACGTCCATGGACCAGGCGCGCATCGCGGTGGAGCACGCGTTCGGACTGGGCGGCCCCACCCGCATGCCCACGATTCTCCCCTACGGCATCTACACCATCCCCGAGGTCTCCATGGCCGGGGAGACGGAGGAAGGCCTGCGCGCCAAGGGCATCCCGTACGTGGCCGGGCGCGCCCCCTTCTCCACCAACCCCCGCGGGCAGATCATCGGGGAGATGTGCGGGATGCTGAAGCTGCTCTTCCACCGGGAGAGCCTCAAGCTGCTGGGCGTCCACGTCCTGGGAGAGCAGGCCTCGGAGCTCGTCCACGTGGGCCTGGTCGCCATGCTCACCGGCTCCACCGCGCGGCTCTTCCTGGAGACCTGCTTCAACTACCCGACGCTCACAGAGGCGTACAAGGCGGCCACCTTCGACGCGATGGACCACCTCAAGCACGGCACTGTCTGAGGTCCGCCTTCAGCGGCGCCGGGACTTCACCGGCGCCACCCCGCGCAGGCTGCCCACCGTGAGGCCCGCGCGGGCGCTCGGAGTCTGATCCACGCGCGGCTCCGGCGGAGCCTGGGGGCCTTGGACCGAAGCCCCCGAGGCGCCTCGCAGCAGCTCCTGGGCGCGGGCCCAGCGGCCCTTCTCCTCCGCCATCAGCCGGATGAGCTCCTCGCGGGCGGAGGCATCCTCCAAGCTGGCCGCGGCGGCGGCCACCTTGTCCAGGAAGGGCATCAGGTAGCCGAAGTCCTTGTCGAAGGTGCTGGGGTTCGTCGCCACGTCCATCCTCCTCTGCCGCGCCGCCACCCTAGCCCATTCCCCGGGCGGGAAGCCCCCTCAACCGTGGTACACGCGCGAGGCGACAATCCTGCCCCCGCGCACCTCCAGCACCTCCGCCACCGGCATGGGCGCCTCGCCCGGCGCGTGGCGCAGGTACTCCATGAAGACGCGCTCCCCGTCCGCCGTCAGCGCCGTCTCCTCGTAGCGAAGGCCAGGCAGCCGGGCGATGGCCTCCCTCCACCACGTCCCCAGGGCCTGGCGGCCCACCAGCTTGCCGCCCGTCTCCGGGTGCAGCACCCGGATCTTGGGCGAGGTGTGGGTGCAGTCCTCGGCGTAGAGGGCCACCAGCGCCTCCACGTCGTGGGCGTTGAAGGCGTGCAGCCAGGCTCGGGCCACGGAGAAGTTTTCGCTCGCACTCATGGTTCATGCACCTCTTGAAGAAATCAGCCTCGAGCCGCTCGACTGCGAGCGCTCGGGTCTTGGTTTATATTTGCAGGAGCCCGGACTGTAATCAAAGGTAGGAGTATTGGACTCCACCCTCATGCGGATTTGGCTGGAAACCAAGTCCCGTGGGAAGTAAGGGCCCCGCCTGCTCTGTTCCGTCAGGCACTTTCATAGAAAAGAAGGACCGGATCGTGGCCGCCAACGCACCCATCGAGAAGATTCGAAACATCGGTATCTCCGCCCACATCGACTCGGGCAAGACGACGCTCTCCGAGCGCATCCTGTTCTATACGGGCAAGATCCATGAGATCCACGAGGTCCGCGGCAAGGACGGCGTGGGCGCGGTCATGGACTCGATGGACCTGGAGCGTGAGAAGGGCATCACCATCCAGTCCGCCGCGACGTATGCGATGTGGGGCGACTTCAACATCAACCTCATCGACACGCCGGGACACGTGGACTTCACCATCGAGGTGGAGCGCTCCCTGCGCGTTCTCGACGGCGCCATCCTGGTGCTCTGCTCGGTGTCCGGCGTCCAGTCCCAGTCCATCACGGTGGACCGGCAGATGAAGCGCTACCGCGTTCCGCGCATCGCGTTCGTCAACAAGATGGACCGCGCTGGCGCGAACTATGACCGCGTGGCCGCGCAGCTGAAGGAGAAGCTGGCGCACCACCCCGTCAAGCTGCAGCTGCCCATCGGCGCCGAGGACCGCTTCAAGGGCCTGGTCGACCTCATCCAGATGAAGGCGTTCTACTTCGACGGTGAGAACGGCGAGAAGATCCGCGAGGAGGAGATCCCCGCCGAGCTGCTGGACGAGGCCAAGGTCCGCCGTCAGCAGATGATCGAGGGCGTGGCCGAGGTCGACGACCAGCTCGGCGAGCTGTTCCTGTCCGACGGTGTCATCCCGAACGACGCCATCATCGCCGCCATCCGCCGGGCCACCATCGGCCTGAAGATGACGCCGGTCATGTGCGGCTCCGCCTACAAGAACAAGGGCGTGCAGCTGCTCCTGAACGCCGTCTGTGGCTACCTCCCGAACCCCAAGGAGGCGACCAACGAGGCGCTGGACCAGAAGAACAACGAGGCGAAGGTCATCCTCGAGTCGGACCCGGAGAAGCCCTTCGTCGGTCTGGCGTTCAAGCTGGAAGATGGTCGCTACGGGCAGCTGACGTACATGCGCATCTACCAGGGCCGCGTGTCCAAGGGTGACTTCATCGTCAACCAGGTGAACCAGAAGAAGGTCAAGGTTCCGCGCATCGTCCGGATGAACTCCAACAAGATGGACGACATCAACGACGCGACGGCCGGCGACATCGTCGCGCTGTTCGGCATCGAGTGCGCCTCCGGCGACACGTTCACCGATGGTTCGGTGAGCTACACGATGACGTCCATGCACGTCCCGGACGCGGTGATTTCGCTCGCCGTGGAGCCCAAGGACCGCTCGGCGCTGCAGAACTTCTCCAAGGCGCTCAACCGCTTCACGAAGGAAGACCCCACCTTCCGCGTGCACCGCGATGAAGAGTCCGGGCAGACCATCATCCGCGGCATGGGTGAGCTGCACCTGGAGATCTACATCGAGCGCATGAAGCGCGAGTACCAGTGCGAGGTCAAGGCGGGTAAGCCCCAGGTGGCGTACCGCGAGACCATCAGCCAGAAGGGCGAGTTCTTCTACACGCACAAGAAGCAGACCGGCGGTTCCGGTCAGTTCGCGCGCGTGTGCGGCTACATCGAGCCGCTGCCCTCGGACGCCGTGCAGCAGTACGAGTTCGTGGACGACATCGTCGGTGGCTCGATTCCGCGCGAGTTCATCCCCGCGTGCGACAAGGGCTTCGCCGAGGCCGTCAAGAAGGGCAGCCTCATCGGCTTCCCCGTCGTCGGTGTCCGCGTCGTCATCAACGACGGCGCGTTCCACGCGGTCGACTCGTCCGAAATGGCGTTCAAGACGGCGTCCATCATGGGCTTCCGTGAGGGCTACGCCGCCGCGAAGCCCATCATCCTCGAGCCGATGATGAAGGTGGAAGTCACGGCGCCCGAAGACTTCCAGGGCTCCGTCGTCGGCCAGCTCAACCAGCGCCGCGGCACCATCCTCTCCACGGAGACCGCCGAGGGCTACGTGACGGCGGTGGCCGAGGTTCCGCTGAACACGATGTTCGGCTACTCCACGGACCTTCGCTCCGCGACGCAGGGCAAGGGCGAGTTCACGATGGAGTTCGCCAAGTACACGCCGGTGCCGCGCAACGAGTCCGAGGCCCTGATGGCCGCGTACAAGGAGAAGCAGGCGGCGGAGCAGGCGGCGCGCAAGTAGTCCGCGCCATCTCGACGTCCAGGCTGTAAGGAAGGCGTCCCTCTTGAGTGAGGGGCGCCTTTCGCCTTTCCAGGAGTCAAAGACACCGTGACGCTGCTTCGCGCCGCCAACGTCCAGCTCAGCTTCGGCAGCCGCACTGTCTTCCAGGGCCTCACCTTCACGATCGAAGAGGGCGAGCGCGTGGGCCTGGTGGGCGTCAACGGCTCCGGCAAGTCGTCCCTGATGAAGATTCTCGCCGGCGCGGCCCGCGCGGACACGGGGGAGCTCCAGCTGCGCCGGCAGGCCCGCGTCACGTACCTGCCGCAGGAGCCGGTGTTCGCCGAGGGCGCCACGGTGGCCTCGGAGCTGTCCGTGGCGCAGGGGCCGCTGCGCGAGGCGCTGGCCGCCCAGGCGGACCTGGCGAAGCGGCTGGAGTCCACGCCCGCCGGCGCCGCGCAAGAGAAGCTGATGGAGCAGCTGGCCACGCTGTCGGACCGCATCGAGCAGATGGGCGGCTGGGACACCGAGCACCACGCCAAGACGCTGCTGGACCGGTTGGGCGTGAAGGACTGGGACCGCCCCGTGGCGCAGCTCTCCGGGGGCCTGCGCAAGCGCGTGGCCATTGCCCGCGCGCTGCTCACGCGGCCGGACCTGCTGCTGCTGGACGAGCCCACCAACCACCTGGACGCGGACACCGTGGACTGGCTGGAAGAGGAGCTGGACAAGCTGCCCGGCGCGCTGCTGCTCGTCACGCACGACCGCTACTTCCTGGACGGGCTGGTGGACCGCATCGTCGAAATCAACCCGGGCGAGGGCGTCACGTCCTATCCGGGCAACTACCAGGCCTACGTCGAGCAGAAGATGGTGGCGCAGGAGAACGCCGAAGTCGCGCAGCACAAGCGCGAGCGGTGGATTGCGCAGGAAGTGGCGTGGCTGCGCCGAGGCCCCGAGGCGCGGCGCACCAAGAGCAAGGCGCGCATCGAGCGGGCGCAGAAGCTGATGGCGGAGAAGGGCTTCCAGCGGCCCAAGGTCGCGGACCTCCGGGTGATGGCCGCGCCCCGCCTGGGCCACACCGTCATCGAGTCGGAGGGACTGGAGAAGTCCTTCGGCGACCGCAAGGTGCTCAGCAAGGTGGACTTCCGGCTCCAGCGCGGCGAGCGCGTGGGCCTGGTGGGCCCCAACGGCGTGGGCAAGACGACCTTCCTGCGCGTGCTGCTGGGGGAGCTGCCTCCGGACGGCGGCAAGCTCGTCATCGGGAAGAACACGAAGGTGGCATACTACGACCAGAACCGGGCGCAGCTGGACCCGGAGCTGACGGTGTACGACGCGGCCTCGCAGGGCGAGGACTGGGTGGAGCTGGGGGACCAGAAGGTGGCCCTGCGCGACTACCTGGACGACCTGCTGTTCCCCGTGCCCATGCAGCGCATGAAGGTGAAGGCCCTGTCCGGCGGCGAGCGCAACCGGCTGCTGCTGGCGCGCCTGTTCCTGGAGGGCGCCAACGTGCTGGTGCTGGACGAGCCCACCAACGACCTGGACATCGTCACGCTCAACGTCCTGGAGCGGCTGCTGCTGGACTTCGGCGGCAGCACGCTGCTCGTCACGCACGACCGCTACTTCCTCGACAAGGTGGCCACCAGCATCCTCACCTTCGAGGGCGAGGGCCGCGTCACGCGCTACGAGGGCAACTACGCGATGTACCGCCGCCTCAAGGACCAGGCGGACGCGCAGGCCGCCGCGGCGACCCCGGCCTCGGCGAAGGCCGCGCCGAAGAAGGAGGAGCCCCCTGCCCCGCCGAAGCAGGCGCGCAAGGCGGGCAAGCTCTCCTACAAGGACCAGCGGGAGCTGGATGGCATGGAGGCCACCATCGAGGCGGCCGAGACGCGCAAGGCGAGCCTCGAAGCCCAGCTCGCCGACCCCGCCATCTACAGCAACGGCGGCAAGGTGGCCGAGCTCCAGAAGGACCTGGACGCCACCATCGCGGAGGTGGACCGCCTCTACGTGCGCTGGCAGGAGCTCCAGGACCTGGCCGCCGGCACCGCCTGAGCGCTCAGTCGTACTTGAGCGCGATGATGGGGTCCACGCGCGAGGCGCGCAGGGCCGGCACGCAGGTCGCGACGAACCCCACGCCGAGCAAGAGCAGCGGCGCGGCGGCGAACGCCCATGGGTCCAGCGCGCTCACGCCGTGCACCAACCCGGAGACCAGGCGCGTCAGCCCCAGCGCGCCCACGAAGCCCAGGGCCACGCCCAGGCCCACCGCGCCCAAGCCCTGACGCAGCACCAGGCGCACCACCTCCGTGCGCGTCGCGCCCAGCGCCAGCCGCACGCCCATCTCCCGCGTGCGCTGGCTCACCAGATAGGACAGCACGCCGTAGATGCCCACCGCGGCCAGCACCAACGCCAGCGCGGCCATCAACCCCAAGAGCACCATGTTGAAGCGCTGCGAGCCCAGCGTGCCCGCCACGAAGTCCGTCAGCATCAGCGTCTGGGACACCGGCTGCCGTGAGTCCACCGCGTGCAGCTCCTGCTTCACCGCCGCCACGAGCGCCGCATGGCCGCCCGACGCGCGCACCATCAGGTTCTGCGGGAGACCGCGCACCATCATCCCCGTGAGCACCGCGCCCGCCTGTCCCGAGGCCACGTACAACACCGACGGCACGTCCGCGCCCAACCCCTTCTCGCGCACGTCCGACACCACCCCCACCACGAGGCGCGGCTCGGTGTCTTGCAGCGAGGGCACCCCTTGCGCCACGCGGATGCTCTTGCCCACCGGGTCCTCACCCGGCCAGTACTTGCGCGCCGCCGTCTCGTTGATGACCACCGCGAGCGGAGCCCCCGCCCGGTCCGTGTCCGCGAGCAGCCGGCCGCGCACGAGCCGCAGCCCCAGCGCCGTGAAGTACCCCGGCGACACCGCGCGGTACTCGCCATGCCCCACGCCGGCTCCGTCATCGCGGCCCTCGTACTTCCCGTCGATGGCGAAGCTCAGGCTCGGGCCCAGCTCCATGGGCAGCGCGGGGGTGAAGCCCACGGCCTTCACGCCCGGCAGCGCGCGCACCCGCTCCTCCACCTGGTGGTGGAAGCGCTCCAGCGCCGCGGGGTCTCCATAACGCCCGTCCGGCAAGGACAGCTTCAACACGTGGACGCCGCTCGCATCGAACCCCGGGCGCACCTCTCGCAGCGAGCCGAAGCCTCGGATGAGCAGCCCCGCGCCCACGAGCAGCACCACCGCGAGCGCCACCTGCCCCACCACCAGCACCGTGCGCGTCCGCCCGCTGCCCGGCCCCGCCGTCGCCCGCTGCGCGCCTTGCCTCAGCGCGTCCTGGAGGTCCGGCCGTGAGGCCTGCCACGCGGGCAACAGCCCGAAGAGCACGCCCGTCAGCAGCGACACCGCCACCGAGAACGCCAGCACCGCGCCGTCGAGCCCCACCTCCGCGCCTCCTCCCAGCCGCCCCTCGGGCGCCAGGGCCAGGAGCGCGGGCAACACCAGCTCCGCCAGCAGGATGCCCAGGCCACCGCCCAGCACCGACAACAGCAGGCTCTCCGTGAGCAACTGCCACACCAGCCGCCGGGGCGCGGCCCCCAACGCCGCGCGCACCACCAGCTCCCGCTGCCGCGACGCGGACCTCGCCAGCTGCAGGTTGGCCAGGTTCACACAGGCGATGAGCAGCACCAGCCCCACCGCCCCCAGCAGCACCCACAGCGCGAGCCGCAGGTCTCCCGCCAGGTACGTCTTCAAGTCCTCGGCGACGAAGCGCTCCTTCGCGTCCAGGAGCTGCGGCTTGTCCGCGCGCAGCCGCTGCCCCAGCGACAGCAGCGACGCGCTCGAGCCCTCCTCGGACAGCCCCTGGCGCAGCCGCCCCGTGACGGCGAGGAAGTTGGAGTCCTCGTCGTTCGTCAGGTCCAGCTGCGCGGGCACCCACAGCTGCGCCTCGCGGGGATAGTGGAAGGACTCGGCCGCGACGCCCACCACGGTGTAGGGCTCGTCGTTGAGGGGAATGGAGCGGCCGATGATGTCCGGCGCGCCCCCGAAGCGGCGCAGCCACAGCCCGTGGCTCAGCACCACCACGCGCGGGCCGCCCACGACATCCTCTTCCGGGAGGAAGCCGCGCCCCAGCAAGGGCCGCGTCCCGAAGGTGTCGAAGAAGCTGCGCGACACCCGGATGCCAGACAGGCGCTCCGGCAGCCCATCTCCCACGAGGTTGAAGCCCGCCGGGAGCAGCTCGTGCGCGGCCACTTGCGCGAAGGGCGAGCCCTCCGCCGTCATCTGCACGTACTGGCCAATGGAGTGGATGGCGCTCCGCCCCTGCTCGCTCACTCGCACCACCTGGACCAGCTGCTCCGGCTCCGGGTACGGCAGCGGACGCAGCAACACGCCATGCACGACGCTGAAGATGGCGGTGTTCGCGCCGATGGCCAGCGCCAGCGTGAGGATGGAGACGGCGGCGAAGCCCCGGCTCTTGAGCAACAACCGGACGGCGTAGCGAAGATCCTCGAGGAGCACGGCCACGGAAACTCCTATCAGGGGGTTCGCGCTCTACGCTCCGTGCCTGCCTGTGATTACAAGCCTCGTTGCGATTCCCATGAATGGAGACGCTTTCCCATGAATGGGACCCGCGACGGGAAGAGACAGCACCGCAAGCCAGGGAGAATCTGGAGACATGCGTCGTCAAGTCTGACGTTGAATCCCTTGGCGATACTTGCCTGGGGAGGGCGAGTTGTGGGGCCACTTGCGTGGCTATTGCCCTCATGCGACAGGTTCGCGTTTATCCCGACTGTTTTGCTGAAGGAGTCGTCGTGTCGTTCCGGCCCGCGCTTGCGTTGCTGTCCGCGATGTTTCCTCTTGCCCTGGCCCTGCCGACCGCGGCCTCCGCGCAAGCCACCAGGCTGCCGAGCTTCAACCTGCAGCGGCTGGAGCTGGACCCGGCGGCGCTTGGCTCCTTGGTGGTCGGCACCGGGCGCACGCTGCCCGCGGGCATGGTGCGCGTGTCCGTCCAGGGCCACTACGAGCAGCTCCCCTTCAAGTTCCAGACGCGCTGGGAGCCCTCCGACGGCACGGGCCTGGTGGAGAACAAGTTCACGATGGACGTGACGGCCGCCATCGGCTTGCTCGACTGGCTGCAGCTGGACGTGGAGGTCCCCTTCATCGTCAGCCAGGGCGGCAAGGAGCTCATGGGCTTCGCGCCTCCCAACGGAAGCGGCCTGGGCGCGCCCTGGGTGGGTGCTCGCGCGGCGCTGGTGCGGCAGGAGCTGGGCTTCCAGCTGGCGCTCGACGTCTCCGGCGCCCTCCCCGTGGGCACCGAGGACCTCCTCGCCCGGGACAAGTACGCGCTCCACCCCAGCCTCCAGCTGGGCTACCTCGGGGAGACGTGGCAGCTGGGCGGCGAGGTCGGCGTGCTCCTGCGCGAACAGCGGGACCTGGCGCCGGTGTCCTCCGAGAAGCAGGACATGATTGGCAACGAGCTGCGGCTGGGCGCCACGGTGACGTCTCGCGCGGGTGAGACGACGCGCGGAGAGCTGAGCATGCTCCTGGGTGTTCCGCTGGGTGATGGCCGGGTGGGCGCGGAGCTGCTCATCGCCATCCGCCGCCACGCGCTGCCCTGGCTGGACCTCTACGTGATGGGCGGCCCGGGCGTGGGCGCGGGCATGGACACGCCCACGTTCCGCTTCATCGCGGGCGCCTCGTTCTCCACGTCCAAGGTGGACTGAAGAAACCGCCGAGGCGCCCGGACGGGCCTCGCGTGCTACTTGGGCATCATCCCGAACGCCTTCAGCATGGCGATTCCGATGCCCAACAAGCTCTCGCCGGCGATGAAGCCCGACGAGACCGGCAGCACCGTCGCCTCCGCGAGCACGGGCTTCTTGCGCCGCAGGAACTCCGCGATGCCCGCGCCGATGAAGAAGGCGATGGAGCTGGACGCGGGGATGACGATGGCCAGCCCGAAGCCCGCCGCGGAAGGAATGAAGGCCTTCAGCTTCGACGGCGCCCACCGCTCCAGCAGCACCAGGGTGATGCCCAGCGTCGCGCCGCACGTCGCGCCCCAGCGGGCGGAGACGGGCATCGCGGCCACGCCGGTGGCCAGCAGTTTGGACACGCCCGCCCACACCATCGTCGCCGGCGCGGGGAAGTCCACCGAGCCCAGCACGTCCGGCGTGGGAATCAGGATGTTGAACACCGGCACCACCACCGCCGCGCCCGCCACCACGCCGAACAACTGCGCGATGAACTGCTGACGCGGGTTGGCACCCAACAACCAGCCGGACTTCAGGTCCGTCAGCAGGTCCGCCGCGTGCAACCCCACGCCGCCCGTGGCGTTGGCGCTCATCACGTTGGCGGGGATGTTGCCCGGCGCCAGGCCTCCGAAGATGAGCTGCGTGACGGGGCCCAGCGCCTTGGTGGGCGTGGTGTCCGTCTCGCCCGTGACGCGGCTGGCGATGACGCCCATCACCACCGCCAGCGGCAGCGCCAGCACGCCCGCCCACCACGGAATCTGGAACAGGTGGGCCATCAGGAACACCGCCACGGGGCCCAGCACCGCGAAGCCCAGGGGGAACCAGGACGGGGGACACTCGATGCCCGCCAGCGGGTCCTTCTCCTCCTCACCGGAGCGCTTGCCGCCGAACAGCCCCGAGAGCGCCTTGAAGGAGCGCGCCACGCTGCGCCACTGGAAGGCGAAGGACAGGAGGCCGGACGACACCAGCAGCGCCGAGCCCGTCCACACCATCCACGAGTTGATGGCCTTGTACGTCACCTCGGCGATTTCGCCCTGCGCCACCATGGCCGGCGCCAGGAAGCCATACGCGAGCACCGCGCCCAGCAGCATGGACCAGCCCGTCTTGAAGCTCACCAGCGCGCCGGCGCCCACCATCAGCAGGCTGAAGTCGAGCGACAGCGTCCACGCGGAGGCCTTCTTGCCCAGCATCGAGAAGGGCAGGCTCACCTTGTCCGGGATGTTGGTCAGCCACGTGAAGCGCGCGTCGCGCAGCACCACCAGGAACGCGCCGATGACACCCGCGCCCGTCAACAGCCGCGACTTGCGGCGCGCCACCTCACCGTGGCCGTGCAGCGCGCGGATGGTCTCCGCGGTGGCCGTGCCGGTGGGGAACGGGAGCGCCTCGATGTTGATGAGCTGGCGCTTGATGGGGATGGCCGCGAAGACACCCAGCGCGGAGATGACGGCGAACCACACCACCAGCCAGCCCGACGGAGGCAGCGCGCCGGTGAGCATGAGCAGCGCGGGGACGGCGGCCATGTTGCCACCACCCGTCATGTAGCCGGCGGCGGACGCCACCGAGCCCATGGCGTTGTTCTCCAGCGCCGTGAAGTCGTTCTTCAAGACACGCAGCGAGCGCAGCGTGCCGAACACCGCGAAGGCGAGGATGCACGCGGTGATGGTGACGCCCAGGCTCCAGCCCGTCTTGAGGATGACGTACAGGTTGGACAGGCACATCACCGCGCCAATCAACATGCCGGCGATGACAGCGCGCACGGTGAGCTGCCGCGAGCCTCCCTGATACACGTTCTGGAGCCAGTACCGCTCCGGGTCCGTCTCCGCCGAAACCCCGGGCGCTTGGGAGTGGGCGTCAGGGGGCGGGCCGCCGTGGGCCGCGCTGGGTCTTGGCGTCGAGGGAGGAGAGGACTGGCTCATGGGGGGCGAAAAGATAGTGCACGTCCCCCCATCCAACGAAGCTTTGACTCCATCCAGCAAGCAAAGGGACGAGGCGCCTCCACCTCGTCCCTTCACGCACGCCGCGGGGCGTCACACCCAGGCATCAGCCGTGCTGATGCCCACCCGGCCCGTGAACGTGGCCGTGGGAGAGTTCCTCGGGAGTGGCGGCGCGGACGTCCTTCACGGTGACGTCGAAGTGCAGCGTCTTGCCCGCGAGCGGGTGGTTGAGGTCCACCACCACCTCATCGCCCCGCACTTCCTGGATGCGCAGGGGAATGTCGCCCTGGTCCGTCTGGGCCATCAGCGTCTGGCCGGGCTGGGGATTGAAGCCCGGGGGCAACATGGCGCGCGGGACGACCCGCACGCCCTCCGGGTCATGTTCGCCATAGCCCTGCCCGGGCTGCACCACCACCTGCTTGCTGTCGCCCTGCGCGAGGCCCTCCAGCGCCCCCTCCAGGCCCGGGACGATTTGACGGTGCCCGTGCAGATAGGCGAGCGGCTGGCCGGGCTCACTCTGGTCGATGACCTGTCCATCTCCCAGGTGCAGCCGGTACTCCAGCGAGACAATCGAATCCTTGGCGACCCTCATGCGGGCTCCTTGGCGGTGCGGCGGTGGAACGACTTCGGGGGAAAGGATGGGCCGGGAGTGGCGTCAGGAGGAGTGAGGCGAGCCCGCGGGCTGCCCGGCATCCGCCTGGGCGTTCGGCTCCCCTCGCGCCACGTACACGGCCGCGGCCAGGTCTCCGGTGACGTTGAGCGTGGTGCGGCACATGTCCAGGAAGCGGTCCACGCCCAGGATGAGGCCCAGGCCCTCCACCGGAATCTTGAACATGCCCAGGATCATCGCGATGACGGGGATGGAGCCCGCGGGCACGCCGGCGGTGCCGATGCCCGCCAGGATGCAGATGAACATGATGAGCGCCTGCTGCTGGAGGCTCAGCGGCACCTCGTACACCTGGGCGAGGAAGAGCACCGTGACGCCCTCGAAGAGCGCGGTGCCGTTCTGGTTCATGGCGGAGCCCGCGGTGAGCACGAACCGCGACACGTTGGGCGGCAGCTTCAGGTTCTCCTCGGCGACCTTGAGCGCGGTAGGCAGCGTGGCGCTGGAGGAGGACGTGGAGAACGCCGTGACGATGGCCAGCCGGCAGTCCCGGAAGAACGCGATGGGGTTGCGCCCGCCCAGGAAACGCACCGACAGCGAGTAGACGACGAACATGTGCAGGCCCAGCGCCAGGAGCACCGTGCCCACGTAGGCGGCGAGTTGCCCCAGGATGCTCAGCCCCAGCTTCGCCGTCATCGCGAACAGGAGCGCCGCGACCCCGTACGGCGCGAGCTTCAGCACGCCGTCGATGAGCTTCATCATCACGTCGTAGAGGCCCTGGATGGTGTCGCGCAGGTGCTTCGCGGAGTCCGTGGGGGTGAGCGCCACGCCCAGGCCGAAGATGAGCGAGAAGACGATGATGCCAATCATGTCCCCGTCGGCCGCGGCCTTCATCGGGTTGGTGGGCACCATGGACATGAGCACCGCGCCGAAGGACGTCTCCGAGGGCGGAGGCGCGGCCTTCACCTGGGTGCCTTGCTGGGCCAGCGCGCGGGCCTCGTCGCTCAGGTTCGCGCCCGGCTGGATGATGTTCACCAGCACCAGGCCCAGCAGCACGGAGATGGTGGAGAAGACGATGGTGTACCCGAGGGTGCGAGCCCCCAGCCGTCCCACCTGCTTCAGGTCCAGGTCCGCCACGCCCATGACGAGCGCCGCGAAGAGCAGCGGCACCACGAGCATGAGCAGGAGGCGGATGAAGATCTGTCCCACCGGCGAGGCCACGTTGGACACGGTCCAATCCAGCCACGCGGACTTGCCTGCCAGGGCATTGGCGGTGAGTCCCGCCACCGTGCCGGTGAGGATGCCGATGAGCATCTTGTGGTGCGCCTTCATCGAGCGGTCTCCGCATCCTCCCGGCGGGAGGGCAATGGGGCGCGCAGCCTACTTGCAAAGGAGGGTGGCGCCCACCCTTCGCATGAGACAAAGCTGGGGCCCGCGTGGAAACCCTGGTCCAGCTCACCGAAGGCGCCGTGCCCCCTCCCCTCTTCCGCCGCCTGCTGCGGCGACTGGGGGTCCTGGGCCGGGAGCGGCTGAAGGACACCTACCAGACGACGTTCTGGTACGACTTCGGCCCGCCGGCCAACGTGGTGGAGGACATCATCACCACGCTGCGCCCCGCCATCGCCGGCAAGCGCCGCATCGCGGGCGTGGAGTGGTGGCTGTCGCGCATGTACCCGACGGACGTGCGCGTGGACTTCCACCAGGACCGCGATGAGAAGCTCGCGCGGCGCACCGGGAAGCTCGTGCACCCGCGCATCGGCTCCGTGCTGTTCCTCAACCGCGTGCGCGGCGGGGCCTTCGTGGTGACGCGGGAGCTGCCCGACGAGGGCAACCCGTCGCTCGCGCCTTCACGCCTGGACACCGCGGACCTGGTGACACCACGCCCCAACCGGCTCGTGGTGTTCGAGGGCTCGCTCACCCATGGCGTGCTCGACGCGCGCAACCAGGTTCCCGACAGGAAGCTGCCGGGGCGCTCGCGGCTGCGGCGCACCCTCATCATGAACTGGTGGACGCAGCGGCCCACCGACGTGCCGCGCTGGTCGGAGACGCGAATCTACCGGGCGCTCGGGGGCTGAGCGAGCGCGGCGGCCGTCTCGCGCAGGCGGTGCGTGACGCGCTCCGCCCACTCGGGCTCTATCTCCAGACACGCGGGATGGCGGCCCAGGCGCAGCGCGGCCGAGGGCAGCGAGCCGCTTCCCGCGAACGGGTCCAGCACCGTCTCGCCAGGGCGGCTGTACGTGCGCACCAGGGGCTCCACGACGGAGAAGGGCTTGTGGTGCGGATGGCCGCCCCAGCGCGTGGCCTCGCCATCGTCGTCATAGCCCCCGACGACGGCCCACACCGTGGGCAGGTCTCCGGGTGACAACACGGGCTCGGGCGTGCGGGCGATGACGAGGGCGACCTCGTAGACGCGCAACGTCTGCTCGTTCGCGTTCTTGTCGGTGGTGCGCTTGCCCCAGGTGAACTCGCCGCGCAGGTGCGTGTAGCCCAGCCCCTTCGCCGCGCTGATGATGGGCTCCTTGCCCAGGAGGTTCGTCCAGATGATGAGGGGCGCGTCGGGCGTCAGGTGCGCCAGCGCGCGCGACATCCACGCCTCGGAGAAGACGCGGTAGTCGCGCACCGTCTCGAAGCGGACGATGGGGTTCTGGTCGATCTTCTTGTGGGCGCGCGGATCTCTCAGGTCCCCGCCCTTGCGCCGCCGGGTGAGCAGGCAATAGGGCGGGTCCGTCAGGAGCAGCGAGGCGCGGCGCTCGCCCAGGGCGGCGCGGTAGCCCTGCGGCTCACGGGAGTCGGCGCGGATGCAGCGGAGGGCGTCGGGAGAGGGGGCGGAGGTCATCGTCCGGCCGCCACCCTACACGGAGGGCCGCGAGGCTCAAGGCCTCTCCTGCTCCGCGGAGGGCTTGAACGTAAGCCCCTCGACCGTGGCCGTCCGCCCCGCCGCGTCCCACAGCTTGAGGACGTACCGCCGCGCGTCCAACGGGACGGCGCCTGACACCATGATGACCAGCATCGCGGCCCCCCCGCCTATCAGCGGCGTCGACTGCCAGGGCGCCGGCACCTCGAGGACACGCCCCTCTTCGTCCGTCAGCGAGGCCCCCACCGCGTTCCACGTCTCGCTTCCCTTCCGCGCTCGGACATCCAGGCGCAGCGCCGTCCACAGCCCCTTGGCCTGGGCGTGTGCGACCTGTGCCACCGAGAGGTCCGGATGCACCACCGTCTGGCTGCGAGAGAGCACGTAGAACCGCATGGAGTCACTGCCCTCCATCTCCGCCACGGCGGCCTCGATGTGCCAGGAAGAGGGCCCTTCGGAGCGAGGATGCGTCAGCTCCGCCTGGAGCCGCGCCAGACGCTCCTTCAGTTCCTGGACCTCCTGGCGGTAGGACTCCACCGGGCGCACCGAGCGAAAGACCTCGACCTGCGGCTCGCCGCGCGCGGCGTCCACCACCAGCATGAACGCCGCGCGTTCGGGCGCCGCGCCATCGCGGAAGCGCAACTCCAGGAGCAGCCGCTCCCCTTCCCGGAACAGGCTCGAGGGGATGAGCGCCACGTGGTCCTCGGCGAGCCCCAGCCGCTCGAACCGCTCGCGGCCCTCCAGGACCACCTCATCCGGGCGGATCCGCGCGTCGAAGAAGAACGTCGTGGAGCGGCCCGGAGTGATGTGGACCTCCGGAAGCGGCGCGCGAGCATCCGCGCTGAACTCGATTCGGCGAACCGGAGCCAGGGAGCCTGAAGGCTCGAGCCCGGAGGCCTTCGCCCCCAGCGACAGCATCACTCCCCAGATGAACACCCAAACAGAGGTCGCGGCGGGCAATTACTACCTTCCTAGGAATTGGGTCGTGGAGAGGATCACTCTGGGCCCCCACAGCTTCCGTTCGGAAGTGCTTGATGGGTGGTACGGCTGCCCCAGTTCGGACCGGCCCTCCCAGGTGAGGTCGACGCAGACGGGGTAGCGCGACCCATCGGGGAACTCCATCTCCGTGAACCAGGCGTAGGCCCGGTCCCTCCCCGGGAAGATCTGGCCGTGGAACTTCGTGTGTTGGGGAATCGCGGGTTGAAGGGTGTCGGGGTGCTTGAGCCCCCGGATGGGGAGATAGACGGTGAGGGGCCCCTCGGGGGGCACCAGCGACGGCTCCAGGTCGCCGTCCTCAGTCACGTAGAAGGCGCCCTCGGAGAGGATCCACGGGGTGTGGAAGCCCAGCTTCGCCATCTGGTTGATGGCCCCTGGAGGACACGCCTTCCTCTCGGGCGGTTCCGTCCGCAGGTTCGATGAGGAACCCGCGCAGGCCGCCCCGGCCAGGCACGCCACCGCCGCGACCTTGCCCAGCCCCCGTTTCTTCGGCGAGGGCTCGGCCGCGGGCTTCGGGGCGGCCTCCGTGAGCGCGACGACCCGCTCGGGCGGGGACGCCATGGACCGAGGAGGCGTGGGTTTCGAATCGGAGAGGGGTGTGTTCGCGGGGGGGGAAGAACGGCTCGTCACGACGGGACTTCCTTTCTCGGCAAGAGGCGAGGGGGTACCAACCTCCTGCATGGGGTGGGGGGGCTGCTCGCGGCGGGCGAGGCCCAGCGCCACGGCACCAACAATGAAGAGAACAGTCGCCGCGACGCCCAGCACCCGGCCTCGGGGCCTTCGCGCGGGCGCCGCCCGAGGCTCGCGCGAAAGCGGAGGGGCGACTTCGGGCACATGCGCCTGCGCGGCGACAGGCGAGGCTTCGCCCGGAGGGATGACAGCGGCCACCTCGAGGCCCCCGGGCGGTGGCGCGGAGTCCTCGGACACCTCGTCCGCGGAGGGCCCGTGTTCGATCGAACGGACGAGCTCGGGGACGATGCGCAGCCGAGGCGTGTCCGCGTCCACGTCGCGCGGGGATTCGGGGTCCGGGGGCCTGTCCAGCGACACCTTCCAGGCCGGCTGCCGCTTCTCCTTGGCCACCTCCCACAGCGCCTGGAGCAGCGCCTCGGTGCCGGCGTAGCGCTCCTCGGGGCGCTTCGCGAGCAGCCGCAGCGCGATGTCTCCCAGCGCGGGCGGGACCTTGGGGTTGACGGCCTGGGGCGCGCGCGGCGTCACCGTCTCGATGGCCGGCAGCAGCCGGTCATACGGGAGCCGGGGGTCGAAGGCGTAGCCATCCGTGAGCGACTCGTACAGGAGCGCGCCCAGCGCGTAGAGGTCCCCGGGGATGCCCGCGTCGAACCGGGCGCCCTGCTCCCACTGACCCTCGCGAAGGAACGCCACGCACTCGGGCGGCAGCAGGTGCGGCGAGGCCGGCGCCACGCCCACCGTCAGCGTCGTGGCCCCCGGCATCCGCACCGTGCCCAGGTCGATGAGGAAGGGCCGCTCGTCGTCGCGGCGGATGAGCAGGTTGTCGCCCTTCACGTCGCGGTGGTGCAGCCCGCGCCGATGCAGGTCCGACACCGCGCGCACCACCTCCGTGAACACCGACAAGAGGTGCGCCGCGGACGGCTTCACCCGCCAGCGCCACTCGTGGAAGGTCTCCCCGTCGATGTAGTCGGTGACGAAGTAGAGGTAGCCCTCGGGCGGGTCCGGCCACCGGTCCACCGCCTGGATCCGGGGCAGGTTCGGGTGCGGGGCACACGCCAGCAGCGCGGCGACCTCGTGCGACAGCCGACCGTTGACGTCCTCCTCCTCGGAGGCCTGGGGGCCCGCGGGGCGCAGCGCCATCTTCATCGTGAAGAAGCGCCCTCCCCGCTCCACCTTGAAGACGCGGCCGAAGCCGCCCGCCCCCAACGAGGCCACCACGCGCCACGGCCCCACCACGCTCCCGGGGGCAAGCTGGTCCGGATGGAACGGCGCGGGCATCACGGCGACGCCACCTCCCGCGGCACGGCGTGCCCTCGCCCTCCCCCGCACCGGGGCATGCGCTGCGCTTCAGGCTTGGTGACCACCCAGGGAACGGGGCTGGACAAGGGCAACCTCCCGGGTTGACCCTAGCCTGTCTTCAAGGGCTGTCACGATTTTTCCCACCCGGGAGGTGGGCTCATGCGGCGTCCGAGGACCCGACGTCAGCCGTTGGTTCCGGGCGCGAGGCCCTCGCCGTGCGGGCACCCGGCCGAGCCTTAAGAGAACTTAACACCCCGGTGATTTGAACCATGCGATGCAGGACGCGCCCCTCTCCGGTGTTCCACCAGGACACAGGACCGGAGTCGTGGGGCGAACGAGGGTGACGCTCCCCGGGAAATGGCGCCGGGAGCCTGTCCATCAACGTGGTATCGGTGGCCCGTCGCGGCCACTCAGGAGGGAGGTGCAGGAATGCTCGCCATCGGAGACCTCGCGCCAGACTTTTCCGCCATCGACTGTCATGGCGTGCCGCTGAGCCTGTCCGCGCTCAAGGGCCGCCGGGTGGTCCTCTTCTTCTTCCCCAAGGCCTTCACGCTCGGCTGCACCATCGAGAACCGCGCCTTCCGGGACAACCACCTGCGCCTGCAGGAGCTGGGCGCGGAGCTGGTGGGCGTCTCCGTGGACACGCAGAAGACCCAGTGCGAGTTCGCGGCGAAGGAGGACATCCACTTCTCCCTGCTGGGGGACCCGGACCGCGTCATCAGCCGCGCCTATGACGTGCTCTGGCCGGTGCTGCGCGTGGACCGGCGCGTCACGTTCATCATCGACCCGGACGGCCGCGTCGAGGACGTCATCCGCCACGAGCTGCGGGTGTACCGCCACCTGGACGACGTGCTGACCTACCTGGAGAAGCACCCGCTCCCGGCCGCCCTCGACTCGGCCGCGTGAGGGCGGGCGCCCGGCTCAGTCCCAACAGCAGTGGTATTCGCAGTGGGGCGCGCCCTGGGCCCGGCACATGGGGTGGGTGATGCGGGGGGACAGGCCTCCCGACAGCTCGATGGCGCGCTCGTGCCAGCCGACGATGGTGAGGCAGTCCGCCTGCGTGACGTTCTCCGCGCTGAAGGTGCGCAGGACGGCGGAGCGCGGCCCCGTCTTGTCGTACGTGCGCGAGCCCACCGCGTAATAGAACCGGTAGATGCGCGCCGCCTGGCTCAGCAGGAAGTGAGGATCTCCCGCCCGCAGGAAGCCGTGCTGGGGCCCCCGCAGCGACTCCTCCGCGGACGCGCGCCCCATCTCGATGAAGGCCCGGCCCTCGTCGTCCGGGGACAGCACCTCCGCGATGGCGGAGTCCAGCCGCAGGTTGAGCTCCAGCGGGTACCAGGCCACGGGGAGGAGCGACTTGCGCAGCAGGGCCTGGTCCGAGGGAGGCAGCCGTCCCAGGACCTGGTCCACGCGAACCTGCCCGCCCTGCTGGCGCAGCAAGTTCAGCCGGGAGATGAGCACGCCCCCCTTGATGCGAGAGCCCGAGCCTTCCAGCACCATGAGAAGTCCGTGGGTTGCACCAACAGCCCCATTGTGACAGTCGGCCAACACATGGAGCAACCCGCCCAGGCAAGCGAGTGTCCGCCAACGGGCTGTTGGGCCTGGGGCCGGGGGCGCCTCGGAAAAAGGCGCGCGGAAAATAACCTGGGGACGGGCCGGGGGTTGAAGGCGCCGTGAGCCTCGGGGACACAGGCCGACGGGTGGTGGCGATGCCGGCGCGACGGTTGGCCCTGGAGCGGGCGCCGGACGAGGCCCTCTGCCGCGCGTTCCTGGACGGCGAGGAGACGGCCTTCGAGGTGCTGGTGACCCGGCACCGGTCGCTCGTCTTCTCGCTGGTGCGGCGCTATGCGACCCGGCCGGAGGACGCCGCGGACCTGACTCAGGCCGCCTTCCTGCGGGCGCTGGAGGCGTCTCGCCGCGTCTTCGCGCGCTGGATTCCCCGGGGCCCCACCCCGTTCCGGGCGTGGCTGGTGCGCATCGCCCTCAACCTGGCGAAGAACCACGCGCGCAACACCCGCCGGTGGAGGCCCGTGCTGGTGGAGGCGCCGGACGACGCGGCGCAGGAGGCTCCGGGTGAGTCCGCCCAGGAGGGGCTGGAGCGCTCCGAGCAGGCGCGGCGGGTGCGCGAGGAGGTGCTGCTCCTGCCTCGGCGCCAGCGCGAGGTCCTGACGCTGCGCGTGGACGGAGGGCTGGCGTTCAAGGACATTGCCGAGACGCTCGGCATCACGGAGAACAACGCGAAGGTGCAGTTCCACCTGGCCGTGAAGCGTCTGAAGGCGCGGGTGGCCGAGCCGGAGGAGAAGCAGTGATGGCTGCATGCCCGGAGCAGGAAGCACGACTGGACCTGCACGCCGCGGGAGCGCTGGACGCGGCGGAGACAGTGCAACTGGTCCAGCACCTGGAGTCGTGCGGGGGGTGCCGCGAGGTCTTCGCCACGTCGGTGGAGATGTTGTCGCTGCTCGCCCTCCCCGAGCCGACGACGGCCGAGAAGAACGCCCAGGAGGCCCTGCCCCAGCGCACGCTGGAGGCCTGGAAGCGCGAGCATGCGCGCCCGGCGCCCTGGCGGCGCGCGGTGGGAGTGACGCTGGCCGCCGCGGCGGCGGTGGCGATGGCCGTCCTGGTCCCGGGGCTGGTGCGCCCCGGTGGCGCCACGGGCGGGGCCACCGCGCCCCCGGAGGCGGCGACCGAGGCCCATCAGGTGGAGGCTCAGACGCTCGCGGACTTCGAGGCGTGGGCGGGGCTGGAGTCCCTGGAGTCCGGCGCGGCGATGGAAGACGAAGAGGCGCTCGAGGACCTCGACGCGTCGAACGAGGACGACCTGCTGGGAGAGACGCTGTGAAGACGATGACGCGCAAGTCGTGGGTGGTGATGGCCGTGGTGCTCGCGCCGTGTCTGGCGATGGCGAGGCCCGGCGCGAGGGAGGGCTCGGAGCAGGCGCGTGAGAGCGAGCGGCAGGAGCGCTCCGAGCAGCGGATGGAGCGCGCGGAGCAGCGCATGCGACTGCGGCAGGTGCTGACGCTGTCGGATGCGCTGGAGTTGGACAACGCGCAGGCGCTGAAGATGGAAGAGACGCTGCGCCAGTTCGACGAGAAGCGCCGTCCCTTGCGAGAGCAGGTGCGGGATGCGGCGCGCACGCTCCATCAGGCCGCGCGGGGTGACAGCACCGCGCTGGCGCAGGTGGACACCGCCGCGCAGCGCGCCTTCGAGGCCCGCGAGCGCATCGCCGCGCTGGACCGGGAGATGTACCAGGCGCTGGCCCGGGGCCTGCCTCCGGAGAAGCGGGCGAAGCTGGCGCTCGCCCTGGCGCGGGGGGGTGGCAAGCACATGGGCCTGATGAAGGGCGAGTCCTTCAAGGGCCTGCGCGGCGACGACTGAGCCCGCCCTTCGGGGCCATGGGACTGGAGTCCGGGGCAGACGGGCGTCCCCGTCCGGGGACGTCGAGCAGGGCATGCCTACCGTCAAGGAGCCGACGGCGCGTGTCGCGCCGGCACCAGGAGGCATTCCCATGCGTCTTCATTCGCGGCTCGCGCCCGTGCTGTTCGCGGGGCTCTTCATGGCCTGCGCGAGCATCAACGTCAGCTCCAACTACGACCCTTCGGCCGTGCAGGAGATTGACGCTTACAAGTCCTACGCCTGGGCCGCACAGCCCGAGGGCGGCGACAAGCGCGTCTACAACCCCATCATGGGCAACCAGGTGATGCAGGCGGCCGACGCCGTGCTGCAGGCGCGGGGTTACAAGAAGGTGGACGCCAGCGAGAACCCTGACTTCCTCGTGGGCTGGCACGGCTCCGTGCAGGACAAGATGGAGGCCGAGACGGTCAACAACTACTACGGCTATCCCTACAGCCCCATGTGGGACCCGTACTGGGGTGGCCCCGTCGTCGCCGCGGCGCCGGAGACGTATGTCCGCGAGTACGAAGAGGGCACCATTCTGCTCGACGTGGTGGACGGGAAGTCCAAGCAGCTCGTCTGGCGCGGCAAGGCGCAGTCGGAAGTGAATGGGAACGCGTCGGCGGAGAAGCAGCAGAAGAAGGTCACTCAAGCGGTGGACAAGATCCTGGAGCGCTTCCCGCCCAAGGCCGGGAAGAAATAGGGCAGCGCGCACGTCCGGCGCCTCCGGCGAATGGGAGCGTCGTGCGCCGGACGTGGGCCTGTCCTCGAGAACGGCGCGCCACGGCGGGAGGGCATGCGCAGCTTGAGCGGGCTCCATGTCCCGCCTCCGCCCATGCGTGGGTTGCGCGCTGCTTCTTGCCGTCCTGGGCGGGTGCTCCGTCGCGACGCCGCGCTCGGAGCTGGCGCGGCGCGTGGGGCGCTCGGACCTGTCCGTGGATGCGCTGCGCGCCCGCGTGCGAGACATGGCCCGGCGCTTCTCCGGGCTCTTGGAGGTCTCCGCGGATGACATCGCCTCGCGCTCGGGCTCGGCCTCGGTGCGTGAGGCGATGACCACGTTCAAGATCAACGCGGTGCCAGCGATGCAGGGCGCGCTGCTCCAACCCGACCCCGTGGCGGCGCTTGTGGACGCGTGGGCGCTGCTCGCGCAGCTCGAGCTCGCCCTGCCCCAGTTCGCCGAGCGCGCCGGTGCGTCCCGCGATGCGACGGACGAAGCCACGCGCATGGTGCACGAGCAGGAGGGCGAGATAGAGGCGCTCTGGCGGGACGTGTCCGGCCAGGAGGATGTGTCGCCCGCGCGGACACGGGTCCACGAGTGGGCCGCGCGGAATCCGCTCGTGGGTCCGCTCGTCACGCGCGTGTCCACGGTGCCGCTGCTCGCGGACATCTCCGCGCTCTCCGGCGTCAACTTGCGAGGCACTGCGGCGGTGCTCGAGGACGAGGTGAGGGACCTGACCACGCGCGTGGACCTCTACGCGGCCTCGTTGCCACGACAAGCCCGGTGGCAGGCGGAGTCCTTGGCGCAAGAGGCCTGGCGGGCGCTCCCCGCGAGGGAAGTCCTGCGCGACCTCGAGCGCAGCGTGGAGGTGCTGGAGCAGATTGGCGGCTTGGCGGCGGGGACGTCCGCGCTGGTGGCGCGGGAGCGCAGCGAAGTGCTTGGCGCACTGAGCACGGAGCGAGAAGCCCTCCAGCGCTTCCTCGATGCGGAGCGGCAGGCGCTGATGGTGGACGTGCGTGGAGAGCGCGAGGCGGTGCTCTCCGCGCTTCACACCGAACGAGTGGACGGGCTCCAGCAGGGCGAGCGCATCGGCTACGGACTGGTGGACCACGCCTTCCAGCGTGCCTCGGGGCTGGTGGACCGCGTCTTCCTGTGGCTGCTCGCGCTGATGGTGCTGGGCCTCGTGGGAGCGCTCCTCATCGCGGCCCTGATCACTCGTGCATGGAAGCGTCGGACGTCCGGATGAACGGTGGTGCGCGCAGATGGCGCCCGGCCGCGTAGGCACTCCTCATCGCGACCCTGCTCACTCGTGCATGGAAGCACCGGACGTCGGGGTGAACGGTGGTGCGCGCAGATGGCGCCCGGCCGCGTAGGCACTCCTCATCGCGACCCTGCTCACTCGTGCATGGAAGCACCGGACGTTCGGATGAACAGTGGCGCGCGCTGATGGTGCTGGGCCTCGTGGGAGCGCTCCTCATCGCGGCCCTGCTCACGCGCGCATGGAAGCGCCGGACGTCCGGATGAACGGTGGCGCGCGCAGATGGCGCCCGGCCGCGTAGGCACTCCTCATCGCGGCCCTGCTCACTCGTGCATGGAAGCGCCGGACGTCGGGGTGAACGGTGGCGCGCGCAGATGGCTCCCGGCCGCGTAGGCACTCCTCATCGCGGCCCTGCTCACGCACGCCTGGCAGCGCCGGCCATCCGGATGAACAGCGACGCGCGCGGATGGTGCAGGGCCGCGCGAGGACACTCCTCATCGCGGCCCTGCTCACGCTGAGCGGCTACGGACTCGCGCTGGCGGGAGACCCCTCGGGCGAGACGGAGTGCGCGGCCTTCACACTGTCCGGAAGGATGAGGGGCCGCTCCAGCCGCGGACGGTCCCACTTCCCCAGGTCCGCACAGGCGTCATACGTCGTCTGCAGGAAGTCGAGCAGGAAGGCCCTCGGGTTGCTCGCGCGCCGCACGGCTTCGTAGGGCAGGAGGAACTCCTTGAGGTCCTTGGAGTAGCCCCCCGATGCGGGCTCCACTTTCGCCGAGGAGAAACCCGGAGGCTCCGGGGCCGCGTAGCAGTAGAAGGACGCGCCTCCCAGCGCCTCGGTGCCCGGCCAGAAGCCCGCGCTGCAGACCTCCTCGCAGTACGCCTCGGCCGTCACCGCGTCCGCCCCCGGACGCACCGGCGCGGGCCTGCCTCCGAAGCGAGTCACCGCCAGGTCGAAGCTCCCCCAGAAGAACTGCACCGGACTGCACTTGCCGGTGAAGCGGGCACGGAACTCCTTCAGCACGATGTTCGCCTGCAGGAGCGCGCGCCAGAAGCGCCGGGCCTGCTCGGGGACGTAGATGGAGTGGTGCTCATCCTCGCTGAAGCGCGTGGTGTCGTCCGGAATCTCCACCGGCCGGTCCCAGATGCTCACCTCGATGCCCAACGAGCGCAGCGTCGCCATCACATCCCGGTAGAACTCCGCCACCGGGCGCGACGTCAACTCCATGACGCGCACATCACCCCGGCTCGTCAGGAAGCGCAGCTCGTTGGCGAGGAAGTCGAAGTCCACCTCGAAGCTCCCATTCCCATAGGGAATGAGCATCGTGGACAACCCCCTCGACGTCACTCGGAAGGACACGTTCCACCAGTGGTTCTCCGGTGGCGTCAGCGCCAGCCGCACCTTGCCGAGCACCTGCGTGTAGCGGTGCAACGTGGCGAGGGTGTCCCTCCACTCCATGAAGGAGAGCGCGGGCCACGCCTCCTCCTTCGTCCCGAGTCCCGGTGTCGACGCGATGGCCATGCACGCCTCCTCCAGCCACGGTGGGCCCCACGCGGCGCACACGCCATGGGGGCTCCTCGGGTCGCATGCTGGGAGGACGGCGGAAGGAGCGGCGATGCTCGGGTGCCCTTCCCTCCCCGAGCCCTGGAGCGCCGGCCTGTGTGGCCGCTCTCCAGGGCCGGCGAGGCGGCGAGCCCTACTTCTGCGCCAGCGCGGCGTTGATCGCCTTGCGCAGCTCGTCGCTCTCCGGCGTCACCTTGCTCGGGAAGCCCGCGACGACCTGGCCGTCCTTGCCCACCACGTACTTGTGGAAGTTCCACTTCGGCGCGTCGTGCTTCTTCGCCAGGAAGGAATACACGGGGGACTGGCCATCACCCTTCGTCTTCACCTTCTCGAACATGGGGAAGGTGACCTTGAAGCGCAGCTCGCAGAACTTCGCGATCTGCTCCGAGGTCCCCGGCTCCTGCTCGCCGAAGTCATTCGAGGGGAAGCCCAGCACCTCGACGCCCTTCGCCTTGTACTCCTGGTAGAGCTTCTCCAGGCCCGCGTACTGCGGCGTGTAGCCACACTCCGACGCGGTGTTCACGATGACCAGGACCTTGCCCTGGTAGTCGGAGAGCTTCGCGGCCTTGCCGTCGAGGCGGTTGGCGGACAGGTCGTGCAGGGACATGGAGGTCTTCTCGCTCGCGGGCGGGGACTTCGAGGGAGTGGAGGCGAGCGCCGGGGTGACGGCGAGCGCGGTGACGAGGGTCAACACATGGACGGTTCTCATGCGGCCGCAACAATGCCGAAGGCGCGGCCCCGTTTCACGGCCTTCTGTCCTGTCCCCGACATCCGCCTCACCGGGAAGCCCCCGAGCCCCGTCGCGACGACGCAGGCTCCTCGTTCGTGAAGAGCGAGCGCAGCACCCGGCCCGTGGCGGACTTCACCTTCGCCACCTCGCGAGGCGTGCCCTCCGCGACGATGAGGCCCCCCTCCTCGCCACCCTCGGGCCCCAGCTCCACCACGTGGTCCGCCGCGCCGATGACCGACGGGTGGTGCTCGATGACCACCAGCGTGTCGCCCCGGTCCACCAGCCGCCCCATGAACGTGATGAGCTTCTCCACGTCCCCCAGATGCAACCCGGTGGTGGGTTCGTCGAGCACGTAGAGCGTGGGCTCGTGCCGCGAGGAGGCCGTCAGCTCCGACGCCAGCTTCAAGCGCTGCGCCTCGCCACCGGACAGCGTGTTGGAGCCCTGGCCCAGCTGGAGATACCCCACGCCCAGGTCCGACAGACACTGCAGCGGCGCGGCCACCTTCGGCAGGGCCTTGAAGACGTCCTTGGCCTCGTCCGCGGACAGGCGGAGCACGTCGCCGATGGACAAGCCGTGGTAGCGGATCTCCAGCGTGGCCGCGTCGAAGCGGGCCCCACCGCAGGCCTCGCACGGCGTCACCACGTCCGGGAGGAAGGACATCTCGTGGGAGATGGAGCCCTGTCCCTCGCAGGTGGTGCAGCGTCCACCGCTGGCCGTGTTGAAGGAGAAGCGCGCGGCGGAGAAGCCGCGAATCTTCGCCTCGGGCGTCGCGGCGAAGGCGCGCCGCAGCTCATCCCAGATGCCCAGGAACGTCGCGGGCACCGAGCGCGGCGTGCGGCCGATGGGCGACTGGTCCACGGACATCACCCGCTTCACCGCCTCCACGCCTCGCAGCGAGTCGAACGGCCCGGGCTTCGAGGACACCAACTCCAGCGCCTCGCGCAGCGCCGGGTACAGCACGTGCCGCACCAGCGTGCTCTTGCCGGAGCCGGAGACACCGCTGACGACGTTGAGCCGACCCACCGGGAGCCGCAGGTCCACGCGCTTGAGGTTGTTCGCGCGAGCGCCCTTCAGCTCGATCCACTTCTGGGGCGCACCGCGCCCGGAGGGAGGCCGCACCTGGGACTCGCGCAGCGCATACGCCGTGGGCGAGTCGCCCTGGAGCACCACGTCCGGAGGCCCCTCCGCCAGGATGCGACCGCCGCCGCGCCCGCCCGTGGGGCCCAGGTCCAGCAGGTGGTCCGCCGCGCGGATGGTGTCCGAGTCGTGCTCCACCACCAGCACCGTGGAGCCCGTGTTCACCAGCGCGCGAAGGTTGTCGAGGAGCCGGTGGGTGTCGCGAGGATGCAGGCCGATGGTGGGCTCGTCGAGCACGTACATCGCCCCCGTGAGGCCCGCGCCCAGCTGCGCCGACAGCCGCAGCCGCTGCATCTCTCCGCCCGACAGCGACGCCGCGTTGCGGTCCAGCGAGAGGTAGCCCAGCCCCACGCGCTCGAGGAACTCCATGCGCCGCAGCAGCTCCTGACGAGAAGGCTCGCCGAGCAGCGCCCGGTCACCCTTGAACTTCCAGCCCTTCACCCGCGCGAGCGCGGAGGCGACGGACTGCCGCACCACCTCGTGATAGCGAGCCCCTTCCAACCGCACCCCGCGCGGCACCGGGTCCAGGCGGCTCCCGCCACACGCCTTGCACGGCGCGGTCTCACCCTCGGCCTGCGCGGTGGGCCCACCCTGGATGCCCGTGCCCTCGCACGAGTCGCAGCGGCCCTGCTTCGTGTTGAACGAGAACCAGCGCGGGTCCAGCTCCGGCACGGCGGTGCCGCACCGAGGACACGTGCGCTCGGTGGACAGCAGCGTCTCGCCCTTCCCCGCGCGAATCTTCAGCGCGCCCTGTCCCCAGCCCAGCGCCTTGTCGAACAGGTCTCGCGGCAGCTTGGAGAGCTTGCCCTCGAACATGACCAGGTCGATGTCGTGCTCCCGCGTCTTCGCCAGGCGCGGTGGGTCATCGGTGGAGGCAAGCGCCCCGTCGACAATCGCCTGGGTGATGCCCGCGCGCGCCGCGGCCGTGAAGACATCCAGGTAGGTACCCTTGCGCGCCCTCACCGCGGGAGCCAGCACCGTCCCCTCGCCCTTCATCGCCTGGAGCTGCGCGAAGAGGAGCTCCGGCGACATGGAGGTGATGGGCGTGTCGTCCTTGGGGCAGTGCGGCTCACCCAGCTTCGCGAACAGGAGGCGCAGGTAGTGGGCCACCTCGGTGACGGTGGCCACCGTGCTGGTGCCACCCGCGCGCGAGGTGCGCTGCTCCAGCGCCACGGACGGAGGAATGGAGCTGACGCGCTCCACGTCCGGCCGAGGCATCGTCGGCAGGAACTGGCGCGCGTACGGGCTCAGCGTCTCCAGGAAGCGCCGCTGCCCCTCCGCGAACACCACGTCGAACGCCAGCGAGCTCTTGCCCGAGCCACTCGGCCCCGTGACGACGGTCAGCTTGCCGAGCGGAATCTTGCAGGACACATCCTGGAGGTTGTGCTCGCGCGCGTGCTCCACCTCGATGGCCGGCGCCGCGTCCTTCGCGACCTTGCGTGCCTTCGACGGTCGCGCTTGCGCCCGACGCTCGCCCCGGAGCGCCTCCGCCGTCGCGCCCTTCCCTCGCGCCACGTCCGCGGGAGTCCCCTCCGCCACCAGCCGTCCACCGTCGCGCCCACCCACGGGCCCCAGGTCGACCATCCAGTCCGACGCCTTCATCACCGACACGTCGTGGTCGACGACGAGGACACTGGCCCCCCGGTCCACCAGCGCGTGCAGCGCGTCGATGACGTGGCGCACGTCCTCCGCATGAAGGCCCGCGCTCGGCTCGTCGATGATGAACAGCGCGTCCTTCGACTCACTGGCCAAGGCACGCGCGAGCTTCAGCCGCTGCGCCTCCCCTCCCGACAGCGTGGACAGCGGCTGCCCCAGGGGCAGATACCCCAGGCCCAGGCGAGCCACCGGCCCGAGCGTGCGCTGGAGCGCGGTGTCCTTCCCGAAGTGCTGGAGCACCTCCGCCACCGTCATCTCCAGCACCTGCGCCACGCTGAAGCCCTGGTGACGGACGGCGAGCACCTCCTCCTTGAAGCGCCGGCCCCGGCACACCGCGCACAGGAGGGCCACGTCCGCGAGGAACTGCATCTCCACCGTCTCGTAGCCTTCACCCGAGCACGCCTCGCAGCGGCCCTTGTCCACGTTGAA
The DNA here is from genome assembly GCF_000331735.1 of Myxococcus stipitatus DSM 14675. Classification (GTDB taxonomy): domain Bacteria; phylum Myxococcota; class Myxococcia; order Myxococcales; family Myxococcaceae; genus Myxococcus; species Myxococcus stipitatus. Next base: position 3,529,195 of record NC_020126.1, on the reverse strand, counting down.
GGAGAAGTGGGCCGGCGTCAGGCCGCGCACCTCCGCGTCCGGCTCGGAGGCGAAGAGCTCTCGCAGCTTGTCCCACGCCTTGGTGTACGTGGCCGCGTTGCCGCGCGACGTGCGCCCCAGCGGAGACTGGTCCACGAAGGTGATGGACTTCACCTCCTCCGCGCCCTCCAGCGCGTCCACCGCGCCCGGAGCCTCCACGTCCTTCACGCCCAGCCGCCGAGCCAGGTGCCGGTAGATGACCTCATCCACCAGCGTGCTCTTGCCGGAGCCGCTCGGGCCCGTCACCGCGCACAGCACGCCCAGCGGCACGCTCACCGACAGCGCCTTCAGGTTGTGCTCCCGCGCCCCGCGAATCTCCAGCGAGCCGGTGCGCTTGCGCGGCGTCCTGGGCGCCTCCCCCGTCCCCGCGAGGAGCCGACCGGTGGGCAGGTCCTCGCGCTTCGCGAGCGCCTCGGGCGTGCCGTCGAAGCACAGCCGGCCCCCCTCCCGGCCCGCGCCCGGCCCCAGCTCCAGCACGCGATGCGCGGAGCGGATGACCAGCGGGTCATGCTCGATCACCAGCGCGATGTTGCCGCGCTCGGCCAGCTCGGCGATGGCCTCCGTCAGCGGCGGCACATCCCCCGGGTGGAGGCCCACGGTGGGCTCGTCCAGCACGAAGAGCGAGCCCGTCAGCGACGTGCCCAGCGCCGCCGTCAGCGACACGCGCTGCGCCTCGCCTCCGGACAGCGTGCGCGCCTGACGGTCCAGCGTGAGGTAGCCCAGGCCCACGCGGCGCAGGTAGCGCAGGCGCGCGGACAGCTCCCGCCGCGCCAGCTCCCCCTGCCCCGTCGTCGGCCGCAGCGCCTCCAGCCGAGCCACCGCCTCCGTCAGCTCCAGCCCGTGCCACCCCGGCAAGTCCAACCCGCCCACGCGGTACGCCCGGGCCTGCTCGTTGAGTCGCGCGCCACCACAGCTCTGGCACAGCGAATACGCCCGGTAGCGCGCCAGCAGCACGCGCACGTGCATCTTGTACGTGCGGCTCTCCATCCACCGGAACCACGCGCGCACGCCGGGATACTGGCGGCCCTCGTCATAGTCCCCCGCGCCCTCCAGCACCGACTCGCGCTGCGCGTTCGTCAGCGAGGACCAGGGCTTGTCCATGGGGATGCCCTTCTCGCGGCACCAGCGCTGGAGCATGCCTCGCTCCCACTCCGTCGACGCACCGGACCAGGGGCGGATGGCGCCCTCCGACAGGCTCAGCGCCGGGTTGGGCGTCACCTTCTCCCAGTCGATGCCGATGGTGCGGCCAAAGCCCCGGCACGCCGCGCACGCGCCCACGGGGGACTGGTAGCTGAACAACCCGGGGCGCGCGGCCTCGAACTCCCGCGCGCACTTGGGACACACCAGGCCCCGGCGCACGCGCTTCGCCTCCCCGCCGGCCACCCACACCACGGCCTCGCCCTCCGCGCGGTTCCACGCGTCCTCCACCGCCTGCGTCACGCGCGAGAGCTGCGACTGCGACAGCTTCACCCGGTCCACCAGCACCCGCGCCACCCCCGCCGAGTCCGTCGCCTCCGAGGGCTTGAGCGACTCCAGCTCCCGCACCTCGCCCTGCACCACCAGCCGGTGGAAGCCGTCCTTCAAGAGCCGCGCGCGGGCATCCAGGAACGACGCCGTGTCCGGGATGCGCAGCGGGAACGCGATGAGGGCGGGCGCATCCGGAGACTCGCGCAAGAGCGCCGTCGCCGCGGAGCGCGCATCGGTGCGCACCGCCTCCACGCCGCACGTGGGGCACACGGGCATCGCCTCACGCGTGAAGAGCGCGGACAGGTACGGCTCCACGTCCGCCAGCGTGGCCACCGTCGAGCGCGAGCTCTTCACCGGCGCGCGCCGGTCCACCGCCACACCCGCGGCGACAGGCTCCAGCGCCTCCATGGGCGGCCGCTCCAGCCGCTCCAGGAACTGCCGGGCATAGGGGCTGAAGCTCTCCACGAAGCGCCGCTGTCCCTCGGCGTACAGCGTGTCGAGCGCCAGGCTCGACTTGCCCGCCCCCGAGACGCCGGTGATGCAGACCAGCTCCCCCTCGGCCAGGTCGACGGAGAGTTCCTTCAGGTTGTGCGTGCGGGCGCCTACGAGGTGGGTCTTGTGCATTTCAGGTCGGAGGTTTAACGACCTGACATTTCAATGCCAGTACCAAGTGGCCTGACGCCCGGGGGGGTGGCCGCCTGGGTTGGGCGGAGGGCAGGCGGCTTGCTACAACGGGGCCCGCGAGCGCGCGGGGAGGCGTCCCTTGGCCCCGCCGCTTGGAATCCCCCTCGACGCAGGAGGTTCCATGGCCGAGCGCAGCGAAAGGTCTCCGCCCCGTGACGCCTTGGTCCAGGCCTCACCGTCCCTGGTGCTGCTGGAAGTGGATGGCCGCTGCGCCTCGGGCTTCATCGCCACGGACCAGGGCCACCTCGTCACCAGCCTCCACGTGGTGGCGGGTGCCAGACACATCCACGCGGTGCTGGCGGATGGCACCCGCGCGCAGGTGGACCACATCGCCGCCATGGACGACCGCAGGGACCTGGCCGTCCTCCGACTCCCTTCGCCTCCGCCCGCGCCCCCGCTGGACGTGTCGCCCGTCTCGCTGCCGGGCGAGGGGGACACCGTCTACGTCCTGCGAGCCATGGCCGGCCCCGCACCGGAAATCCGCTCGCAGGAGGTGCGGGCCGTGCAGGTGCTCGGCGACTGGCTCACCTTGCTGGAGCTGACCCGGACGCTCCCGGACGACGCCTCCGGAAGTCCCGTGCTGGACATGCGCGGCGCGGTGGTGGGCGTGGCGACGGCGGCCCTGGCCAACGGCCGCGCCCTGGGCCTGGTCATCCCCACCCGCTATGTCGCCCCGCTGCTGCGCACCTCCTCGCGCGCGCCCCTCTCCGTCCTGGAGGCCCCGCGCCGCAGGGCCGGACGCGTGCGCCAGGTGCCCCAGCATCCGCTGAGCCTCCTGGAAGGCGCCACGTCGGACGCGCTGGAGTCCATCGCCACCACGCTGGGCCACGCCATCAACACGGGCGCGCCCGCCTACAACCGCGGCGACGTGGATGGCTGCTACCGCCTCTATGCCCGGACCGCCGAGCGGCTCATCGACTCGTGCGAGGCCTTCCCCGGCGCCCAACTCGCGCTGCGCGATGGACTGCGCCGCTGTGAGGGCCTGCCCGACTCCGACGACCGCGCCTGGGCGCTGCGCGACACCTTCGACGGGCTGCTGGACGTCATCGGCCGCTGGCTCCAGGTACAGCCGGAGCCCGCGCGCGCCACGCGGCCCGTGACGCCGCCCCCCAAGCGCTACCTCAATTGACGCCTGGACTCACGCCTCGCCCCACCACACCCGGAGCACGTACCCCGAGGGCTGCCGCTCCAGCACCTCCACCCGCGTGTCCACCCGGGTGTGGCGCAGCACGCCCTCCACCACGCCGGCCACGAAGTCCGGCAGTGGATCTCCATCCACCACCCGCACCCGCCAGTCGCGCAGCCCCACCGCCTCCACCCCCATCCGCATGTCCTCGCGCCCCGCCCGCAGGTACATGGGGAGCCGCGCCAGGCACCGCTCCGTCCCCAACAGGGGCGCGGCGGTGGCGAAGATGCGCCCCACCAGCGTCTGCGCGAAACCCTCCACGTAGCGCAGACCGAGTGCGCGATTCGCCTCCTCCAGGGGTTGTCCCGCGCAGGCGAAGCGCCGGGCCACACCCAGCGCGGCGCGCCACACCGTCAGCGGGTAGTACTCCTGGAAGACCTCCGCGTCGTAGCCAATGTCTCGCAAGGATTGGGCAAACGCTCCCGTCGGCTTGAGCGCATGGACAAACAATCCCTCGAAGTTGCGCCGGGATACCTGCACCGGCAGGGGTGGAGCCCGCCACGACTCATGCATCCCGTCCTTCGAGCCAACCCTTTCCATGGCGCTCCCCCAAAACGAATCGCCAGTCCAGCCCCATCCTACCAGTCCAGCCTTCGCAAGGCTTTACTTGCCCTGGAAAACTAGCGTCGTGGCACACTTCTACATCGAGGGGGCCCGTGCAACGATGGTGATTTGCGTGCGAGGAGTCCGATGCGGGTCCTGATAGTCGCTCAGGGAGGGGCGGACCTGTCGCCACTGGAAGCCCTGCTGGAAGAGCGGGGGGACACGGTGGTCCACGTCTCGCGTGACGTGGAGGTCCCCGCGGCCTGGCGCGCCGGGGCCTGCCCCTTGGTGGTGCTGGACGCGAGGGACGAGGGCTCGCGCGTGCCGCTCGTGCGGGCCCTGCGCAGCCTCCCGGGCGGCAACGCGGCGGTGGTGCTGATGGTGGCCCAGCGCGGCGCCCTGCACACCGCGACGCTCGCGCTGGAGGAAGGCGCCGACGACATCCTCGCCTGGCCCATGGACACGGAGGAGCTGACGCTGCGGCTGGGGATGGCGGAGCGCCGCTCGCTGCGCAGGGAGTCGCGCGCGGGGGTGCCCTTCGGCGACGCGCTGCGAGACACGCTGCTGGCCGTCAGCCCCGTCCCCACCTGCATCACCACGCTGGTGGAGGGCCGGGTCGTCGCCGCCAATGACGCCTACTTCCGGGCCTTCGGCTACACGCGCGAGGAGATGCTGGGCAAGACGACGGTGGAGCTCCACCTGTGGGACCGCCCCTTCGACCGCGCGCAGGTGATGGAGCGGCTGCGGCAGCACGGCGCCGTGCGCGGGGTGGATGCCCGCTACCACACCCGCACGGGCGAGGTGCGCCACACGCTGCTCTTCATGGGCCTGGTTCCGCTGGGCGACGAGCCCCACGTCATCTCGTTCTTCCCCGACATCACCCCGCTCAAGCAGGCCGAGGAGGAGCTGCGCCGCTCGGAGGTGAGCTTCCGCACCCTCATCCAGAGCCTGCCGGACCTGGTGGCCGTCTTCGACCGCGACGCCCGCGTGCGCTACGCCAACCTCAAGGTGGCCCGCGCGCTGGGCTACTCCGACGTGCGCGAGCTGGTCGGCAAGCACATCTCCGACATGATTCCCCCGGAGGACCTGGCCTCCGCGGACGCTCGCATGCACGAGGCGCTGCGCACCGGCCGCAACGCGCTCCAGGACCGGCGCATGGTGCGGCGCGACGGCGGCATCCTCCACGTGGAGTCCACCACCTTCCCGCTCCACTTCGACGGCGAGGACTCCATCGTCTCCGTGGCGCACGACCTCACCGAGCGCCACCAGATGCAGGCGCGGCTGCGGCTCGCCGAGCGCATGGCCTCCGTGGGCACGCTCGCCGCGGGCGTGGCGCACGAAATCAACAACCCGCTGGCGTACCTCACCGCCAACCTGGCCTTCGCGCGCGAGGAGCTCTCCCACCTGCCCGCCCCCGGCGAGCCGGGCGTGGACCCGGAGCTCTTGCGCTCGCTCGCGGACGCGCAGTCCGCGCTCGCCGAGGCCCAGCAAGGCGCCGAGCGCGTGCGCACCATCGTCCGCGACCTGAAGACCTTCAGCCGCGTGGACGCGCTCGAGGACTCCGTCATCGACGTGCGCCAGGTGCTCGACTCCACGCTCAACCTGGCCACCACCGAAATCCGCCACCGCGCCCGCGTGGTGAAGTCCTTCGAGGACGTCCCGCCCGTGCGCGCCAACGAGTCGCGCCTGGGCCAGGTGTTCCTCAACCTGCTGGTCAACGCCGCGCAGGCCATCCCCGAGGGCGCGCCGGAGCGTCACGAGATTCGCGTCACCACGCGCCTGGGCGACGCGTCCCGGGTGATGGTGGAGGTGGCGGACACGGGCGTGGGCATCGCCACCGAGCACCTGCCGCGCCTCTTCGACCCGTTCTTCACCACCAAGGCCCCCGGCGTGGGCACCGGCCTGGGCCTGTCCATCTGCCACAACCTGGTGACGGCGCTGGGCGGTGAGATTCGCGTGCGCAGCGCCCCCGGCAAGGGCTCCACGTTCCAGGTGCTGCTGCCCGCCTCCGAGCACCCCCGCGTGGAGCCGGAGCCGCTCGTCGTCGAGGCGCCCGTCGTCGAGAAGCGCGGCCGGCTGCTCGTCGTGGATGACGAGCCCCTGGTCTGCACCGCGCTGGGCCGCACGCTGCGCCCCCACCACGACGTCACGCTCGCCACGCGCGCGCAGGACGCGCTGGAGCGCATCGAAGCCGGCGAGCACTACGACGTCGTCTTCTGCGACTTGATGATGCCGGGCATGAGCGGGATGGACTTCTACTCCACCCTCCTCAAGCGCCATCCGGACCAGGCCCGCCGCGTCGTCTTCCTCACCGGCGGTGCGGTGACACCCCAGGCGCGCGCCTTCCTCGAAACCGTCACCAGTCCCCACATCGAAAAGCCCTTCGCGGGCCGCGAGCTCCTGTCCTTGGTGCAAGAACGATTGGCCCGTGTCTGATCCGGGTCAGTGTCCACCTGTGGAAGAATCGAACAGCCACACGCTTTGGCTGTCCTTCAATTCCCCAGCGCTTCCACGGCCCTGCCCAAGCGGCGTCCCGCGACGCCCTTGCAAGCCCGCATATTAATTGAGCTCAAACTAAATCTCTCAGCCAAGCCTGCGGGACTCCTGAACATTTTCCAGGGCGGGAGGGGAAGGACCCGGGCTGGTACGAGGGTTGCTCTCTGACTGACGCGCCGCACCGAGAACCTCTCGTGAGCGGCTGAATCCAGTGGTGTCCGGGCAGGCCAGGGGCCGTTCGGTGCCCCCGTCGGCTCGGAGGCTGTTGGCGTGACGTTGGACAGGAACATGCGACGTGAGGTGCGCGCGGCGTGCGTGCGGTGGCTGGGAGTGGCGCTGGTGGCCACGGCCAGCACGGCCTGCGCGGCGGCCTCTCCCTCCCCCGCCTCCGTGGCGCGTGGCGCCCAGCCCTTCACCGCGGACACCGTGGTGGAGCGTGCGAGGGCGCGAGCGCAGGCGGCGTACCAGGAGCCTCGCTCCACGCTGCCCGAGACGTACAAGCACCTGAGCTACGACGCGTACCGCGACATCCGCTTCCGCCCGGAGAAGTCCCAGTGGCGCGCGGAGGGGCTGCCCTTCCAGGCGCAGTTCTTCCACCCGGGCTTCTTCTTCCAGTTCCCGGTGGCCATGAACGAGGTGTCCGGCGGCAAGTCCGCGCCGCTGCGCTTCTCGCCTGAGTTCTTCACGTACGGGCCGCTGGTGAAGCCCGGTCCGCTCAAGCAGGCGGATGGCTTCGCGGGCATGCGCCTCATGCACCCGCTCAACAGCCAGGAGTACTTCGACGAGCTGGTGGTGTTCCTGGGCGCCAGCTACTTCCGCGCGCTGGGCAAGGGCAACCTGTACGGCCTCTCCGCGCGCGGCCTGGCCATCGACACCGCCACGCCGCGCCCGGAGGAGTTCCCCTCGTTCCGGGAGATGTGGCTGGAGAAGCCCGCGCCCGGCGCCACCCGCGTGGTGGTGCATGCGCTGATGGACAGCCCCAGCGTCACCGGCGCGTTCCGCTTCACGCTCATCCCCGGGGACAACACGGTGATGGAGGTGGAGGCCACGCTGTTCGCGCGCAAGCCCGTGCAGCAATTGGGCGTGGCGCCGCTGACGAGCATGTACATGTATGGGGAGAACGACCGCGGCGCCTACGACGACTTCCGCCCGGAGATCCACGACTCGGACGGCCTCTTCATCTGGACGCGCGGCGGCGAGCAGCTCTGGCGGCCCCTGCAGAACCCGGCGCACCTCAACGTCTCCAGCTTCACGCTGGAAAGTCCCCGGGCCTTCGGTGTCCTCCAGCGCGACACAGCCTTCAGCAGCTACGAGGACCTGGAGGCGCACTACGAGCGCCGTCCCAGCGCGTGGGTGGAGCCCGTGGGTGACTGGGGTCCGGGCGTGGTGCGGCTGGTGGAGCTGCCGACGCCCGACGAGACCAACGACAACATCGTCGCCTTCTGGGTGCCCCAGGAGCCGCTCGTCCCCGGCAAGCCGCTGCGCGTCGCCTACAAGCTGCACTGGGGCTCGCGCTCGCCGTGGCCGAAGACGGGCGCTTCCGTGGTGGCCACGCGCGTGGACGCGGGCGACTCGTGGAAGGGCGCGAAGCTGAAGGACACGCCCACGATGCGGCGCTTCGTCATCGACTTCTCACCGTCACCCGCGTCGGACGCAAAGGGTGATGCGCCGGTGGAGGCCGTGGTCAGCGCCTCCTCGGGCCAGGTGCTGCGTCCCCTCGTGACACGACACACGCCCACCGGAGGGTGGCGGGCCACGTTCGAGCTGCACCCCGCCTCCCCCGCCGCCCCCACCGAGCTGCGCGCGTTCCTCAAGCGCGGCTCGGAGACCCTCACCGAGACCTGGAGCTACCTGTGGATTCCGTGACGACGCTGTCCCCTTGCCTCTCCGTCCCGACCACCTCTTGGGCCCTCCCCGCGTCGCGCTCGGCGCTGGACGCCTTCTTCCGCGGCTTCGGCTTCACCTCCGAGCCGGACCTGTCCGCGCTGGCGGCCTGGGCGCTGGATGGCCATGGCGGCTCGCCGCAGGCGGGCGTGTCCCTGGCGCGCGCGCGCATGGAGGCGTGGCTGTCGAGCGTGCTCGGCGCGGAGCACACCGGACCGGGGCTCCTGGCCCGGGGCCGCGCGGCCTTCGTGCTGTGCGACGGCGCCAGCCGAGGCGCGAAGCTGCTCACGCGCACGGCCGCGCCGGAGGACTTCGTGCGCGCGGTGCGCATGGCGGTGCCGGTGCCCGCGCCCGCGCAGCTCAGCAGCGTGATGCCCGAGCAGCGGCTGTCGCTGTGGCCGTTCGGTGAGCTGCTGCGCCGCGTCTGGCGTGGCGCCTCGCCGGGCGTCTCCGTCTCCCGCTGAGGCGGGGGACGCCGAGCCTCGCGATGGAAGCCCACTCCTTCTCGCCCGACAGCACCGGACCCAGGCGCGCCGCCGTCCTGGGCCTGGCGGCCGCCACCACCGTCCTCGGGGCCAGGGAGATGCACCGCCTGCTGAGCGCGCAGGGCACGTCCGCGCCGGAGCTGGTGCTGATGGTGCTCTTCACGCTGTGCTTCGGCTGGATTGCCCTGTCCTTCTGGACGTCCATCGCGGGCTTCCTCCAGCTGGTGCTGGGGCCTCGGCTCCCGGGCCTGCGCTACCCCACGGCGGAGGAAGAGGCCCGTCCGCTGACGTCGCGCACGTCGGTGGTGATGCCCATCCACAACGAGGACCCGACGGCGGTCTTCGCCAACCTGCAGGCCACGTACGAGTCCGTCGCGGCCACGGGCCACCTGGACGCCTTCGACTTCTACGTGCTGAGCGACTCCACGCGCGCGGAGGCGTGGGTGGCGGAGGAGCTGGCGTGGGCGGACCTGGTCCGCCGCGTGGGAGGCCAGGGGCGCATCTTCTACCGGCGGCGCACGGACAACACCGGGAAGAAGGCGGGCAACCTCGGCGACTTCTGCGAGCGGTGGGGCCGCCGCTACGACTTCACGGTGGTGCTGGACGCCGACAGCCTGATGGACGGCCGCACGCTGGTGAAGATGGCGCGGCTCATGGAGCTCAACCCGCGCGCGGGCATCCTCCAGGCGCCGCCCTTGTGCGTGGGCCGCATGACGCTGTTCGCGCGACTGCAGCAGTTCGCGGGCCGGGTGTACGGCCCCGTCGTCGCCGCGGGCGCGGCGGCGTGGCAGCTGGGCGAGTCCAACTACTGGGGCCACAACGCCATCCTCCGCACGGAGGCGTTCATCAACCACTGCGGCCTGCCGGTGCTGCCCGGCAAGCAGCCCTTCGGCGGACACATCCTCAGCCACGACTTCGTCGAGGCGGCGCTGATGCGGCGCGCGGGCTACACGGTGTGGCTGGTGCCGGAGCTGGGCGGAAGCTACGAGCAGCCCCCGCCCAACCTCCTGGCCTACGCGCAGCGAGACCGGCGCTGGTGCCAGGGCAACCTCCAGCACCTGAGCCTGGTCCTGGCGGGCGGCCTGCATCCGCTCAGCCGCGCCCACTTCCTGATGGGCGTCATGTCGTACGTCGCCTCTCCGCTGTGGCTGCTGTTCCTGCTCTCCGGCCTGGCGGCGGCGCTGCATGACCGCTTCCTCCTGGACCCGCACACGCTGGAGGCGCCGCACCTGGCCTTCGACGCGCCCGCCGCGCTGCGGCTGTTCGGCGTGTCCATGGCCATGCTGTTCGCGCCCAAGGTGCTGGGCCTGCTCCTGGCCCTGTTCCGCTCGGACGAGTCGGCGCGGATGGGCGGCCGGGTGAAGCTGGTGCTGAGCGTGCTCGCGGAGAGTGTCCTCGCGTCGCTGCTCGCGCCGGTGATGATGCTGTTCCAGTCGCACTTCGTCTTCGGGACGCTCCTGGGCTACCGGGTGAACTGGTCCAGCCAGCAGCGCGAGGACGCGGACCTGCCGTGGTCCGAGGCGGCACGCCGTCACGCGGCGCACGTCGCGGTGGGCGTGGGCGTCATCGCCGTCGCGGCCCTGGTGTCCTCATCCCTGGTGGCCTGGCTGATGCCCGTCGCCGGGGGGCTGCTGCTGTCGATTCCCCTCACGGTGCTCACCGCGCGCGCCTCGCTGGGGACGTGGGCGGCGCGCCGGGGCCTGTTCCTCCTCCCCGAGGAGACGGAGCCCCCCGAGGTGCTGGAGCGCGCGCAGACGCTCTGCGAGGAGCACGCGGTGGAGTCCGTGGACGACGCCGTGGAGCGGGTGCTCTCCGACACGAAGACGCACGCGCTGCACCTGGCCCTGCTGGAGTCCCAGCCCGAGCTCGTCCGGGACTCGGTGCCCGCGGCGCTCGAGTCCGCGCGCCGCAAGCTGCTGGGCGGCGTGACGGAGCCCCTCTCCGCGCAGGAGAAGGTGGCGGCCCTGCTGGACGTCGACACGCTGAGCGAGGCGCGCGAGCAGCGCCTCACGCGCACCCTGTCCTGACCCTCAGGGCGTCGAGTCCCTCAGCGCCGTCTCCAGCGGGAGCGAGCGACCCGCGAGCGCGGTGCGGCGGACCTCCCGGTCCTCGAACCTGCAGGACAGCAGCGCGCGCGCGTTGAAGCCCGCCGCGCGAGCCAGCCGGGAGAGCCGGGCCTTCAGCACGCTCCGCGGCACCTTCTCCGTGGACGCCAGGCCCACGACGATGCGGTTGGCCGTCGTCCGCGCATCGAAGGCATGGAGCTGCTCGAAGCTGGCGCGCCAGGTCTGGAACATCTCCGGGTAGAGCGGATTGGGAGCGCGGTGCACGTTGCTCACCGCGACGCCTCCGGGGACCAGCCTCGCGCGGACGGCCCGGAGGAACTCCCACGTCGACAGCGCGCGGGGAGCGCCTCGGGGCCCGAAGGCATCCAGGAGGATGACGTCGTAGGCGGGCCCGGGGGTCTCGATGAAGCGCCGGCCATCCTCCAGGTGCGCGTGGAGCCGCGGGTCCTCGCGGAAGCCCAGGTAGCGCCGGGCGACATCGAGCACCTCCGCGTCGCAGTCCACCGCGTCGATGTGCGCCGAGGGGAACGCGGTGCGCAGGAACATGGGAAGCGCGCCTCCGCCCACGCCCACCATCAGGATGCGCTGGGGCTCGTTCACGAAGGCCACGCCGGCAATCATTCCTTGCGTGTACTCGAGCTCCAGCCGCGTCGGGTAGCCGGGCCGCACCACACTCTGGAACGCACTGTCCCGACCGAACTGGAGATAGCGCCGGCCCCCTCGGTCCTCGCTGACGATGCAGCGATAGGCCCCGGGCTTGCCCACGTACAGCACGGCGCGCGGCTGGGACAGCCACCGGAACACCCGCGCCAGGAAACGCCGCGAGCGCGCGCGGCGGCCCCCGTCGAGCGAAATGCCCAGCGAGGCGCCCTGACGCGAGAGCACCCGCGCCCAGGGAGCCTCGTGCCACCAAGGGCGTCCCGCACGAGGGCACGACCTCCAGGAGCCGCTGTCGCCCGCGCTCACGGTGACTTACGCGTAGAGCCGGCGGAGCACGGCCACCATGGCCGCCACGTCGGACGCACACGCCATCTCGCGGATGGAGTGCATGGACAACATCGGGTTGCCCACGTCCACGGTGCGGATGCCGAGCTGCCCCGCGGAGATGGGGCCGATGGTGCTGCCGCAGCCCAGGTCCGTGCGCGTGACGAAGTGCTGCGGCGTCACGCCCGCCGAGCGGCACAGCGTGGCGAAGTACGCCCACGACTCGCCGTCGGTGGCGTAGGACTGGTTCACGTTCGACTTGATGACGGGCCCCGCGCCCATCTGCGGCTGGTGCTTCGGCTCGTGCAGCGACGGGTAGTTGGGATGGACGGCGTGCGCCATGTCCGCGCTCACCAGGAAGGACTGGGCCATCGCGCGGTGGAACGCGTCGGGCTTTCCGTCCGAGTGCGCCAGGGTGATACGCTCCAGCAGCGACCGCAGGAACGGAGACGCGGCGCCCTGCGCGCTGCGGCTGCCCACCTCCTCGTGGTCGAACAGGATGAGGCCGCTGGTGGCCTCGCGCGAGTCCGGGGCGGACAGCAGCGCGGACAGGCCCGCGTGGCAGCTCGCGAGGTTGTCCAGGCGAGGCGCGTGGAGGAACTCCGAGCGGGCCCCCGAGCGCGTCGACGGCTGCAAGTCGTAGAGGCACAAGTCGAAGCCCAGGATGTTCGCGGCCTCCGTCTTCACGCCGCCACGGGCCAGCTCGTTCACCAGCATCGCCCGGAGGTCCGTGGCGTCCGCGTGCTCCAGCCCCAGCACGGGCACCATGTGGTCCTGGGGGTTGAGCTTCAGGCCGTCCGTGTTCACCGCGCGGTTGAGGTGGATGGCCAGGTTGGGCACCCGCAGCAGCGGCTTGCGGAAGTCCACCAGGTGGCTGCGCGGCACGCCGCCCTTGCCCCCCTTGCCTCCCTCCATCACGACGACGCGGCCCGCGAGCGACAAGTCGCGGTCCGTCCAGGTGTGCAGCAGCACGCCGCCGTACACCTCCACGCCGAGCTGCCGGTAGCCGTTCCGGGTGAGCTCCGCGTGGGGCTTGAGCCTCAGGTTGGGCGAGTCCGTGTGGGCGCCGACCAGCCGGAAGCCCGCGCGGTCCACCGGCGAGGTGCCGAGCTGGAAGGCCGCGATGCTGGTGTCGCCCCGGGTGACGTAGACCCGCGCGCCCGGCTCCAGCGACCAGGACTCGCGCTCATCCAGCGCGCGGTAGCCGGCCTGCTCCAGGCGACGCGCCGTCTCGCGCACCGCATGGTACGGCGTGGGCGAGGCGTCGATGTACGCGAGCAAGTCATTGGCCAGGGCATCGGTATCGGTGGGGCTCATGTCGGCCCGAAGCTAACTCCGACCGGGCCCCGCGCCACGTCCGAATCACGCCCCCCGGGCGGGCAGACGGGCTCCCGACAGTCCCGGAGGCGTCACGGTGGTGGACGGCTTCGCCTGGGGCGCCGCGTCCAGGAACGTCCCCAGGAGCACCCAGCGGCGGGAGTGGGCCTCCGCGCCGCGCCGCGCGAGCAGCGGCGTCGTGTAGTGCCAGAAGGGCAGGCGGTACACGGTGACTCCCCCCACCGTGCTCACACGCGTCATCTCCGAGAGGTGCCCGTCCTTCTCGTAGACGAGGTACTGGTGGTCCACGCCCGGCATCGTGAGGCTCAGGTGCATGTCCACGTAGCCGTCGCGGGCCTCGGCCTCCTCGGGGTGGTGGTCGTTGTGCGGACCGGAGTAGTCCCCGGGCCCGTAGCAGAGCACCTGGATGCCCCAGCCCCGGCGCAGCACCCGGCCGCTGACGGCGGCGGCGAACGCGGCGAACGTGTCCGAGCGCAGCATCTCCGTGAGCCCCACCGCCTCCGCCGCGCGCCACGAGCGCGAGCGCCGGTTCTCCAGCAGCGCCGTGCGCACCCGCACCGTCTTGGGCAGCAGCTCCATGTAGTTCATCGTCATCCCGGAGATGGAGTCATGGGGGATGGGGTCCTCCATGGGCACCACCAGCTCGCGCAGGGCCTTGTCCAGCGCGTCGCGGCAGGCGGCCGCCCGGTCGGCATCCACCACGCCCTGGAGCGCGACGAAGCGGCGGGCCGGGTCCAACAAGGCACCGGACACCGTCTTGTCACGCCCGTCGAGGATGCGACGGCCCTTGGGGGTGAGGAGGTCTGCGAACTCGGAGGGGAAGAGCTTCTTCATGGCGGGGTCCAGGACCACCCGGCTCGACTCGAGCCAGGAGGAGAGGCCCTCGCATACGGCTTCACGCGCCGCTTGTCCTGCGCAAATGCGCGGGCCTCCCTGCTCGCCTGGGCCCTGGCAGACGCATGACATCATGCGTCAGCCTGTCTCGGTGAAACATCCTGCTTCGGGGATTGCGGTCATATTTCAGTGAGGGGACAACCTTTCGAGGCCTGCCTCGATAACCATTTGATTCGCCGAATCCCGGAGACTCCCCCAGGCATGGATTCCATCCGCAACCGTCCTCGCGTTGTCACGTCGAACCCGTCCACGTCCCTCCAGTCGCAAGCGGAAGCGAAGCAGACCGCGGCGCCGGCGAAGGCCAACGCGGTGGGTCACACCCAGCTCAGCTCGTTCGAGGCCAAGGTCGGCACTCCGGGACAGGCGCAGGCCACGCAGCCGCTGCCGGGCGCCTGGCGCGGAGGGCCGGACACCGAGGTGGGCAAGGCCGTGCAGGCCGTCTGGGACCGGATGAAGAACATGCCGGGGGCGGATGTCACCATCAAGGGAGACACCCCGGCGTCGCTGCTGGGCCGCGCCATCCTGGACGGCAAGAAGGTGACGAACGAGCAGATCATCGCGATGTCCAAGGTGACGCTGGAGCAGCTCGCCACCGACCCGAAGGACGTCGAGAAGGTGCTGAAGAAGGTCCCCAACGCGCGGGAGCTTCCGGTGCACAAGTTCACCGTCGCGATGCTGTCCGCGGCGACGGGCGTGGACCCCAAGAAGCTGTCCGAGGCCTGCCCCGACCTGGGCCTGACGGGCGCGCCGGGCACGCCCCTGCTCTACGCGGCCAAGGGCGAGGGCGTGCAGCGCTCCACCGCGCTGCATGACTTCACGGACTACCTGCGGGGCGCGGGCGTGAAGGGCATGAACAAGGCGGTGTGGGGCGTGGAGAGCCGCGTCCTGTCGGCCCTCGTCTCCGTGGTGGGCGGCGGCCGGTACTGAGCGCGGTCCCCGCTGTCTCGCGTCGTTCGTGAAGGGCCGTGTTCCCGAGTGGAACGCGGCCCTTCGCGCATTCAGGCCTCGTCGCGCGGAGGCTCGCCCGAGAGCTTCAGCCGCGCGGACTCCAGTCGCTTCGCGCGAACCTTCCCCGCGACGTCGAGGAGCCGCCGGTCCCGCTCCCAGCGCTCGCGCGTCACGGCATCGACCTGGGCCCAGTGCGGCTCGCATTGCGTGACGGTGTGCTTGACGCGTGCGAGCGCGCCGCCGAGCGCCACATGCGTCGCGGCGGACGACGGGTCCGCCTGGGCCAGTCCCCGCAACATGACGGCCACGGCGAGCAGCTCCTCGCGGAGGGCATCAGGCCAGCCGTGGCGCCGGCCCAGTTGGAGAAGCCACCCGAGCAACGCGAGCTGGACGTGGCAGTCCTCCACGGTGCGGAAGGGCTTGAGGTAGCGCGTGTAGCCGTCGCCCGGGAGCACCTCGTCCGGGGACACGGCGACGTCCTCGAGCCGCAGCTCCGCGTGGGGGACTTCGGGCACGAAGGGCAGCTCGGGGAGCGCCGTGACGCGGACACCCGGACGCTTCGAGTCCAGACACACCATGCGCAGCCGGTTGCGGCCCTGGGCGTCCTGCCCCTCGGAGGCGACCACGAGCAGCAGCTCCGCGGAGGTGCCCAGCGTGACGAAGGTCTTCTCGCCCGTGAGCGTCCAGCCCGAGACCGACGGCGTCAGGCGCGTCTGGATGGCGGAGGGATGGGCGCCGGACGGCTCCGTGGCGCAGAGCGCGGTGGGGCAGTCGGAAGGGAGCATGGGGAACAGGAAGCGATGAGCGGCGTGGTAGCCCGAGGCGAAGGCATACCCGAGCCGGTCCGCGCGGAAGCCTCCCGCGAGCGCCAGGTCCGCGGGCGCGGGGAACCGGGACATGAGCGCCACGTGATGGCTCCACCAGGTCTCGACGGAGTCGAGCTCGGGGGGAGCGGAAGGCTCGGTGAGCAGGAAGGAGAGGATGTCGTTCACGGCGCCACTGTACGCCGAGCCCATCGAGTCCGCGTGGCTACGTACCTCCCCGTAGACGCACCCCCCTCAATCACAATCACCCCAAACACGTTGCCAAAGTCAACGAATTGCAATACCTTCCACATCCAGAACTCCACGACAGACTTGCCTGTGGAATCCCCTGTCGCCCGGTCGCGCCCACATGATTGCCTGAGTCAACAATCTCCCGAGGAGGTCCGCAGCGCCATTCCCATCCATCCCCGCCTTCAGCCCTGCACCCCATTTGACACACATCCACACGTGCTCCCGTCGAGGAGCCGAGGGATTTCCCATGAGCTTCCTGAAGCCGTTGCGTCACATCGCGTGGTCTCTGTTGTTGCTTGTCGTCGCCTGTGGTGGCCCGCTCCCGACCGAAGAGGGCACGCCCGAGGCCGAGGTGGAGCAACTGTCCGTCGCGGAGCCTCCGCCTCCAGAAACCCTGGCTTGCGCAGGGGAAAGGGACCCCTGCATCGCGGAGATCGCCACGTGTGGCGTCCGCTGCTGCAACGAAGACCACAGGCCGTTCCCGAGCACACACTGTGGCAACTGCACTGGCATTGGTGAGGAGTTCTGCCGTTACCGCGGGGGAATCAAGAACCTCCGCTGGACCCGGCAATAGACATCCACGCCCAGGCCTCGGACACCAGCGCAGGGCCCCTTCGCGTTCCGAGCGCGGCGGTGCCCCCAAGCCCCAGGCGGCCCCGGCAAGGCCCCTGCCCTTCCTCGGGCCGGGGCCTTCCTCGGGCGCACACCTTCGCCGGGAGCAACCGTCCCGGCCTCAGCGGACTCCCGCGCGGCGACGCGAGACGAGCCACACAAACAGGGCTCCCACGCGGCCACGCACCAGGACAGCGCGGAACCTCACCCCGCCAGGCGCTTGCGCCCCGCGGTCGACTTCTTGCGCTTCGTGACCTTCGACGCGGACTTCGAACCCTTCGCGGGCTTGGAGCCCTTCACGGGCTTCGACGCCTTCGAGGGCTTCGACCCCGAGCGGGACTTCTTGGACGCGGACGCCTTCTCCCGCGTCACCTTCTTCTTCCCGGACTTCTTCGACGACTTGGGACGGGCGGGGGCCTGCTGCTCCGGCGCGAGAATCGTCCCGCGGCACTTCGCGGCGCCGCAGCGGCACATGTACAGCTCCACCGACTCCGGCCCCATGTCCTCCGTGCGCTCGTAGGCGTAGTCGTAGACCAGCTCCTCCCCGGCCTCCAACGTGCGCAGGGCGAAGACGTAGATGCGCTTCTTGTCGATGAGCGCCTCGCAGTTCGGCTCGCACGAGTGGTTGATGTAGCGCGCCTCGTTGTGGAGGGTGCCGGCGTCGAGCACCGTCTTGCTGTCCAGGTTGAACAGGAAGGTGTGGTGCCGCTCCATCGCTTCGTCGTCGTAGCGGCGGTCCGCCTCTGCCTGGGAGATGCGCTCGCCGACGTACTCGATGATGCGCTCACCCTTGACGATGCGGCGAGTGGCGAAGGCGCCCGTGCCCTGGATGGACGACGGACGAAGCTCGAAGGGAATGGGCTTGAGAGAAGGAGAAAAAGTGGGGGATGTCATGCGGGTATGAGTGGCCCGGAGTTCACGTCGGCCAGGACGCTCCATCAGCGGCGGTGTAGCGTGCACCAGTCGGACTCACGATGAAAGGCGCTCGATGATGCGATGGTGGCTGGTCCTCGGTGCGGTGAACGCATTCCTGGCCGTGGGTGCGGGAGCCTTCGGTGCCCATGGCCTCAAGGCCCGGCTGTCCCCGGACCTCCTCGTCATCTTCGAGACGGGCGCTCGCTACCACATGTATCACTCGCTGGGACTGCTGGCGGTGGGCCTCTTCGGCACCCTGCGCCCCTCCTCGCTCCTGTCCGGCGCGGGGTGGGCCATGCTGGTGGGCATCCTGCTGTTCTCCGGCAGTCTCTACGCGCTCGCGCTCACCGGCGTGAGGACCCTGGGGGCGATTACGCCCCTGGGTGGACTGGGATTCCTCACCGGCTGGGCCCTGTTCGCCCTCGCCGCCTGGCGCGCGGCGCCGTAGCAGCCCTCCCTGGGGGCGTCACTCCCGGATCAACGGCGGCAGCGGATAGGCGCGCTCGAGCTCCAGGTCGCCGCCCCGGAGACCGCAGGCCTCGCGCTGCACCATGAGGCCCCACCGCACCCGCTCCGCCTCCTTGCGCAACTCCCGGTAGCGCCCCAGCCGGGCCGTGCGCTCGGGCCCTCGGGCGGACAGCAGCGCCTGCTCGGCGCCCGCCAGCGCGGCCAGGGCCTGGTCCAGCTTCTCTCCGGTGCGCCGGAGCCCCGCGGCCTTCTCCTTCTGGAACTCGACCTCGATGGGCATCAACGCGAAGACGTTGTCGTTTCGGGCCATGGCCTTCGTGTAACGCCCGCCCGGGCGCGTCCGCACCTGCCCGGATGAGCGAGGCTTCCACCAGCGCACAGCCTGGCTTGCCCTGGAGGGCAGGGCCCGCGAAGTGGCCGTCCCGGGGCCCCCACGCCATCATCCCCTTCCCCACCCCCACCCCCTGGCACCGCCATGCGCGCCCTCCTCCTCGCCCTCGTCGTCACCACGGCCTCGGCCGAGCCCGTGCCCCCCGCCGCGCCCAAGTCCTACCTGCTGCGCCCCGCGCGCGTCTTCGACGGCGTCACGGACACGCCCCATGAAGGCTGGGTGGTGGTGGTGACAGGTGAACGCATCGCCGCCGCCGGCCCTCCGGGGCGCGTGAAGGTCCCCCAGGGCGCGGAGGTCATCGACCTCGCCGGCGCCACGCTGTCGCCCGGCTTCATCGAGGGCCACTCGCACATGTTCCTCCACCCGTACGACGAGGCGGACTGGAACGACCAGGTGCTCAAGGAGGCGCTGGCCCTGCGCGTCGCCCGAGCCACCCAGCACGCACGCGCGACGCTGCTCGCGGGCTTCACCTCCTCGAGAGACCTGGGCACCGAGGGCGCCGCGGACGCCGACGTCGGGCTCAAGCAGGCCATCGACCAGGGCATCATCCCCGGGCCCCGGCTCTTCGTGGTGACGCGGGCGATGGTCGCCACCGGGACGTATGACCCCAAGGGCTTCGCGCCGGAGTGGCGCGTCCCCAAGGGCGCCGAGGAGACCGACGGCCTCGACGGCGTGGTGCGCACGGTGCGAAGCCAGATGGGCCGCGGCGCCGACTGGGTGAAGGTGTACGGCGACTACCGCTGGGGCCCCGCCGGCGAGACGCGGCCCACCTTCTCCCTGGACGAGATGAAGCGCATCGTCGACACGGCGCGCGACGGCGCCCGTCCCGTCGCCGTCCACGCGAGCACGCCGGAGGGCATGCGCCGCGCGGTGCTCGCGGGCGCGGACACCATCGAGCACGGCGATGCCGGCACGCCCGAGGTCTTCCGCCTCATGGCCCAGCGGGGCGTCTTCCTCTGCGCCACGCTCGCGGCGGAGGAGGCGGTGCTTCGCTACCAGGGCTGGAAGAAGGGCGTGGACCCGGAGCCCGCGTCCCTCAAGTCCAAGCGGGCCTCCTTCCGCGCGGCGCTCGCGGCGGGGGTGCCCATGTGCATGGGCGGGGACTCCGGCGTCTTCACGCACGGGGACAACGGGCAGGAGATGGAGCTGATGGTGGAGTACGGCATGACGCCCGCGCAGGTGCTCCGCTCGGCGACGTCCGGCAACGCGAAGATGCTCCGGCGCGAGGACCGGCTGGGCCAGGTGAAGGCGGGGATGTTCGCCGACCTGGTCGCCATGGAAGGAGACCCCACCCAGGACATCTCCGCCGTGCGCCGCATCCGCTGGGTGATGAAGAACGGGACGCCCTACCCTCGCTGAATCAGGAGCCGCGCGCCACGGGCAAGGCAGACAACGCCCGCGCGCCCGGCACGGGCTCCACACCGGCCTCCCGCGCGCGCGGGACTCGAGCGCGCCACACCTCGCGCAACAACAGGAAGCCCGCGGCCAGCAGGACGCCGTTGCGGGTGAGGATGAGCAGCGTCTGCACCCCGCCCGCCCCCACCCGGTAGCCCTGCCCGATGAAGGTGCCTCGCGACATCATGCCCGCCGCGAGGATGAGCAGGGGCACCGTGGGTGAGCCGGACAGGAGCGACAGCGCGGCCAGCGCCATGACCCAGGTGAGGAACTGGGGGCTGAGCACCGGGTTGAGGATGATGAAGGCCAGCAGCGGCACCAACGCCAGCCGGGCCAGCTCCCCCACGTGCTCGGCGGGCCGGTGACGCGCGGCCCAGGCGCCCAGGGCCGTCGCGGTCAACGTGCCCAGTACCCACAGCCACCGCATCAGGGCCTTCGCGTTCTCCGCCACGGTGCCATGGAGCTCGTAGGCCGCGGGCGCCTTCAGCCAGATGACGCCCTGCGCCCACCCCAGGTGATGCGCCGCCCAGACGAGCGAGGCCGGGAGCGACTCCACCTGGAGCCCCCGGTTCACGTGGAAGGACGCGAAGCCCCACCAGGGCCACACGGTGCTCAGGGCCAGCAGCGGCGCCACGCCCAGCGCCAGCCCCAGCGACAGCCTGCCCAGCGTGCCACGCCGCCAGCAGATGACGACCAGCAGCGGAACCAGCACCACGGGGTACAGCTTCGTCACCACGCCGACGGCGAGCGCCAGGCCCGCCAGCAGGTCGCGGCGCCGAGCCACCGCCAGCAGCGCCGCCAGCGTCAGGGCCGCGGGGATGAGGTCATAGCGCTTGAGGTAGTAGACCGAGGCGACCCACGTCGTCACCGAGTAGGCGATGCACGGCACCATCGACCGCCCCGCGCGCCCCCACAGCCGCGCGCCTTCGTGCAGCAGCGCCCACTTGATGAACGCGTCGAGCACCACGAGCTGAAGGCCGAACACACGAACGAAGCCGTCCGTCGTGTCGCGCAGCCACGCGGCGGGGACGAACCACAGCAGCGCGTACGGTGGATACTCGAAGCGGAAGTCCTGGTTGGGCGTGGCCCCCGCGAGGAGCGACCGTGCCGACCGGAAGTAGAGCTCCAGGTCTCCAATCCGCGGCGAGAACGCATACGCGAGCGCGGGCACCACACCGACGACGAAGACCAGCCAGTGCCAGGGACCGAGTCGCGGGACAGTCGAGGAGCCGACGGAAGGACAGGAGGTGGGCACGAGGACCTACTCTGTCCAATACCTGTCACTGTTGTCTCTGGGTAAAGTGAGACAGCCCCCTCGGCCCAGCCCCGCACCGAGGTGCCGATTCACCCAGGCCACTACACGGTTGCAGCCGCAACTTGCGTCCAGAGACGCTCGACGTCCGCGCGGGCACACAGGTCCGTGCCCTGGGAGAGCAGGGCCGCGGTGCCGCAGGCGATGCCCCACCGGAGCGCCTCATCATGGGGCTTGCCCCGGGCCAGGGACAGCGTCATTCCCGCGACGAAACTGTCACCGGCGCCCACCGAGCTGTGGGTCTCCACGGGGGGCGGCGAGGCGCGCAGCTGGAGGTCTCGCGTGGTGAGCAAGGCACCGTCGGCGCCCATGGACACGGCCAGCACCTCCGCCCTCCCCCGCGCCACCAGCTCCCGGGCCGCGGCGGCCTGCCCAGCGAAGTCCTCGCCCTTCATGCCCGTGAGCTCACACAGCTCGCGGCGGTTGGGCTTGGCCAGGAACACCCCTTCCTCCAGCGCGGCGGCGAGCGGGGCGCCGCTGGTGTCCACCACCACGCGCACGCCGCGCTGCTTCGCCATCCGGGCGACGCGGGCGTAGAAGTCCTCGGGGACACCCTGGGGGAGGCTGCCGCTGGCGACGATGAACGAGGCGCCCTGGGCCAGCTCCTCCACGGTGGAGAGGCAGCGGCGCCACTCGGGCTCGGTGAGCACGGGGCCGGGGAGGATGAAGCGGTACTCCCGGGCGCTCGAGCCCTCCGCGACAGTGAAGCTCTCGCGGGTGGCGCCGGCCACGGGGATGGAGCGCCGCAGCAGGCCCTTCTCCTCGAGCAGCTCCTCCAGCAAGAGGCCGGTGGCGCCGCCGCGCGTGTAGACGGCGATGGACTCGCCTCCGAGCTCGCGCACCACACGCGCCACGTTGATGCCCCCACCGCCCGGGTCCCTGCGCACGGCGCCACAGCGGAGCTTGTGCTCGGGAGTCACCTCCGGCACCGACGTCGCGACGTCGATGGCGGGGTTGAGCGTCAGCGTGACGATGTGAGCCATGTGCGGGGTCTCCAGTGGGGGCTTCAAGCAGCGCGGCCCGCGGAGAGTGCCCCACCCGACGCGCCCCCGCCAAGCACCCAGGCGTTGCCATCCACGGGCGACTGGGGCAGATGCTCGGGCATGACCGCCTCACGGGGACCCACGCGAGAGGAGCTCGACGCCGCGACGGGCCGCTCGATGCCGGACATCATCGCGCGGGACTTGCGCGTGCTCTTCTGCGGCATCAATCCCAGCCTCTACTCGGTGGTGGTGGGCCACCACTTCGCGAGGCCCGGCAACCGCTTCTGGCCCACGCTGCACCTCTCGGGCTTCACCGCGCGACAGTTGAGGCCCTCGGAGCAGGACGAGCTCCTGGGGCGGGGCTTGGGCATCACCAACTTCGTCGACCGGGCCACCGCGACGGCGGACCTGCTCGACAACGACGAGCTGAAGCAAGGGGCGCGCGCGCTCGAGGCCAAGGTGCGCCGCTACAAGCCCCGCGTCCTCGCGGTGCTGGGCATGGGCGCCTACCGCACCGCCTTCGCGCGACCCAAGGCCGGCCTGGGGCCCCAACCCGAGACCCTGGGCCCCTCGCGCCTCTGGGTCCTCCCCAATCCCAGCGGGCTCAATGCCCACTACCAACTGAAGGACCTGGCGCGCCTCTTCGCCCAGCTGAGGAGCGCGGTCGACGAGCGCTGAGGCCAGGCCGCGGCGGACTCGAGGCCCGCGCCCCCGCGCGAGCCGCGTGCCTTCCGCCCGCGTCAGGGAAGCAGTCCGGCCTCACGAGCGAACGTCGCGACCACCGGCTGGACGCGAGGGAACGCCGCGGCGTTGCAGGCCAGCAGTCCGCGCACGTTCTGGAGCTCGGAGCCGTCGTAGCGATACGGCGTCCCGCCGAGGTCCGTGAGGATGCCTCCCGCCGAGCGCAGCACCGCCTCCGGCGCGCAGTTGTCCCAGCGGTAGCTCTTGGGGCTGACGTGGAGGTAGAGGTCCGCGGCGGCCTCGGCGAGGAGGCCACACTTGACGCCCACCGAGCCGGACTCGCGCTCCTGGGTGATTCCCAGCCGCGCGACCACCTGGTCCGTCAGCTTCGCGCGATGCGAGCGGGACACCACCAGCCGCAACGCCGAGGGCTCCGCCACGTCCGACACCCGCAGCGCCCGCCGCTCGCCCGCCGCCTCCACGAAGCCCCCCTGCCCCACCACGCCCGAGTACAACAGGTCCCCCACCGGGCGATACACCACACCCACCACGGGCTGACCGCCCACGGCCAGGCCGATGTGGATGGCGAACTCCCCGTTGCGATGGACGAACTCCTGCGTGCCGTCGAGCGGGTCGACGAACCAGCACCGCTCGAAGCGGCTGGCGGCCGAGTTGTCGTCGGACTCCTCGGCGACCACGCCGTCGCCCGGAAAGGCGCGGTGCAGCGCCTCCACGATGAGCGCGTTGGCGCGCGTGTCCGCCTCGGTGACGGGCCCCATGCCCCCCGCCTTGTTCTCCACCGCGAAGGGCGTGGCGTAGACCTGCAACAGGAGGGCGCCTGCTTCACGGGCGATGCGGCGGGCGGTGTCGAGCTCGGTGCCGAAGGAAGTCATATGGCGGGACAGTCTGCCCCCGATGGCGCGTTCCTGGGAGGACAAGCACGGGCCTGCCTGGGGCAGACCGCCCCACGCGGGGCGAAATGCCCCACCGGCTCGAGCCTTCTCCCTGGGCGGACGCGTGGCGCGTGTTCTGCACTGCATGAAGCGAACCGTGAGCCCCGGGAGCTGCTCCCGTGCGCGCCACAGCGAGGACCATCCGACATGATGAAGGTGCTACTGGCGGGATTGATGCTGCTGTTCGGAGGCATGCTCGCCTACGGAGGCGGGCGGATGCTGTACCGCGCCCATGAGAGCCAGCAATGGCCCACCACCGAGGGCACCGTGGTCTCCTCCAGCGTGGAGACGCAGCACGGCCGGCGCAGCACCCGCTTCCACCCCGAGGTGCGCTACACGTACTCGGTCGCCGGGCACCCCTACACGGCGAACACCATCTCCTTCGGAGGCAATGACTCCGGCGCGCTGATGGACGCGCAGCGCCTGACGCAGCGGTACGCCTCCGGGACGAAGCTGCCGGTGCATTACGAGCCGACGGACCCCGCCGTGACGTGTGTCGAGTGTGGGGGCGCGGGCGCCTCCAGCTATGTCGTGATGCTGGGCGGGCTGGCCGTCGCGGGAATCTCGGGCGCGGGCATGGTGGACATGCTGCGCTCGGACCTCCGCGAGCGCCGCCGCCTCAAGCGTCAATCGTTCGCTCGTTAGCCCCGTCCTCGTCCACCACTCCACACGGCCTCGAACAGGCGAGCAGGCTTGCTCGGGCTGTGTGACGCTGGGTCTCCCCCTTCTGGAGACCTCGCATGACCGTCACCCTTCGCCCCGCCAAGCCCTCGGACGAACCCGCCCTGGGGCGCATGGGCGCGGCGCTCGCCCGGCTCCACCACGGCTTCGATGGCCCGCGCTTCATGGTGCCCGAGGACGTCGAAGCGGGCTTCCGGGAGTGGC